>JANQMB010000296.1 GCA_028280355.1 Verrucomicrobiales bacterium
CTCGACCGAAGACCTGGAGTTCCGCCTGATCGGCAAGAACTTCCCCGACGACGTCCCGCCGAACGTCACCACCTACGGGTTCCTGCAGCAGGACGAGTATACCGGGATCTTGGGCGGGTGCGACGTGGGGCTCAGCACGCTGACCTTCTACCGCAAGGGGCTCCGGCAGGCGGCCTCCCTCAAGGTGAGGGAATATCTGGCGAGAGGGCTGCCGGTGATCCTCGCCCATGAGGACGTGGTGGTCCCCGAGCCGCCACCGGAGTTCATCTTGCGGGTTCCGGACGCCCCCGACAACGTGGAGACCCATGTGGCGGAGATCGTCGAGTTCAGCCAGCGCATGCGCGGCCGGAGGGTCGAACATGAGGAGATCAGGGGGATGGTCGATTCGGGGTATTGGGAGCGCCAGCGCCTTGATTTCTTTAAAAAACTGCTGTCCAGTTAATCCCCGTCGCCTCCCGCCGCCCCAGTTTGGGCAGGGGTAGTCTTCGGTGTCAGCACTTACATCCCGATGGGTAATAGGGTCTCTGAAATCGGCGTCGCCGTCCTGGTGTGCCTGCTCGCGATCATGGCGGCTGTCGAGATCGGCGGCTCCGACGCCAACAAGATCTCGCTGGTACTGAAGTACCTGACGATCGCCTCGTTCATGATCGGCCTCTTCCAGCCGAAGGGGGCATTCTATTGGCTGATCCTGGTCTCCGCTTACCTGAACCTCGTGAAGCGGCTGACGGTCTTCGACGGCCAGCTCAACTTCATAGAACTCATTGTGAGCAACCTCGCTCCCCCAGCGTGTGTCGCCGGTATCTGTATCGGGACGGCCTTCGGGTTCATCACAAAGAAATATGACATCCGAGCTTCACACGTGATCGGCACGGTCATCGCCGCGTTGCTCGCTGGCATCGTGGTGATTGCGAAGACGCGCGGCGGGGCGGGGGCCGTTGGGGGTGGCTTGAACGGAGCCGTGAACGCGGGCTGCTATCTCTTCCTGGTCCCCATGGTGGCGATCCACCACCGTAGCGCTAGCGACATTGCGAAGCTGTTGAAGTGGGTGTGTTGGGTCTGTGTCCCCGTGGCGATCTATGCGGTGTACCAGGCCTTCTACGGGTTCGCATGGTGGGAGTCCCTGTTCGAGACCGGGATGGCGAGCAGCATGATCGAGCTGGAGTTCGGCGAGATCCGGGCCGTCTCGACGCTGAACTCGGCGATCTCGCTGAGCAGCGTGATGGCGATCTGCGCGGTCCTCTGCATCTACCTGGCCCGGTCCCGCGACAAGAACGGTGTCGGCTTCGGCATCGTCACCGCGCTGGTGCTGTTCGTGATATTCTCGGCGGGCCTGGCCGCGACCATGCGCCGCTCGGGGATCCTGCTCCTGGTCGCTGCGATCATCGCGGTGTTCATGCTGCGCACCCGGGGGCGGACGCTCTTATTCTACGGCAGCGGGGTCGCGATGTTGCTGAGCCTCTACATCTTTTCCGGGTTCCTCCTCAAGTGGACCTGGGACAACCGGACGTTGGGGCAGGGGTCAGACAGCAAGTTTCTCAACGGCATGCTGCAGTTCTCCACCTGGCAGGATCGCATTGCGGGGTTTAACAACATGATGACGAACCCCAACCTCTGGGAGCCGTTCGGGGTCTCCAAGGAGTACATCAGGAAGACATCTTACGATCGCGACCAGATCATCCACGGGATGGCCGGCGCCACCGATTTCTCCGCATATCGTGGCGAGAGCTATACCCATGACGTCTTCTCGAATGCGATCGTCAGCTACGGGTACGTGCCAATGAGCTTCGTGCTAGTGTTCGCGGTGCTCGTGGCTTTCAAACTACACTCGAGATTGCTATCGCTCCCCGTCCGCAGCGTGGAGAGGTTCAACCTCACCTGGATGTTGGCGATCTCGGCGGGGATCATGGCGTCGGGGATCACTTCGATCCAGGCGATCTCGATTTTCCCGGTGAACGTGTTTGCCTACACCATATTCGGGTTCGCCTGGCAGCTGTGGATGGACGGGGGGGAGCGGTTGCCCTCCCGCCCCGGCATTCAAGCGGAGCCTCCGGCGATCGCCGGGGAGGCTCTGCCTGCGTAGCCCGGAGCGTCACGGGAAAGCCGAGGATGCCAGTTCCGGCGGCGTGATATGCGAGGGCGGATCGCGATCCACGATTTTCCCGGCGGCCTGAACATGAGATCGGAGCCACACCTATGGAGACCCTAGAGTCCATCGCAGAGGCTTTCGGCCTGCAGGGGGATTCCCTCGAACTCCCGAACGGGGAAGCGTCACCCCTAAAGATATCGGGGGTCCAGGACGGGGACGGTGGGCGCAGGGCCGCGTTCGCCGGGGCGGGGATCAAGGATATCGATGCCTATCTGGCCGAGGTGGACGCCGGCCTCGTCATCGTCGACCGCGTACACAGCCGCCGTGTTTCGAGGCCCGTCTGCGCGCCGCGAGTGGCGGCCCTCTGGTGGAGCGACAACGCCCGCCTCGACTTCTGTCGCCTGTTGAACCGGTTCTTTCAGCCGGGGGGGGGCGAGGGGGTCTCGCCACTGGCCGCGGTGGCCGAGTCCGCCAGCCTGGGGGAGGGGGTGGCTATCGGGCACGGCTGTGTCGTTGGCGACGACGTGGAGGTCGGCGACGGATGCGTGCTCCATGCCAACGTGACGCTCTACCGGGGGACGAGGCTCGGCGAACGCGTCGTCGTGCATTCGGGGTCGGTGCTGGGTGCCGACGGCTTCGGCTTCGAGAGGCGCCCGGACGGCTCCCTCGAGAAGTTCCCCCACTATGGCAACGTGGTGATCGGGGACGATGTGGAGATCGGTGCCAACGTCACCGTCGACCGGGGGACGATCGGTGACACCGTCGTGGGGCGCGGGGTCAAGATCGACAACAACGTCCAGGTCGCCCACAACGTTTCGGTGGGGGAGGACTCCCTGGTCATCGCGGGCGCCGTGCTGTGCGGGGGGGCCGCCATCGGCGCCAGGTGCTGGATCGCCCCGAACTCGGTCGTTGCCCAGAAACAGGTGGTGGGGGACGATGCGACATTGGGTATGGGGGCGGTCGTCGGCGGCCCCGTGCCGAGCAAGGAGACGATGGTGGGGTACCAGGCGCGCCCCGTCCGCGCCGCCAAACGGATCGCCACCTTCCTCGGGAAGATCGGGGACCCCCCGAGGCGCGCCTAGAGATTCAACGATGCAAACCAATCTATGACGAAATCGGAATTCTGCCTAATGCTCGATGACATCATCGAAGAGGAACGGGGGACGGTCACCCCCGACTCGGCGCTGGTCGACCTTTTGGGCTGGGACTCGCTCGCCGTGTTGAGCTTCATCGCCGCCGCCGACGAGCGCATGGGCAAGACGCTGTCGGGCAAGGAGGTCGAGGAATGTGAGACGGTGGGGGATCTCCTCAAGCTGGTGGGCGATAGCGTCGAGTGAAGGTATGATCCAGACCAGATGTCGCTGATCGAAGTCCGAGCCTCAGGTTGACGAGATGCCATGGGCGCCACAATACATAGTATAGCGAGCCACCTCCCCGAGAGGAACGTGTCCAACGAGGATCTCGCTGCCGAGTTCGCCGGTTGGACCGCGGAGAAGATCGAGAGCAAGACGGGCATCAAGAACCGCAGGATCGTTGCTGACGGGGAGTTCGCGTCCGATATGGCGGCGGGGGCGGCCGGGAGGCTGTTCGACCGAGGTGGGATCGATCGCTCCTCGGTGGACGCGCTGCTCTATTGTACGCAGTCCCCAGACTACATCCTGCCGACGACGGCGTGTTTGCTGCAGCACCGCCTGGGCCTCCCGACGGGCATCGCCGCCTTCGACTTCAACCTGGGGTGCTCGGGGTTCATCTATGGGCTCGGGGTGGCGAGCGGGCTCGTCGCCTCCGGGCAGGCGCGCCGGGTGCTGCTCTTGACGGCAGATACATACAGCCGCTACCTGCACAAGGAGGACAGGGGCGTGCGGACGATATTCGGTGACGGTGCGGCTGCGACCCTGATCGATCACGCCGATGGCGAGGGGGGGCTCGGCGGACCCTTCGTGTACGGCACGGACGGGTCCGGGGCGGAGAACCTGATCATCGAGGCCGGCGGACAGCGTTGCCCGGCCGCGGTGCCGGCGGGCGACGACGACGACCAGCCGGCGTCCCGCTACCTCCGGATGAACGGTCCGGAGATCTTCACCTTCACTTTGAACGTCGTTCCGGAGACGGTGGAGAGGCTGCTCGAGCAGGGTGGCCTTGCGCTGGGGGACATCGACCTGTTCGTCTTCCATCAGGCGAACGAGTACATGTTGAAACACCTGCGCAAGCGCCTCGGTGTGCCGGAGGAGAAGTTCGTCATCTCGATGCACGACTGCGGGAACACCGTCTCGTCGACGGTCCCGATCGCCCTCGAGGACGCCGCCGCATCGGGTCGCCTGGTGCGGGGGATGAGGGTGATGCTGTTGGGCTTCGGGGTCGGCTACTCCTGGGGCGGGACGATCGTGCGCTGGTAGCGCGCAGGCCGCCGCGCCGGCGGCATCACCGACGCCGATCCGGACTCTATAGATCCCCCGGGGCCGCCCGGCCCCACACTCCATATCCCTATGTCTATACTCTCTTCATACAAGACGGCGTTGGTGTTTGCCCCACATACGGACGACGGCGAGTTCGGCTGCGGCGGGACGATCAACCGGATGGTGGAGATGGGGGTGGACGTCCACTATGCGGCGTTCTCCGCCTGCCGGCAGTCCGTCCTGGCCGAGTTCCCGCCGGACATCCTAGTCACCGAGGTGAAGGCGGCGACGAAACAGCTGGGGATCGAGGAGGGGAACGTGGTGCTGTTCGACTTCGAGGTGAGGAAGTTCAACTACCAGCGACAGGCGATCCTGGACAACGTCCTAGAGCTCAAGAACAAGCTCCAGCCGGACCTGGTGTTCGTCCCCTGTCTACACGACATCCACCAGGACCACTCGACGCTCTCCAACGAGGTCGTGCGGGCGTTCAAGTTCAGCTCGATCTTCTGTTACGAGCTGCCGTGGAACAACTTCAATTTCACCACCGACTGCTTCATCGAGCTGGAACCCCAACATCTCGACGCCAAGATCAGGGCGCTCGCGGAGTACAGGTCCCAGATGCACCGCCCGTATGCGAACGAGGAGTTCGTCCGCAGCCAGGCGTTGATGCGGGGCATCCAGAGCTCCCTGCGTTTCGCCGAGGCGTTCGAGATCAAGCGGCTCATCATCTAGGATGCCGGGCCAGCACCGCGACCGATAAGGATGCCGGGCGATACGGTAGATTCCGGCGGGTCTCCGCGCGCTGTACGCGTCGCGGTGATCCCGCCCCAGTTCGACCCCGCGCTCAACTACCAGGAGAACGTGTGTGCGAACGCGCTCCACCGGGCCGGGTACGAGGTGAGCGTGTTCACCTCGTGGTTCGGGATCGAGCGTGCGCGGCGCGGTGCCGGACCGGACCCCGCCGCGCCTTTCCCCGTCCACCGGGCGAGGCGCGTGCTCCGGTTCCGGGAGACGCAGCTCCCGCTCGACCCCGGGACCGCCAGGGAGATCAGGCGCTACGACCCCGAGGTGGTGTTCCTGATGGCGCCGCTGCACGGCCTCGGGTGGGCGTGGATGAAGCTGCTGCCACCCACCTCCAAGATCGGCGCCTTCTTCAGCGACATACCGTGGCATCGCCGCAACGCGAAGGTCCGGTCGTGGATCAAACGGAGGATGGCGCGCAGCGTGTTCGAACGGGTGGACCGGGTCTACCCGGTGACCCGGCAGACGGCCGAGCTGTTGGAGGCCTGGGGTGGGCCCGAGGTCGTCCCGAAGCTGCAGCCGGCCGGCCTGGCGGTGGACTTCCGCTCGCTCGAGGGGACATACGATCTTCCGGACGAGGTCGTCGCCCTGCGGGGGCGCGTGGAGAGGATGGGGGCGGTCGTGACAAGGGTTACCCCTGAGAAGGCCCTGCATCTCTTCTTCTCCCACATCGAGCGCTACCTCACCCAGCACGGGCGGGACGGGTTCGTGATCGCCGGCCTGGGGGACGACGCCCCCAGCCAGCTGCTGAGGGACGCCGTCGCGGCATCGGGGGTGCGGGACCGCGTCTCGTTGTTAGGGGCACTGCCCGGCACGGGGGTCGGCGCCCTGTTCCGGTGCGCCGATTTCTCGGTCTGGAACAGCGTCTCGATCGGGATCTATCACTCGCTGGCCAGCCGCTGTCCCGCGGTCGTCTACAGCCGCCGCGGGTCCGCCGAGAACCTGGTCGAAGAGGGGGTGAACGGCATGTGGTTCGATGCCCACGAGGACGCCCCCGAGGTGATCGGCAGGGCACGCGATTTCGATTGGGATGGGGAGCGGATCAGGAGGAGCGTCGGTTCTGCCGATGCAGACAAGGTCTTCCCCGGTCTGGTAGAGGACCTGCTGTCGGGCGGGGGTTCCGGCGGTGCGCCGGTGGGGTAGGGCAGGTGGCCGGGGCAGCGCCTGGCGAGGTACCGCTACCCGAAGTGTTTGCTGATCACCCTCACGCACTCCGCCGCAGCATGGCCGTCCCCATAGAGGTCGGGCCTGTCGGCCGGCGCCTCGAAGCTGGTCGCCGCAGAGACGATCGCCTCCGTATCGGCACCGGTGAGCTTGTTCCAGCCGCAGTCCACCAGCTCCGTCCACTCGGTCTCGTCCCTCAGCGTGACGCAGGGGCGGGCGAGCCAGTAGGCCTCCTTCTGGAGGCCGCCGGAGTCGGTCATCACCAGGCGGCAGTGCTTCAGTAGGGCCATCATCTTGCCGTAGCCGACCGGGCTGATGCAGCGGACGTGCTCGCCCAGGACGAGCCCGCATCGCTCCAACGCCATGCGGGACCTCGGGTGGATGGGGAAGACGATCGGTGTCTCCAGTTGCCCCAGGGCGCGCACGATGCCCTCCAGGCGGGCGGGGTCGTCCGTGTTTTCCGCGCGGTGGAGCGTCAGCAGGAGATAGCCGCCGGGTTCGAGGGCCAGCTCTTCGAGGACCTCCGGCCGCGGGGGAAGGCCCTGGACCACCATCCGGTTGACGTCCGCCATCACGTCGCCGACGTCGTAGACGTTGTCCGCGATGCCCTCCGACTTGAGGTTCTCCACCGCCTGGCGGCTCGGGCACAGGAGCACCTCGGAGAGCTGGTCGGCGATCACCCGGTTGATCTCCTCCGGCATCTTCCGGTTGTAGCTCCGTAACCCCGCTTCGATATGCACCACCGGGACATGGATCTTCGCGGCCGCGAGGGCGCCTGCCAGCGTGGAGTTGGTGTCGCCGTAGACGACCACGGCGTCCGCGGACTCGGCGATGAGCTTGGACTCGATCCCCTCGAGCATCGCGCCGGTCATCGCCCCGTGCGTCCCCCCGGAGATCCCGAGGTTGTGCTTCGGTGTGGGGATCGCCAGCTCGGAGAAGAAGATGTCCGACATATCCCCGTCGAAATGTTGGCCGGTGTGGACCAACACCTCCTCCGCACCGGCCTCGGCGAGGGCCTTGCTGAGGGGCGCGGCTTTGACAAACTGGGGGCGTGCGCCCACGACGGTGAAGATCTTCATTCTCGATGATGGTTGGAAATAGCTGGGCGGAAAGGTGGGGTTGCCAGCGGGATCCCGCGGGCCGGTCGTGTTCCCCCGTGGGGGGGGTGCGGGCTGCGTCGCGGTTTTGCCGCCGCCTCCGAACCCGGGGTCTCCCCCGTCTCCAGGCGGTCGCCACCCTAGGGCCACGTTCTCGGAAATCCAGCGCAAAGCGTGTGGGATCTGTGCCCTCGGGGTCGGGGTTCGCCGGCTGCGTTTCTCGGCGATGGGGATGACCGGCCGCGACATGTCGCGGCCGGCCGCGGCCGGTGGTCGGGCGACCCGGGCCGGGCTGGCCGTGGGGTGGGTCTCCCTGCTGTTGTTCTGCCTGGGTTACGGGTGGATCGCGCTCGTAGCGACCGGGACGAAACTCGTCTTCCAGTGGCCGGGGCTCGTCGCCATCGGCCTGTCGCTGGTATGCGCGATGTTCGCGGGGGGGCTCCGGCGGCGCGTCTCGCTGCCGTGCCTGCTCTCTTTCGTCCTCGCTGCCGCCTACTGCCTCGTCAGGGCGCTGCTCTCCCCGGTGCAGACCGTCGCCCAGGCAGACGTCGTGCTGGTTCTCGTCTGCCTAGGCACCTACCTGCTCTTCTCGCTGGTGCTGTTCCGCCCCGGGCCGCGGGCGGTGTTCGTCGGCCTCCTGCTGGTTTTTGCGGTGTTGAACTTCTTCGTCGCCTTCTATCAGAAGACGGCAGACTACAGCTACTCGGTGATGCCGGGCCACTCCCGGAACGTTCGAGTGGGGGCGCTGCCGGGGGGCCTGTTCAACCTGCACCCCCACCTCGGCGCCTATCTCGTGGTCGGTAGCATGTATGGCATCGCGGTGGCGCTTTTCGCGAGGGGGGGTGTCGGCCCGCGGCTGACCGCGCTGTTCTGTGGGGTCCTGGCGATCGGGGGGATCGTCCTGTCGGCCAGCAGGGGCGGCCTGCTTGGCTTCGGGGTGGGCGTCGCGATGCTCGCCCTCTGCTGGCTCATCGTGGGGCGCCGGCTCTACCCGGCGATCTACCGCAGGGCATCCATCTCGGCGTGCGTGGTGGGGGCGGTGTTTCTCGTCGTCGTGGGGATCGTCGCGGTGGGGAATTTCTCCGAACGGTTCGGGGGCAGCTCGAAGCTCGCGGAACTCCTGGCGCCCCGCGGGCGGCAGTATTACTCGCGTGCCGCGATCGGGCAGTTCGCCGAGGCCCCCGCCTTCGGCAACGGTGCGGGCAGCTTCCGTTACAAGTTTCTCGAACACCGGCCGGAGGATATGATCTGGCACCAGCCGAACCCGTACTATGCCCACAACGACTACTTCCAGGTGCTCGCGGAGTATGGTGTGGTCGGGCTGGGGTTGATCTGTGTGGCGGCCCTCATCCACTTCGCCTGCGGCTTTCGCCTGTTGGGCGGGCGTAGGCCGGATCGCCCACCCGTCGAACAGACCGGTGCGGCGCTCCTCGTCGGCGCGCTCTCCGGGGCCGGCGCCTTCGCCGTGTTGAGCGGCTTCGACTTCAACCTGCGCCTCGTGGCTACGGCGGTTCCCGTGGTGT
>JANQMB010000322.1 GCA_028280355.1 Verrucomicrobiales bacterium
CCGCTTGGCCCCCGCCTCCGCCCCGCGAGCAGCGTGTCGGCCACGTCTTCCGGGGTCATCCGTGGAAGATAACGGACAACCCCCCACCCGGCTGGACAAAAATGTCCGCCCCGCCCCCCGCTGGGGGCGTCAGGCGCGCGGCGGCGCGGCGACGGGTTGGCCCTGCCGGGGCTGAACCTGCTGTGGAACGGGCGCGCCAGCCCCCTGGGCGGGCAGCTGCTGGGGCTGGGGTTGAGCCTGGGACTGATGCGGATGCGGCTGCGGCTGGGCGGGTTGGACTGGCGGCGCGGTCGGGGCGGACGGCATCCCAGCGCCAGGTGCCGCTTTGACGCCGATCGGTAGGATCATGGCTTGCACGATCCTGTGGTCGTGGGTGATGAACGGCGGCCCGTAGGGCATCCAGCCGCCGGCGATGAACTGGTTCACCGCTTTCTCTAAGTTGGTCAGGGTGTCGCCGCTGGCGATCTTGTAGGATTGGGCTGCTATGGCTGTCATCGGGTCCGGCAAAGGTCGCCCCTTTCCCCCCGGCGGGCAAACTCCGCGCGAAAAAACCTCATTCGGCCAGCTTGCCGCCGGTCTCCTCCAGCGTCACGGCGAGCTCCCGCTCGAACTGTCGGGCGTCGACGAACCCGGCCGAACCGTCACAGTAGACCACGGCGCGCTTGCCCGCCTGAACCCACGGGCTGGCCAACAGCACATACTTCGCCGCGGTCGAATCGGTCAGCCCGGCCACGTACAGCGGACGCCTGACCTCCCCGGTCTCGGGGTGCGGGTAGCGGAAGATCTTCTCCGTCCCGACCAGCTCGATCAGCTGCGGGCCGTCGACCCGGTCCGGGTACTTCCCACCGTTGTCCGCCGCCCATACCCTCAGCGCCAGGCTGCACTGCCTCAACATCTGCAGCTCCTGGTTTTGCTTCGCCTTCCTCTGGATCGAGGAGAACACGGGCACGGTGATGGCCCCGACGATCGCGACCGCCGTCACCGACGTCGTCCCGAACGAGGAGCCCTCCCCCTTCGAATTGCTCACCGACAGGATCCCGTCCGGCAGGTTGGCGCTCGCAGAGGCGTAGTTCCCCGCCAACATCGGCATCGCCCTCTCCACGAGCTGCCAGCCGAACTCGAAAGCCTCTCGCTCCCCCTGGGCCTCCGCGGAGGCTACTAGCAGCCGCCGCAGCTCGGCGCTCAACCGCTCCGATACATAGCCGAACGCATTGCCTTCCTCGGGCAGGCCCGCCACCACCTCTTTGAACGACGCCTCCCCGGCCAGCCCGCCACCCCCGGCGAGACAGACCTCCAGGAACTCGGGCGAGGTCGCCAGCAGCAGCCGCCCCGCCTCGGTGTCGAAGTGGATCACCGGCCTCGCCAGCGGGTCCTCCGGCGGCATCGGCGGCAGCTGCAGGCGCAGGAACCCCTCGCCCTCCTCGATCCCCTCGGCGACCTCCGGGGGCATCTCGGCGCGGAGCCTCCCAACCAGCCACCCGGCGCGGTCCAGCGCCAGTAAGGCATCGGCCATCGGCAGGTCGATGGGCGCGTCGGGCGCGTCGATCCGATCCTCGGGCCGCAGGCGGACGATCAACGCCAGCCGCGTGTCGAGCTTGGCGAGCAACTGGCCGACCGACATCCCGAGCGGCGGCACCGGCTGCGAGCGGAACTCCCCCCACCCCGTCTGCAACTCGTCCACCCCGAGGCGGCGGACGACCCGGTCGACCACCTGGACCAGCGCGGGGACGTTGAACTCCTGCTCCAACACCAGGTCGGTGCCCGCCGGGGCGATGGCTGGGGCGAGGAATGGCCGCGCCGCCCCGCCGACCAGCTCCAGCAAGCCCTCCCTCCCGCCCGGCACGTGCAGGTAGCTGCGGGCCTGGACGTAGTCCCCCTGCGGGTGGGAACTCCAACCGACGGCGGCGATGTTGTCCAAACCCAGGTCGCCGACCAGGCCCTTCACCGACAGCCCCGCCAGCTCCGGCGGCGCATCGCCCTGCACCTGCAAGATCAGTTTCATCGCATCATCGACGAAGGCCCCCACCTCCTCGGCGTCCTCGTCGAGATCGATATAGCCGAAGCTGCCGCCGCCGGGCCGCAGATGTTCGCGCACGGCGGGGAAGTGCTTCGAACCGTCGGCGACGATGCCCGGCCCCGCGAGGAGCCCGCCTGCGCCCAGGACAAGGGCGACACACGGCGCCAGGCCGTATACGGAAATTCTGTATCTGCTAGTATTCATGGTTGTCCGAAAACTTGATGTTGCCCCCGGGGCTCAACCCTACCAGTTGCCGATGTCGTCGGCCGTCCCTCCCTGCCCATCGGCGCCCTTCGAGAAGAGCTCTGGGAAACTCCTGTCGGGGTTCTGCGCAGGGGGGAAGCGATAACCGTACTCGTTCCCCCAAGGGTCCAAGATCGCCCCCCTCATATACGGGCCGGACCAACGGTCCACCGCGACACCATCCGGACGCCCGATCAACGCGTCGAGCCCCTGCCCGGTGCTCGGGAAAACCCCAGCCTCGATCTTGTAGTTCAACAGGGCGGTCTCTAGAACCTGGAAGTCGGCATAGACACGGACGACGTCTGGGGGGCCGTCTGGCACCGGTCTCCTCTTGTCAGGGACGCCCCTTCTCCCCACACCGTCCTCCAGGGGCACGAATGCGACTTTCCTCCTGGGCACGGGAATCTCCCCGTCCGCACCCTCACCGGCGAGGGGCTCGGGGAGATCGGGATCGGCCCCGATGGGGGCTTCGCCCTTGGCGTTCGAGTAGGAAAACCACCCCACCGCAGCCACCGCCATCGGCGCCAGCACCACGCTGTGTTTGAGGCTGGCCGGCGAGTTCGCCACCGTCAGGATCCCGTCCGGCAGGTTCGCAGAGACGCGCGCGTAGCTGCCGCGCATCTGCGGGAACGCCCTCGCCAGGAGATCCGTCACCCCACCGACGAACCCGGCGGGCGCCCGCCCACCACCATCGAGCCCCGCCTCCAGCAGCCGCTCCAGGTGCTTGCCGACGTCGGCCGAGATGTACGTCAGACCGTTGCCTTCGGCCGGCAGCCCGGCCGTCGCCCCCTTGAACTCCGGCGAATCGAACAGCCCGCCCTCGCCCGAGCCGCACTCCTCCAAAAAGGCCGGCGAGCTGGCCAACGCCACCCGGCCGCCCTCGGTATCGACCCGCACCACCGGCTGCAGGAAGGGCGCCTCGGGGGGCATCGGCGGCAGCCGCAGGAGCTTGAAACCCTCGCCCTCCTCCACCGCGTCCGCCGCCTCTGGCGGCAGTTGTTCTAACAATTTTTCAAACAGCCAGCCCATGCCGTCGAGGGCGAGGTAGAACTCGGGCTGCGGCAGTTCGGCCGGGGCCCCCGGCAGGGCGATCGTCCTCTCCTCGCTCAGGCGGGCGACCACCATCAGCCGGGTGTCCAGTTTCTGGAACAGGTCGCCCACTGTCACGCCGGCGTCGGCGATCTTCTGCCCCATGAGCTGCTTCCAATCCCGCTCTGCCTCCGGCTGCTCGAAGCGCTTGATCATGTCCCGCGCGAAACGGTAGGCTTCGGTCAGGTTGAGTTCGCGCTCGATCACCAGGTCGGCGCCGGCGGGCGCGATCGCCCGCGTCTCGAAGGCACCGGCGCCTCGGCCGAACAGGCGCAGCACGCCGCGCCGCCCGCCGGGGATGTGGATGTACACCTTGTTCAAGTAGCGCCCCCCGACCTGGTGCGAACTGGCGCCGGCAGCGGCGACGTTGGTCGCCCCGAGGTCATCGAAGACCCCCGCCCAGTCGATCTTCCTGGCCGGTCCCCAGCCCGGTTCGCCCTCGGGCACCATCGCCATCAACGCGTTGAGAAACTCGGCCGCCTTCGCCGCCTGGCCGCCGACGTCTTGGTAGACGAAAACCTCCCCGCCGAAGTCGAGCCGCTGTGCGGTGGCGTCGAAAGGGGTAAGGTCTCTCCCCCCGTCCACCGCAGGGGCGGCCGTGCCGGCCTCCGCCACGGTCTCCCCTCCACCGGGATCGGGATCGGGCGCCGTCTCAGGTTCGCCCTTACAGCCGCCAAAGAGCAACAGCGCCGCTGCCCAGAGAATAGCCCCCTTTGTCAAAAACTCGTCGTTTCTCGCTGCGCGCCCCATCGCCCTGCGAACCTGACCCTTGTGCCCCAGTCAGACAAGCGAATTCCCATTTCCCCCGCCAGCCACATCAAGCTACATTATCACCCCATGCGGATCGCGCCGGTTACCAAACAGCACGCCCTCGCCAGCCTGGCGCTAGGTCTGCTGTGGCAGACGCCAGCAGCGCCCGCCCAAGAAGACGGGGCGCCCGCCCCGGAGGTCCCAGAGCAAAAGGTGGAGCCCCCCGCGACGCCCCCGGCGCCATCGCAAGAAGAGATCGCCCGCCTCATCGACGCCCTGGGCTCGGAGGACTTCCGCGAGCGCGAGGCCGCCACCCGCGCGGTCTGGAAGCTCGGCAGGGCCGCCGAACCGCTGTTGCGCGAGGCGGTGAAAAGCGGCAACGCGGAACAGCGCTACCGCGGCGGGAAGATCCTCGACGAGTTCGAGCCCGGGCTCTACCCGGACACCCCGGAGGAACTCCGCCGGCTGGTCAACAGCTACCGCAAGGGCGGGGTCGAGGCGCGGCGGATGGCGGTGCAGGAGATGGCGCAGCTCGGCGAGACCGAACTCCTTATCAAACTCGTCAAACGGGAGCGCGACCCCGGGATGCGCACCATGGTCGCCAACCTCATCGCCAGGAACGTCGCCGACACCGCCCCGCGACACATCGTCAGCGGTGAGGCGGACAAGGCGGAGGCCCTGCTGCGGCTGGCCGCCCTGAGCCCCCGCGGCATGCGCGACTACA
>JANQMB010000274.1 GCA_028280355.1 Verrucomicrobiales bacterium
TCGCCGACACCGTCCAGGAGGGGGGCGAAGGCGCCCTGCGCGACTTTCGCGACCGCCACCGCCTGCCGGTGCACCTCCTCGCGGTCGCCCGCGCCGACACGCCCGAGCTCGATGCCGCCGAGCGCGCCGCCTCCGCCCTCGGCGCCACCCTCACCCCGATGACACCCGACACCGCAGACATCGAGGGTCTGGTGCGCAAAGTCGCGAGAGCCCCCGTCGCCAGGTCGCTCGAGGGGGAGCACGTCCGCTGGGCCGAGGCCGGATGGTGGCTCGTCCCAGTGCTCGCCGCACTAACGTTAACTCAATTTCGCCGCCAGCGCGCCCCGGAAGCGGAGGGGAAGGGGGAGGGGACCGCATGAAGGCGATCGCATGTGTCTCCGTCCTCGCCGGCGTCACCTGGGCGGGGCTGTGGGCGACCCCCGACCAACAGGGGCAGCGCCTGACGGATCGCGGCGAGTTCGAGAGGGCGGCCGCGGCGTTCCGCGACCCGATGCGCCAGGGGGTCGCCTGGTTCCGCGCCACCGAGTTCGAGAAGGCGGAACAGGCTTTCGCCAGGGTGGCGACGGCGGAGGCGGAGTTCAACCGCGGCAACTGCCTGGTGATGCTCGGCCAGTACGAGGCCGCGGTCGCACGGTACGATCGTGCGCTGGAGCTGCGCGCCGGCTGGGGGGACGCCGAGACCAACCGTGCGATCGCGGTCGCCCGCGCCAAACGGCGCCAGAGGGAGGGGGGCGACATGGGCGACCAGAAGCTCGGCGCCGACGACATCTCTTTCGACAAGAAGGAGGGCTCGGGGGGACAGGACACGGAGGTCGCGGCGGGCGACGCGCTCTCCGACCAGGCGATGCAGGCGCTCTGGCTGCGCCGCGTGCAGACCAAGCCCGCCGAGTTTCTCAGGGCCAAGTTCGCCTACCAGGCGGCGGGCAAAGACGAGCCAGAGGGGGGTGCCGAATGAGGGGGTTCCGGAGACTGATACCCTTGATGGGCGGGCTCGCCCAACTAGCGCCGGCCTACGCTGCAGATCCGGTGTCGGCAGAACTCGGCAAGAAGACCGCCTGGACCGGCGAGGGGGTCCCGCTTTCGATCACCCTGCGCTCCCCCGGACCGTTCAGCGGCACCGCCTCGTTCGAGTTCCCGGAGCTGCCCAAGACCTGGATACTGAAGGTCGGGCGCCCGGTCGTCGGCAGCGAGGAGGCCGCGGGCGAGACCCTCTTCACCCAGCGCCACCCGTTCATGCTCTACACCCAGCAGACCGGCGAGATCACGATCCCCCCGTTCCGGGTCCGCTTCGAGGGCAAACGGACCTTCACCTCCGACCCGGAATCGATGGGGGGCGAAACGGCGGCGCTGCGCTTCCTCTCCAAACGCCCGCCCGGGACGGAGGGCATGGGGGTGGTCGTCGCCACCACCGAGATGAAGATCACCCAGTCGTGGTCCCCGCCGGACGTGGACGCGGTGCAGGCGGGCGACGTCATCGAGCGCACGATCACCCAGAGCGCCGCCGGGACGACGGCGATGATGCTGGCGCCCGCCTCACCCGAAGCACCGCAAGGTATCCGGATCCACCTGCGAGAACCAGCCCTCGAGGACGCCGGCGACAGGGGGGCGGCCAGGGCGAGACGCACCGACACCATCAAATACCAGTTTGAGAAGGCCGGGACCTTCTCCATCCCAGAGCAGCCGTTCGTGTGGTGGAACCCGGGGGAGGTCGAGCTGAAGCGCGAGATCCTGCCGGGGACGACGTCCACGGTCGAGGGGAGCGCCAGCACCCCAGCCGCCCCCGGGGCGCGGCGCGACCGCTGGATCGCAACGGCCTTGATCCTGCTCGTTCTCGGCCTAGCCGGGTGGCTCGCCCACAAACCCGTGGCCAGGTGCTTCGCCAGCTGGCGGGCAAGGCACCGCCGCCCCGAGAACAAGGCCGCCAGGGACCTGTTGCGAGCCTGCCAGTCCGACGACGCCCCCGCCGCCTACGCCGCACTAGGGGTCTGGACGCGGTCGGTCCAGCCGGCCGGCGACGGTCTTGATCAGAACCTAGAACGCGAGCGAGCGACCCTGTCGCGCCTCCTCTTCGGCGCCACCCCAGACCACGGCGACTGGTCCGGCGACAAGCTCGCGCGGGCGTTCCGGCGCCAGCGCCGCCTTTCGAAACCGCCCCCCTCTAGCAAGTCCACACCCCTGCCCCCGCTCAACCCGGGTTAGACCATTCTCAATGGACCATATGCTCTCCCACACCGCCCTCATCGTTCGCAAGCGAGTTGGCCCACCCCGGGGCAAAGCGCTTCGAATACGCATTAGGCCACATCCGCACTTCGTCCTTCGCGACCCCCGCCGCCGATGATAAAATGTTAAGACGATGAGCGCCCCCGGACATCAGGGCTCGGGCAAAGGTGCCGCCGGGGACCCGGCGCCCCGCCTGATCCAGCCCTTCACCTCGCGCTGGTTCGTCTTCCTCTTCGGGGTCCCCCTCACCTACGCGGTCGTCCGCTACCACCTCATCAAGGGCGTCGAGTGGTCGCACCTGCCGCTCTATATCGCCAACAAGGCGATCTCGCTGGCGGCGGTCGTCTTCATCGCCTGCTCGTACCTGATCGGCAGAACGTTGCGCGTCTATGCCGACGACCCCGGGCGCCGCCTGGTGCTGATCAAGTTCTGCGGCCTGATCGGCTTCTCCCTCGCCGCGATCCACGCCTTCATGTCGCTGCTGTTGTTCTCGCCCGAGTACTACCCCAAGTTCTTCCTCGAGAACGGCAAGATGAACCTCGTCGGCGAGTTGGGCATGGCCTTCGGCGTGTTGAGCCTATGGTGTCTGTCGATCACGGCCATCACCTCGCTGCCCTTCATGTACGACGCCGTCGGCGCCGACCGCTGGAGCCGCGGCCAGCGCATGGGCTACCTCTGCCTCGCCCTGGCGGCCGGCCACGTCCTGGTCATGGGCCTGTCCGGCTGGCTGGCGCCCGCCGGTTGGCCCGGCGGCCTCCCCCCGATCTCGATGCTCGCCTTCTTCGCCGCCGCCCTCCCGATCCTGGTCAAACTACTGTGGGGGAACACCAAAAGGAGCTAGCCGGAACCGATGCGAGCCATACCCCAGACCCGCCTGGCCGCGCTGGCGCTGACCGTCGTCCTGCCCATCGCCGCCTCCCTCCCGATTCGCGCCTGCCAGATCTGTATCCCCTTCCCGAAGAAGTCGGCCGCCGACTTCCTGATCGGATCGGACGCCGTCGTCCTCGCCCGCGAGGATCCCCGCCGCCCGTTCCACTTCGCGGCGGTCGAGGTGCTCAAGGGCGACCCCGACCCTGGGGAGATCGACCTCTTCCTCGACAGCGCCACCCGCCGCCTGCTCGCGGCGTACCCGGAACGCTCTGTCGTGCTCGTCCGCACCGACGGCGGCGAGGACGCCGGCTGGCGGCGGGTGGGCATCGCCGCCGGCGACTTCGCCCCCCTCGTCCGCGACGTGCTCGAATTCGCCCCCGACTGGCAGGCGTCGCCGAAGCGGCGCACCGCCTTCTTCGCGACGAAGCTAGGCCATGAGGACGCGCAGGTCCGCACCCTCGCCCACCTCGAGGTCGCCCGCTCCCCATACGGGGAGATCCGCCGCCTCGGGGGAGCCCTCCCGCGCGAGCGGCTGCGCGCCTTCCTCGCCGACTTCCGCTACATCGAGTGGCACCCCCTCTACATCCTGTTGCTCGCCCAGAGCGAGCACCCGGAGGACCGCGCACTGATCGAAGATTCCCTGCGCAGCGCCGCCGAGTTCGGCATCGCCACCAACCTCGCCGCCTGGGCCACCGCCCTCATCGAGATCGAAGGCGCCGCCGCCCTCGACCTCATCGAGACCCACTTCTTACGCGACGCCGACCGCAAGCCCGAAGAGCTGCGCGAGATCGTCCTCGCCCTCTCGGTGCACGGCGCGGAGGGGCATACCCACCTCCGCGACCGGATCGTCGCCGCTTACGGCACCCTGCTCGCCGGGCACCCCGAGATGGCGCGCCATGTCGCCGACGACCTGATCGCCTGGAGGCGCAACGAGCTCGCCGAACCGCTGGCCAAATACCTCGCCGCCAACCGGGCGACCCTCGACCTCCAGACCAGCCTCCGCCTGCGCGCCTACATCCGGCGCGCCCGCGGAGGGAGCTGACCCCCCACCCGCGGCAACCCGTCGGGGGTGGGGGGGTGGCGCGTTACTTCGCCTCGCCGTAGAGGATCTTCTGGCTCAGCGCCTCTTTAACATCGTCCAGCAGCTCCCTTTCGAACGATGTCGGAGACACGAACTCGTAGGGATCGTAAGAGAGATCCCCTCTCGATTCGCCGAGACCGCAGAGGACGGAGGCGCACGCGAGAAAGGCTATTTCATCGCTGGACTGCACGGCAATTTGCCCTGAGGGCGAGCCCGCCCCTGGCGCATCGAGTGGGGCCGCCTGTTCTAGGTGTTGTGTTTTCATTGATCTTATAGCTCGAAGAACTGTTTCGCCTTCCGCTGGAGGCGGTAGAGGGCCTGGACGACCTGTTCGACGGCATAGCCGCTCCTCTCGGCGATCTCCATCTCTGCCAGCGTCCGCCCGTCGGAAGAGAGGGCATCGGCGATGGTGATGGCCACGTCCCTCTCGATGCTGGGGGACAGCGTCTCCACGAAAGGCGCGAAGTTCTCGAGGACGTGCAGGAGGATAAATCTCGGATGGTCAGAGCCGGCCGGGGTGACGAGCTCCTCCTTGGCGTCAAGTTCGATGGCGTACCGGCTCTCGCGCTCCCTGCGCCTGATCTCGGACTTCAGTTTTGACCGGAACACCTTTCTGCCCTCCTCGTAGAACCGGGTGTGGATGTTCTCGGTGAGGGCATCTTCGGGCAGGTCGTAGTAGTAGAGGTGGAGCCTCGTCGCGACCTCGATCATCACCTCCTTGATCATCACCCCCCAGCGATACCCATATATCCCCCTGAGGCGTTTGACGAAACGCGCCCCGACCTCGTCGATCAGGTTCTGGAGTCCCTCGTTGATGACGTATTTGCGCAGGTCTTCGTCTTCGATCCGCGTCAGCTGGCCATCGGGGGTCAAAGCCGAGTGGCAGCCAGCGATCGAGGCCACCTTCCCGAGATCACATCGGATTCCGGTACATTGTCCGTTCTGACAGTGGCCTTGGCCGCTACAGGTAACTGATTGCTCATGAGGTCTCTGTTTCATAGTGGGGGTATTGGGTTCTCGTGATAGTCGGCACCTTGCCGTCACCTATATAGGGGCCACCGGCAGACGATTTTTTTTTGGAAGATGGATGTTTTTCACCCCTCTTCGCCCCCCCTCCTCCCCGAGCCCGCCGCAGCCCCCCGCTCTGGAACGCGGCGGGAGCCACATTTTTCCCTTCCACAGGCCGGATTTTTCCTTCACGATGAACGCGCTAGGTCGGGTAACGACCCTGCCCACCACAACCCGCGCGTAAGTTATACTGTGATGAAATCTGGGGGTGTCACGATCGTATTGGCAGGTTTGGTTCTCTCCGGCAACCCCGGCTCCGGGGCGGCGACGAACTACGCGAGCTTCAGCGAGGTCGACAAGACGTACACCTCGGTGGTGAGCCCGACGAGCGTCCCGATCCCAGACGGGACCGGCTTCGTGGCGATCGGCGCTTTCCTCGGCGGGGTCCCGGCGACGGTCGGCGCCGACGCCGGGACGGACCTCGCCGCAGCGTTCACGGCGTATGCCCAGTCCCGCTTCGGCGGCTTCACCGTCAACTTCGCGGGCGGCGCGTTCTCCGGCCTCACCAACGACCTCATCCCAGACACCCTGAACGGCCAACCCGTCTTCATGGTGTTCGGCAACGCGCTCGCCCTGGCGGGGTCGACCGAGGTCGCCGTCGTCCGCACCAATATGCGGTTCTTCGACGACGACCCGGACAACCCGATCCCGGCCGCCTTCGACCTCTCGCTGGCCGACCAGGACCTCTCCACCCAGACCGCCTACGGGACCGTCATCGCCCCGGTCGACAACACCGCACTGGAGCAGTTCGGCCTCCAGAACACCGGGAGGACCCTCCAGCTGGAGGCCGGTCCGGCGACGGCGAAAGAGATCACCGACCCGCCCCCGTCGGACACCGACTTCCTCATCACGGACGTCGCCCGGGCGGGCAACGGGGAGGTGTCGCTCACCTGGAACTCGCAGGCCGACAAGACCTACGCGGTAGACTTCTCCGAGGACCTCGCGACCTGGCGGGAGATCCAGAGGGACATCCCCTCCGCTGGCAGCAGCACCTCCACCTCCGACTCCTCCAACACCAGCCTCCTGGATGGGTACTACCGGGTGCGGGAACAGGAATAGCCCCCACTTCTCCCCCCCTTACAGGTCGTCGGACTCGAGGACGTAGAAGGTGCAGTGCTCCGACGCGCTGCTGTCGGTGAAGCTGGTCTTCGCGGCGCTGGCGGTGACCTGGCCGATCTGCGTGTAGGTCTTCAGGTCGTTGGTCTCGAGGATGCGGTAGGTCGCCCCGGATTTCGAACCCCAGGTCACCGTCGCCGTGCCCGCGGCGCTGTCCCGTTCGACCACCGAGATCTGGAAACCCATCGGGTCGGTGGGCTGGCGGATGAGCAGGCCGCCGACACCGCCCCCGTCCTTGTTGAGCGTCGGATAGGTGATCGTCACGTCGGTAGGGCCGCCCCGCCTCTGGACGAGGTAGCCCGAGGTCAGCGGGTTCTGGCCGGAGTCGCGCCCGAGTTCGCCGGTGTTCCTCCAGGTCTGGGAACCGTCGAAAAAATACCTCTGGAACGTCTCGCCCATGCCGGTCGGCGTCCAGACGATATCCGCGGTACTCTGATCGCCCGAGGCGAGGCCGCCATCGAGCCCAGAGTCGTCGAGCGCCACCCCCACGGGGATGACGCGGCTCAGGAAATTGAACCCGCTGTCGACCCCGGCGACCGTCTCCCGGGTATCGACGTGCCCCGTGAACACGACATCGATCGGCGTGCTCCCGCGGCGCTGGACGTAAATGCTGTCGGTGAAGTAGACCGGCTCGGTCTCCCCGATGGGGGGCAGGTAACCGTTCACCCTCCACTTGCCGTCGTTGTAATAGACCCGGGAGAAGTGCCCCCCCGACGAGGGGACCCAGATGACGTCGGCGACGTTGGACGTCCCCTCCTTGAGGCCGGCCTCGTTGGACGGACCGAACAGGTCGGCGATGGTCTGCGTGGCGCGCACCTCGTAGCTGTCCCCGGCGGCGACCGTCCCGGAGAAATCGACGATCGTGAACAACGTCGAGGGATCGCCGCCACCGGAGTTCGGGAACGCGAGGCTGTTCGTCCCCGAACCCGCACCCGAGGTGATCTTCACCGTGTAACCGGTGGTGCCGGTGAGGAGCGACGTGAAATCCACGTCCGTATCGGTCAGCGTGCCGAAGGAGGCCGAGTCGATCTCGCCGGCGGCGGAGACCGCGTTGTTCAAGTTCGAGGACAGGAGGTTGAACACCCCGGGCTGCAGCGTCTCCGTCCGATATCCGGCGGGTGCAGTGACCGCCGTGTTCTGTGCGACGAGGGGGCCGGCAAAAAGCGCCATACCACCCGCTACCCCGAGAACCGCGAAGAATTGCGTTTTCATCATGTCGAGCTGGCCATCCCCCCGCGACCACCTCCGGAAGCGGGGCGCTTTGTTCCCAAAAAATAGGGGATTTGAACCCTCGGCGTCAACGCAAGAACTCGGAAATCCATGGGGGGCAACGCCGCCGATCACGGCTACTATGGAAGCCGTCGCCCCCGCCAACGCCGCCCGTCACCGCTGCCGATGTGAGCACCCAACACACCCCCCACCTCAGCGAGCTGCGCCTCGACATCTCCGACCCGCAGGCGAGCCTCGCGTTCTACGTCGGCGCGCTCGGGATGGAGCTGGTTTCCGAACGGGTCGCCCCCGGCGAGGACGGGACGGTCTACACGCTCCGCTTCGACCGCGGCGCGGCGCTGGCGCTGCGGCACCGCTCCCCTGACCGGCCCGGGAGCGCGCCCTACCGCCCCGGCGAGACAGACGTCTACTGGAAGATCGGGGTCACCGTGCCAGATGTGGACGTGGCGAGGGGGAGGCTGATGGCGAGGGGGGTCGAGGTGACCGAACCCCGCCAGTTCTACGAGATCGGATACCTCTGCCACCTGGACGACCCAGACGGATACTGCATCGAGCTGCTCCAGCATCGGTTCTCCGACAACCACACCCCGCAGCCCGAGGATGACAAATATTTGTTAGGATGCCAGCCGGCCCTGGGCCAGGTCAGCCTCGACGTCTCCGACATCGACGCCAGCCTCGCGTTCTACCGCGACTCGTTGGGCATGCGCCTGCTTTCGCGCCAGGCCGTCCCCGGCCGCGGCTTCACCCTCTACTTCCTCGCCCACACAGACGAGCGCCCCCCCGCGCCGTCGGTCGACGCGGTCGGGAACCGGGAGTGGTTGTGGCGACGCCCCTACACCACCTTGGAGCTGCGCGCCGGGGGTGCCGGGGGTGCGCTCGTCGCCCATCCGCCCGAGGGCGCCCTGGGGTTTCGCGGCATCGCCTTCGCCGGGATGGCGGAGACGGCGCACCGGCACGACCCAGACGGGGTATCGGTGCGGTTGGGGCGGGCATAGCGCCTGACCACTCGTTGGGAAAATCCGGAGGTCACTCAAATCGCTCGCAAGCGAGCTTCCTGCACGGGGCGGCATTTCTTCGTAGGAAGCTCGGGCATGTATGCCGTCAAGAAGAAGTTGGGGATCCGGTGGCTAGGAGTCGGGCG
>JANQMB010000360.1 GCA_028280355.1 Verrucomicrobiales bacterium
TGGGCGGTAGGATGCCGCCCCTCCGACGGACATGCCGCCCTCCATGGGGGGGCGGCATCCTGCCGCCCACAGTCGGCGCATCGCGAACCCGGCAAGTAGGCAAGCGGATCTCCGGCGGGCTCGCGGGCTTCTGGTGCCTATTCTCGCGCTTCGACACGCTCGACGTTATCTTCCCCGCCTCCATCCGACCCGCCCTCGTCGTCGAGGCTCTACCACCTCTGCATAAACCCGCCCTAGCCAGACGGGGCCAGCGCGGCGGCAGCCCCTTCACGGAACCTGGGGGGTGACCGGCGAAGCGCCGATGCGGAAGAAGCCGCGCTCCCCACCCGGGGGGAGCGGGACGGCGAAGCGGTAGACGGAGAGCCCCTCGCCCGCCGGCTCGACGCCGGGCGCGATCCCGCTGTCCACCCAGGAGCCGGGGGCGAGGTCGCCGCTCTCGAACAGCTGTAGGCTGACGTCGTCCAGCCGGGCGGGGCCGGTGAAGGCGAACTCCAAGCCCACCGGCCCCACGCGAGCCGCCGGCGGCGCCGGGCTCAGCGGGTCGGCCGGGTCACCGGCGAAGACATACTCGAAGAAGTTCGAGAACGGGTCGCGGTCGGTGTTCCCGCCCGGCAGCGCCTCGCCGAACCGCAAACCGTTGCGGGTGACGAAGCCGGCGTATCCGCCCAGCCGGATGTTGTCGACCCAACCGGTGTCCTGCCCCTCCGAGGCCGACCCGTCCTTCTCGTAGACCCAGCGGATCTCGTGGGTGCCCGGGGCCAACATGACGGTGACGGTCGCCCAGTCCACCTCGCCGCTGATCTCCTGCTGCCGCACGCCATCGACGTAGACCGCGAGGCGGTCGAAGGTCTCCTCCGACGAGACCGACCAGTCGAACCGCAGCTCGCCCGGCCCCTCGAGGTAGGCGGTCAGCGCGCTGCCCCCGTCGTCCCCCACCGCACCCGCGACCGCGGAGGTCCCGCCCACGACCGCCTTCGCGTCCGTCACCGACCAGGGGGCGGCCGCATCGTTGCTCATGGCGAGCGCGGGCTGCTCGACCGCCGGCGGGACCGCCGTGTCGAGGATCACCGCGTCCAAGGTGAAAGGGATCGTCGTACGCCCGGCGCCGTTCTCTGCCCAGAGCTCGAAAGCGGCGGCCGAGACCCCCGCCGGGGCGACGCCGGAGACGAGGCCGGTGCCGGGGTCGACCGAAAGCCATGCCGGGAGGCCCGTCGCCCCATACGAGGTCGGTGCGTTCAGGGCGACGATCTGGTAGGCGAACGCCTGCCCCTCGACGGCGGCGGCGGACGTCAGGCTGGTGATCAGCGGCCCGGGGTCACCCGAGGCGAGGAAGACCCCGTCGAGCCAGCCCGTGTCCTGCCCGTCGTCTGCGGAACCGTCCTTCGAATACCGCCAGGTGATCGTGTGCCCACCGGCGGAGATCGGCAGGATGACCTGGCTCCAGTCGACCTCGCCGCTAATCTCCCGCACGACCGTACCGTCGACCAACAGTTCGAGGTGATCGTAGCTCTCCTCGGAGGAGACCTTCCACCAGAAGGCCAGCGTGTCCGGTCCGGTGATCTCAATCGAAGTCTGCGAACTCTCGCCATCGCCGACGTCGCCGGCCTGGGCGGCGTCGCCGCCCACCTGGGACATGCTGCTCTGGGGAAACCAGAACGCGTCTCCGCCGGCCTGCCACCGGAGCCCGGGCTTCTCCACCGACGGCCCGATCGGCTCGATCACGCTCAACGCCAGGGTCGCGACGGAACTCTGCCCGTTGTCCGCCGTCAGCGTCACCGTGTAGTCGCCGGACTGGGATGGCGAACCGGAGATCCCCGCGCCGCCGTCGAAGCTCAGGCCCGGGGGCAGCCCCGCCACCGCGAAGGTCGCCGCCGGGTCGATGGAGGTGACCGTGTACGCGAAGGCGCGGCCAAGCTCGGCGACCACGCGCGTCGGGCTGGTGACCACGGGCTCCCCGGTGACCGAGGCGAAGGTGACCAGGTCGACCCAACCGGCGTCAGCCCCCTCCGACACCGACCCGTCCTTGGTGTAGATCCAGGTGAGCGTGTGCTGCCCCTCCGGGATCGCGATGAGGACGGGCTCCCACCCGACCACGCCCGATATGCTCCGCTGCTCCGCGCCGTCCAGCTCGACCGAGAGGAAGTCGTACCCCTCCTCCGACGAGACGCTCCACCAGAAGCGCACCGCCTCGGGCCCGGTGATCTCGAGGGAGAAGCTCGACGCCGCCGAGTCGCCGATGGCCGCGCTGCGTGCGGCGTCCTCGCCGTCCTGGGAGTTCTCGGTCTGCCGCGCCCAGCCCGGCGCCGGGTTGGACAGCACCGCGGACGAGGTGATATCCAGCGCGTTCAGCAGGTCGTTGGGCACGACTTCGATCGACAGCCTCTCCGTGTCGGCGCCGGCCGGGTTGCGCGCGGTGATATCCACCGTGAACGACCCGACCGAGGACGGGACCCAGATCACCTCGCCGCTCAACCCGTCCACCGCCATGCCCGCGGGGGCCGCCGAGATCTCGTAGGAGGTGGGCGTCCCCAGCGCCGTGATCTGGTAGCGGAACGCCGCCCCCTCGCTCGCCACCGCCGACAGCGGGCTGGTCACCTCCGGCGTCACGTAGTCG
Source organism: Verrucomicrobiales bacterium (assembly GCA_028280355.1). Lineage (GTDB taxonomy): Bacteria > Verrucomicrobiota > Verrucomicrobiia > Verrucomicrobiales > DEV007 > JANQMB01. Next base: position 2,615 of record JANQMB010000360.1, read on the forward strand.
TCGTTGAGGATCATGACGACCGCCGGGGTCGCGCTGGCGATCGCCCCGGACGCCTCGGAGAGGGACACCGACACCGTCTCGTGTTCCTCCGGGACGGTGTCCCCGATGACCGTCAGATCGACGCTGCGCTCCGTCACCCCCGCGGGGAACTCCAGCACGGTGTCCAAGGCGAGGTAGTCGACCCCGGCGGCCGCGGTGCCGTCGGCCGTCCTCAGCCGAACGCTCACCGCCTCCTCGGCCGCCGGGGAATGAGTCACTGTCAGGGTGATGGTCGCGGTCCCGGAATCGCCCTCGGCCCCGGCGCCGCCCGCCACCTGGAACAGCTCCTCGGCGTTGATGCCGTCGATGTGGGTGACGCCGCTGGCCGCGGGGTCGAGCCATCCGGACAACCTGCTGTCCGGCGCACCCCCCCCGTCCCAGGACACCGACAGCCGCCCGTACCAGTCCGGCAGGTCGTTGCCACAGGCAGCGCCACCGCCGTGCAGCTGCCCGATGATACGACCGGCGTCGTCGAACAGCGGCGACCCCGACGAGCCACCCTCCGTGGTCCCAAAGTCCCAGTCGGCGACGCGGATGTGGGTGCCGTCGCCCGGGCTCGGGTCGCTGCCGTATGAGGTGGTGGTGGTCGGGTCGAGCTCGAAGCTGATCCGCTTCTCGGAGACCCCGGGGTGGTGGATGGCGATCGCGGACCCGGGGTTTGTCCCCCCCCGGTCCCAGCCGGCGAAGAAGGGGTTGCTCTCCGCCGACACCGGGTCGTCGAGCTCGATGAGGGTGAAGTCGGAGGCCCCCGACCCCGCCCGGAAAATCGCCCCGCTGTTGAACTGGTCGATGCGGCCGTCGCCGTTCGCACCGCTCGCCGAGGAGCCGGGCTGGCGACAGGTGGTGTTCTCGAAGTTCCAGTAGACGACCACCGAGGCGGCGTTGGCGCTGGAGATCCCACAGTGGTCCGCGGTCAGGAAATAGGGGGTGGTGTCGTTGGCGGCGTTGTTGATCAGGGCACCCGAGCAGGCCTCCGTGCCGCCGAGCGTATAGGCGCCGACGGCGCGGATCTGGTCGCGGTACATGTCCACCAGGGGGCCGAAGGTGGCGTCGTCGGCGACCGAGCAAACCACGTCGATGTTGCAGGCGCCGGAGTCCGAGTCCCCGATCGCCTTCGGCGCCTTCCCGAACCCGCGGAAACCGTGGTTGACCTGTGCCAGCGCCAACCCCATCGCCGGCACCAGGGCGTCGTGCACCTCCAGCGCGAGCCCGGCCCTGTCCCCCGCGACCAGCGGTGTCCACAGCTGGCCGTGGGCGTCGTTGTCGCCCGCCGTGAAGGTGTACACCTCGCCGCCGGGGCGGCCGGAGAGGGTGAGCGACGCGCCCGGCGGCAGGTGGAACTCGCCGAAGGCCAGGTTGAGCGAGGTCGCGCCGACGGAGCGGAGGTCGAGCTCCCAGCGCGAACGGCCATCCCCCAACGACCTCCACCGGCCGTGGGTGGCGGGCCGGATGTCGACATGGCGCGCGGTGGCGAAGCGGAAGCGGCCGCCCTCCTCGAGCCGCTCCGCCTCAGCCAGCAGCGGTCCGTGATCGATCGCCGGGAGCACCAGTCCCGGCGGGCGGGAGGCCGGCGGTCGCCCCTCGCCGTCAGCCGGGCCAGCCCCCACCACCGGCGTGGACGACGATGGGACACCCCCGTCGCCAACCACGGTGCCGGCGTTGTTGGAAAACATGTTAGTGTCCCAACCGACCAGCGCAACCGCCACGAACAACACGGCGGCCAAGAACCACAAGGGAGTCCTGCGGGGGCAATCCATAGCGGGGGGTGTCGGGGGGGGTGGTCGCACCCCGGGGGGGAGTTACGATCCCGCCCAAGATATCGCCACCATCGCCATCCCCGCAAATAGATAGATCGCCCCCCCCACCCGAGGAAACAGCAATACTACGTATTATCGCACAGCGGCTGCCCCGGCCCGAGCTGGCCGTAGTCGATCTCCCCCCGGTGGTCGAGATGTCTCCCCACCGGCGGCATCGGGTACTTGAGCCCGGTCGCGCAGTTGAACAGGACGGCGGTCTCGCCGGGCGCGACCCTGCCGCTGGCCAGCTCCTTCTTGTATGCGGCGTACGTCGCTGCGCCCTCCGGGCACAGCAGGACCCCCTCGCGCCGGGCGACCTCCGCCCGCGCCAGGTCGATCTCGGCGTCGTCCACCGCCGTCGCGAACCCGCCGCTGTCGCGCAGCCCGCGCAATATCAGGAAGTCCCCGACCGCCGCCGGGACGCGGATGCCGGCGGCGCAGGTGTGGGCGCCCTCCCAGAACTCGGCGTGGTCGTCGCCACGCTCGAACGCCCTGACGATCGGCGCGCACCCGCCCGCCTGCACCGCGACCATGCGCGGGCGACGCGCGCCGATCCAGCCGGCCGCCTCGAGCTCGTCGAAGGCCTTGACCATCCCTATCAAACCGGTGCCGCCACCGGTGGGGTAGAAGATCACGTCGGGGAGGGCCCAGCCGAACTGCTCGGCGAGCTCGAGCCCCATCGTCTTCTTCCCCTCGATCCGGTAGGGCTCCTTCAGCGTCGATACGTCGAACCACCCCATCGGCCCGACCCCCTCCCGCACCACCTTGCCGCAGTCGGTGATCAGCCCGTCGACCCTCCAGACCTCGGCTCCCTGCAGCGCGATCTCGCGCAGGTTGGTCTCCGGCGTGTCGTCCGGGCAGAACACGTACGCCGCCATCCCCGCCCGCCGCGCGTAGGCGGCCATCGCCGCGCCCGCGTTGCCGTTGGTCGGGATGGCCAGCTTCGAGATCCCGAGCTCCTTCGCCATCGACACCGCCAGGCATAGCCCGCGCGCTTTGAAGGAGCCGGTGGGCAGGCGCCCCTCGTCTTTGATGAACACCCGCCCGCCCAGGCGGGGGGCCGCCAGCAGGGGCGTGACCTCCTCGCCGAGCGAGACGATGTTCTCGGCGCGCCGCACCGGCAGGAACTCGCGGAAGCGCCAGAGCCCGCCCGGCCGGACGGCGAGCGCGTCGCGGTCGACGGCGGCGGCGAGCGCGTCGAGGTCGTACCTCACCAGCAGCGGCGCCCCCCTGTCGGAGAGCCCGTGCACGCGGTCGGCCGGGTAGCGCTCGCCGGTCTTCGAGCACTCGAGGTGGGTGACGAAGGTCGGGCGCTCCTTGCTGGCGGCGGGCATGCCGCCCACTGAGACACGTGATCGGCCCGGGGGCAATCCCCGCCGGGCGCGCCTAGGGCGAGGCGGCCTCGCGCACCATCGCCACGTGCGGGATGCCCGCCTCCGAGAACTCCCCGCCCTCGGCCCGGAACCCGAACTGCTCGTAGAACCCCGCCGCATGGCCCTGCGAGTGAAGGTAGGTGCGCGCGATCCCCTCCCCCTCGGCGATGTCGAGCAGACAGCCCATCAACCCCCGGCCGACGCCGCGGCCGCGCCATCCGGCGAGCACCGCCATCCGCCCGATGCGGCCGTCGCGCCCCATGCGCGCCGCCCCGATCGCGGCACCCGCATCGTCGAGGGCGATGGCGTGGAAGCACCCGGGGTCGAGGCCGTCGAGCTCGACCCCCGGGTCGACGCCCTGCTCGCCGACGAACACCTCGGCGCGCACCGCCCGCAGGCGTTCGCCGTCGGCCGACCAGCTGGCCCTCGACACTCGCATCACCCCAGCCATTGAACCCGATCCCACGCAGGTGCAAGCTCGGTATCGATGCCCCCCCGACGGCCAACGCTCCGCCCTGCGACCGACGCCGACTCGGCGGCGCTGGTCGCGATGATCGCCTCCATCTACGGGGAGTACGGGGAGACGATTTTCACCGAGGGCGCCGACTCCGACCTGTTGGACATCGAGGGCCGGTACGCCGGTCGCGGTGGCGCCTTCGTCGTGCTCGAGGGGGCCGGTGGCGAGATCGTCGGGAGCCACGCCGCCCTGCCGGTCGATCCCGGGCGCGGGCTCCTGACCTTCCGGCGCCTCTATCTGGACCGGTCGCTGCGCGGCCGCGGCCTCGGCCGGAGCCTGATGGACTGGGCGGTCAACTGGGGGCGCGAGCACGGGTTCAGGCGGGTGGAGTTCTGGTCCGACACCCGGTTTGTCGACGCCCACAAGTTCTTCGGGCGATACGGTTTCGAGAGGACCGGCGAGCAGCGGCAGATGCACGACGGGGCCCTCCCCTACTCGGAATTTTTTTTCGCCAGGGCCCTCTAGGTGCAGTGGAGGCGCCGCTTGAAAAGCGCCCCATCGCCCCTGACACTCCACCCTGACCACCATGGCACTTAGACCTTTCAAGAAAGCCACGCTCCAGAGCCTCTCGAAGACCTGCGGGTGAGCGGCGAAGATCGACCCGGTCGGGCTCGGTGAACTGCTGGCGGGGCTCCCGAAAAACGAGGACCCGGATCTGCTCGTCGGTTTCGACACGAGCGACGACGCCGGCGTGTACCGGATCTCCGCCGACACCGCCATCGTCACCACCGCCGACATCATCACCCCGCCGGTGGACGACCCCTACACCTTCGGCCAGATCGCCGCCGCCAACTCGATCAGCGACGTCTACGCCATGGGCGGCCGCCCGGTCACCTGCCTCAACCTGGTCTGTTTCCCGTCCGGCAAGCTGCCCCCAGAGCAGCTGCACGGCATCGTCGCCGGCGCGCTCGACAAGATCACCGAGGCCGGCGCCGTGCTCGCCGGCGGGCACTCGGTCGACGACGCCGAACCGAAGTTCGGCCTCGCCGTCACCGGCGTCGTCCACCCGGAGGAGATCTGGCGCAACGTCGGCGCGCGGCGGGGCGACGCCCTGATCCTCACCAAGCCGATCGGCAGCGGCGTGCTGTTCAACGCCGCGCTCAAGGGCGCCGTCTCCGCTGGGGCCTTCGATTTCTGCGTCGAGACGGTCACGGTCCTCAACCGGTCGGCCGCGGAGGTCTTCGCCGGTTTCGAGGTCCACGCCGCCACCGACATCACCGGCTTCGGCCTCGGCGGCCACGGCCTGGAGATGGCCAGGGGGGGAGCCCGCCTGCAGCTGACCCTCGACGACATCCCGGTGATGCCGGAGGCCTACGCGATGTACGCCAAAGGGGTGACCACCGGCGTCAACAAACACAACCGCGCCCAGGTCGAGCCCCACCTCCGCTTCGCCGAGGGCGCCGACCCCGCCAAGCGCGAGATCCTCTTCGACCCCCAGACCAGCGGCGGCCTCCTGGTGGCGCTGCCCGAGTCCCAGGCCGGCGACGCCCTGGCGAAACTCCACGACCGCGGCCTCGAACACGCGGCGGTGATCGGCTCGGTGGAGGAGGCGGCGGACGAGGTCCGAATCGTCGTCGGCTAGGGTGCCCCACCCGGCGGCGCGCCGCCCCCCACGGCCGGCGCGAACCCCATGCTGGCCTGCACGGGGAAGTCGCACACGCAGCCCGAGCTACCCTCCGGCACCAGCAACAGCCCGCTCGCCGGGATCATGTTGATCCAACACCCCGGCCGGGTCGCCCTGCTCACCCACTCCTGGCGCTTGGTCTCGAGGTCGAACGCGGCCGGGGTCGAGGCGCGGAAATACAACCTGCCCGACGAGGCCGAGATCGCCCCACAGCCGCCGCCGCCCTGCCGCTTGAAGGTGAACATCTCGTCGCCCGTGGCGAGGTCGAACACGTAGGGCTCGGCGATCAGGCGCCCGTCGACGACCACCGGGTGCAGGTCCTGTTCGCCGTGGTCGAGGTTCGGCCTCCTGCCGGTGTCGAAAACGTGCCCCCACCGCGGCGCACCGTCGGCCGCCCCCATCACGCGGACGTCGTAGTGTAGGGTCGGTCGCGCCGGCGCGGGGGCGGGCGCTGCCGCCGGCGCGCCACCCTCTTGAGCCGGGGCCGGAGCCGGTTCCGCCACCGAATTGCGCGAGTGAACCGCGACCAGATGCCCGTCGCGGCAGGAGAGGTAGAAGGTCAAGATGGGGTCGGGGCCACCCTCGAACGGCCGCTTCCAGACGACGGCGCCGCTCGCCAGATCGAGCGCGACCAGGTCCGCGCCGGCGACCCCCACCAGTTCCCCATACCCCCACCTCCCCGGCGGGCGCGATCCCTCCTCCACCGCCCCGCCCCCCAGCGTGGCCGCGTTGCGGCTCTCCAGGAACATCACGCGCCCCCCGTCGATACAGACCGACGGGTTCACGATGGCCCCGCCGGGCTGGTAAGCCCAGCGCCGCCCGCCGGTATCGGGGTCGTGCGCAAACAACCGGCGGCTGCAGACGGCACGCTTGCCGTCGCCGTAACCACCCTCGTAGATGTTTGCGTAGCTGATCTCCCGCCTGACCGCCCCCTTCTCCACCGCCGACCCCACCAACAGCCCGTCCACCGAAGCCAGGTACCCCCACTCCTCCTCGCCGGCATCGACCGAGATCTCCCTCACCGTGGCGCCCGTGTCCGCATCGATGACCAGGCAGCTCGCGCCGCAGGCGGCAAAGACCCGCCGCGAACGCGGGTCGAGGGCGAGGTTGCCACAGTCGCGCAACATCGAAACCCGCACGAACCCGGCCAGCTCGCGCTCCCAGAGGACGGTGCCGTTGTGGGCATCGAGGCCGTAGAGGTAGTCCCTGCCGGGGACCAACAGGTAACCTCCGGCCGCCAGCGGCGGCGAGGCGCGCATGTGGCGATCGACGATGCGGTCGGGGCCCGGGCGGCCGAACCAGCGCAGGCGCACCTCCCCGTCGACGAGGCGGTCGCCGCTGGAGGCGGTGTTGCCGGGGTCCGCGTAAGCATGTGTCCACCCCCCCGCCCCGTCCGGCGCCCCTGTGCGCGACGGCGCCCCGTCACCTAACACTGCCACCCCATCCCAGGGGCGCAGCAGCCTCTCCACTTCGGCCGCGGGTGGCGCGACGCCATCGCGGCCTGTGGTGATCAGGTTGAACACGCCCCCCACGAACGGCAGCGAACCGAAACCCTCGACCTCCTGCAACGCGACGCTGCCGCCGTCCCCCCTGGCGCCGTAGAGGCCCGCCGCGGCGAAGGCGCCCCTCAGCTCGGCCAGCCGTCCGCCATCGGTGTCCACCCCGACCACATGCAGCTCCGTCCCCTCGGCCAGGGAGCGCAGCAGCGAGCCGTCGCCCACCCCGAGGACCAAGGCGTACCCGCGCCGGCGCGGCAGCTCCCCGATCAGCCGCCCGGCCCGCTCGGCCGCACGACCGATCTCGAACCCGGCCGCGCCGCTGCGACCAGTCCCCCCCGCGCCCCCTTCGCCGCGTTTTTCGCCGAAGGCATAGATGCTTCCGCTGGTGGTGCTCACGAACAGCTGTCCACCTGCGACCGCCATCCCGCGGGCGGGCGCATCGACCTCCGCCTCCCAGACCGGGGCGTCGCCGTGCGGTGCGACGGCGGCGACGCCCCCCTCCCCGCCGACGAAGACCAGTTCGGGCGTCTCCACGGACGCGTAAGGGTACCGCTTCCGCACCAGCACGGGGACGTTCGTCCGCCGCAGGGAAAGCTCCTTCGCCCGGCCACCGGGGGAGCCCACGCCGAGGGAACCCAGAGCCCCATCGGACTTGGCGCGGCCAGCCTGCGAGAACAAGTGCCCGTCCCTCTCGAACACGTGCCCCTGGGGGCTGAAGCCCACCTTCTTCTCGTCGAGCATCCGCCCGTCGCGCAGGTCGACGGTGCAGTACCAGGCGCCCTCCCCCGGGAACAGCCCGGCGCCGAAGTACCCCGTGTCCCCCTTGACCAGGACACCCGTGCGCACCGGCCAGGCGCTCATCAGGCGCCCGTTGCCCGGCAGCCGACGGTCGGGGGCCGAAGCAGGGCGCGACCTCCAGCGCAGTTTCCCATCGGCCGCATCCAGGCAGTAGACCAGCCCATCGTCGCACCCGAAGAGGACCCTCCCGGCGCTCACCGTCGGCGCCAGCCGCACCGGTCCCCCCGCGTGGTAAGTCCAGACCGTCTCGCCGGTCTCGGCGTCGAGGCAACGCACGCCGTCGTCGGCCGACGACCCGAAAAAGACCCGCCCCTCCGCCACCACGACATCGTGCACCCAGTCGAAGGTCGCCTTCGGCACCTCGGGGGAGGAGCGCCGGCGCCAGTGGTCGCTGCGCGCCGTCTCCGGCCAGGCCGGCGCC
>JANQMB010000013.1 GCA_028280355.1 Verrucomicrobiales bacterium
CCCCTACTAGGTTCAGGCAAGAAAGCCTCAGGCAGGGGAAGCGGTTTTGTCGGCGATCCCTTAGACGGCGTCCCCGATCATCCCGGCGTAGGCCGGGGCGCCGTGCTCCTCCACGTCGAGCCCGCGCTCCTCGGTCTCCTCGTCCACTCGCACGCCCATGACGGCCTTGAGGATAGCAAAGACTACGAACGAGAAACCGAAGGCGACCGCGGCGACGATCAGGCTTCCGCCGATCTGAACACCAAGGTTGGCACCCCCGAAAATACCGACGGCCCAGGTGCCCCATAGGCCACAGACGCCATGAACGGAAATCGCGCCGACCGGATCGTCGATCTTCATGCGGTCGAGGGCGACGATCGAGAAGACCACGATCACACCGGCGATGGCACCCACGATGATGGAACCGATCGGGCTGATCGCATCGGCGCCGGCGGTGATGCCGACCAGGCCGGCGAGGATCCCGTTCAGAGCCATCGAGAGGTCGGGCTTCTTAAGGCAAGCCCAGGAGATGAAGATCGCGGCGAGCGCGCCAGCGGCGGCGGCGAGCGAGGTGGTCACGAAGACAACCGACACGCCGTTCGCATCCGCGTTGAGGACAGAGCCACCGTTGAACCCGAACCAGCCGAGCCACAGGAGGAAGACGCCGATCGCGGCGAGCGGCATGTTGTGTCCGAGGATGGGCTTAATGCCATCCTTGGTGTATTTGCCGCGGCGCGGTCCAAGGACGATCACGCAGGCGAGCGCGGCGAAGCCGCCGAAGGCGTGTACGACGGTCGAACCGGCGAAGTCATAGAAACCCCAGCCCTGGTCGCCGCCGAGGAACCCGGTGCCCCAGTGCCAAGAACCGACGATCGGGTAGGCGATCCCGACGAGCAGTACAGCGAAGACCATGAAAGTGCTGAGCTTGATGCGTTCGGCGACCGCCCCGGAGACGATCGTCGCGGCGGTGGCGGCGAACATCGCCTGGAAGATGAAGTCGGTCCACCAGGTGTAACCGGCGTAGAGTTCCGTCTGGTTGGCGATCACCGTCCCGGGGGCGACCGAGGCGACCCCGCCGGGGGCGAAGATCCCGTTCCAGTCAGCCGGCACGTCACCGGGATAGTGGGTGTTGAAACCGAAGATGAAGTAGGTCAATAGACCGATCGAGATGATGAACACGTTCTTGAAAAGGATATTCACCGTGTTCTTCTGCTGGGTGAGGCCAGACTCGAGGGTGGCGAAGCCCAGGTGCATGATGAACACCAGCGCCGCGGAGATCAGCAGCCAGAGGTTGTTCACCAAGAATGTGCCATACTTAGAAGTGGACGGGTAGACCGCGGTGACGAACTTGGCGTCGGCGGCGATCTGGTCGTCTGACTTCGTGAAGGCCTCCCCGTCCGCACCCAGGAGTTCCTGCGCAGCCGCGAAGATCTCGTCGGCCTTGGCTCCGTCGCCGCCGAACTCGTAGTCGTCCCCGCCGGCTTTGACATCCACGACGAAAGCGTCCCAGACCGCCTGCGCCCCAGAGGTATCGGGGGTGGGCTCTTCCTCCTGAGCCCGCGCCATGCCGCCAAGCATAAACGTCGAGGCCACGACGAAGACGCCGGCGAGCTGCGACAATCGGTTGATGATGTTGAGTTTTCTCATGGTTTCGATTCCTGATGTCGTTGGGTTCTGATAAGACTGGGTTCGTGTTTCAAAGGCACGCGAGGCGGGCCGGAGGCCAGCTCGTCACCCCTTTTGAGCAGGGCGCGTGCCAACTACACAAAAAACCGCCACCGCCGTCCGGTCGGGTGCGGGAACCCCTTGTTTCCGGGGGTGTTCAGGCGCGGGGGTGCGCCGTGTCGTAGACCTTTTTCAGCCTCTCGGTGCTGACGTGGGTGTAGATCTGGGTGGTCGAGAGGCTGGCGTGGCCGAGCAGGGTCTGCACCGAGCGCAGGTCGGCGCCGTTGTCGAGCAGGTGGGTGGCGAAGCTGTGCCGGAGCTTGTGCGGGCTGGCGCCCACCGGCAGGCCGGCCAGCTCGGTGTACTTCTTGACGATGTTCGAGATCGCGCGCGAGGAGATCCTGCCGCGCGACTTGCTGACGAACAGCGGCCCCTCCTTCACGCCCGCCTCGCCGCGGTAGCGCTGCAGCGCCTCCAGCGCGTGGGCGCCGAGCGGCACCACGCGCTCCTTGCCCCCCTTCCCCACCACCCGGACCGTCTCGTTGAAGAGGTCGAAGTCCGACACGTCGAGCCCGGCCAGCTCGGAGAGCCGCAGGCCGGTGCTGTAGAACACCTCGAGCACCGCGGCGTCCCGCGCCGCCGTCCAGGCCGGCGCCTGCTTCGGCTGTTCCACCTTGAACGGCAGCCCGAGCAGCTCCTCCACCTGCTTCAGGGTGAGGACCAGCGGCAGCTTGCGCTCGGCCTTGGGCAGCTGCACCTCGAGCAGCGGGTTGACGGCCAGCCCGCGCCGGCGGACGAGGAACTTGTAGAAGCTGCGCAGCGCCGCGAAGTGCAGCCGGATCGTCGAGCGCGCCAGCTCGCGCTTCATACACTCGAAGAGGTAGAGCCGGAAATCGTCGGCGCTGCAGGCCTCCCAAGCCGAGAAACGCGCCGCCCGCGCCCGGTATTCCGACAGCGCGAACTCGTAGTTGGCCAGCGTCCGGTGGGAGGCGTTCTTCTCGACCGCCATGAACTCCAAAAACGCCTCCACCAGCGGGTCGGGCGGCACCTTGGCCATTTTCTCCTTCTTTGGGGCGGGCATCGGGCGGGGATAGAATTTAACACATCCTTACTATTTTTTCGTGAGATTTCGCCTGGTCGCCGGAACAGGTCTGCGCCCCTCCCCCGCTTGACCGGGGCGCGCGGAGGTGGAGGGTGCGGCGCACATGGAGTCCGGCCTCACCAAACGCATCATCCCCTGCCTCGACGTCACCGACGGGCGGGTCGTCAAGGGCACCAAGTTCCTCGAGCTGCGCGACGCCGGCGACCCGGTCGAGTGTGCGGTGGCCTACAACGACCAGGGCGCCGACGAGCTGGTCTTCCTCGACATCACCGCCTCCTCCGACGGCCGCGACACCATGGTCGACGTCGTCGAGCGCACCGCGCAGAAGTGTTTCATGCCGCTCACGGTCGGCGGCGGCATCCGCACCGTCGAGGACATGCGGATCATGCTGCACGCCGGCGCCGACAAGGTCGGCGTCAACACCGCGGCGGTGAAAAACCCGGAGCTCGTCTCCGGGGGCGCCAGGGCCTTCGGCTCGCAGTGCATCGTGGTGGCGATCGATGCCAAGCGCGACGGCGACGGCTCCTGGGAGGTCTACACCCACGGCGGCCGCACCCCGGTCGGGAAGGACGCCATCGAGTGGGCGAAGGAGGTCTGGCGGCGCGGCGCCGGCGAGATCCTGCTCACCAGCATGGACGCCGACGGCACCAAGGACGGCTACGACATCGAGCTGAACGCCGCGGTGAGCGAGGCGATCGACATCCCGGTGATCGCCAGCGGCGGCGCCGGGGAGCTCGAGCACATGGCCGAGGTCCTCGACCGGGGCAAGGCAGACGCTGTGCTGGCGGCGAGCATCTTCCACTTCGGCGAGTACACCGTCGGCGACGTGAAGGACTACCTGGCCTCCCGGGGCGTGCCGGTGCGGCCCCTGTTCGTCGAGGCCTGAACGGCGAACAGCACCAGCAGGTTCGCGCCCAGCCCCCAGATGCCGGCGTGGACGCCGAGCGGCTTGGTGGAGAGCCCGGCCGCGTCGAGGGCCAGGGTGACCGCAACCACGGTGCCAACCAGCACCCCGGCGAACACCGCCCGCGCCGACAGCCCCCGCCAGTGCAAGCCGAGCATCACCGCCGGGGCGATCTGCGCCAAGATCTCCAGTTTGATCACCAGCAGGCTCCAGATGGTCTTGTCTTTCAGGGCGATGGTCAGCACCACCGCCGCGGCCATCAGCAGCAGCGAGGTCGATTTGCCGACGAGCGTCAGGTGGCGCTCCCCTGCCCCGGGGCGCAGCGGGCGGTAGAGGTCCCTGCTGACCATCGAGGAGATCGCCAACAGCGCCGAATCGATCGTCGACATGGTCGCCGCCACCACCGCCGCCACCAGCAGCGGCCCCATCACCGCCAGCGCTGGCAGCTCCTCGGTCAGCCTGCCCACCATCAATAAGGTCGTGCGTTCGGAACCCTCCTTGTCCAAACCCGGGATCACGGCGATCGCCATCACCCCGAGCAAGACCAACACCAGGGTCGTGATCAGCGGCATGAAGACCATCAGCTGCAGCGAACGTCTGAGCGTCCCCTCGTCGCGCGCCGCGTAGATGCGCTGGATCGCGTGCGGGTACATCGAGATACCGAAAAAGAACAGCAGGGCGGCACTCAGCCAAGTCACCTTCGCCGTCGCCGAGGGCGAGTCCCAGATCTCCGGCCGCGCCGCCTCCAATCCGTCCGCTACCCCCGCCGGGCCGCCGAGGTGGACGAACAGCGCGAAGGCGACAAACCCGAGGCTGACCAATAACACGACGCCCTGCGAGACGTCGGTCCACGCCACGCTGCGCATCCCGCCCAAGGTCTCGTAGATCAGCATCACCGCCGCCAGGAACACCACCGCCTGCGCGAAACTCACCCGCCCGCCGCTCACCACCTCGGCGAGGTTGCCCAGCGCCAGGAGGTTGGTGATGATGAAATTCCCCAGCGCGAAGATCCCCAAGAACACAATGAACACCGTCAGGGCACGCGCCCGGAAGCGGTCGTGGACGTAGTCGCCGAGGGTCACGTAGCCGCGCCGGTGCGAGCGCCGGTGCAGGCGCGGCGCGTAGACGAAATAGCCGCCGACCACCGCCATCATCGCCACCACCCCGGAGACGAACACGAAGCCGTCGCGATAGGCCTTGCCGACGAAGCCCATGAAGCTGTTGCCGCTGTACTGGGTGGCGTAGAGCGTCAGGAACAGCACCAGCACCCCGAGCCCGCGCCCGCCGAGGTAGTGGTCGTCGAAGGTGTCCGCCCGCTTCGCCCGATGCCCGAGCCAGCCGATGCCCAGCAGGGAGAGCACGTAGAGGGCGATGAAGACCAGCCCGCCGGTGCCGAGCTCGTACCCGGGGCTGGCCTCAGCGGTCGGGGGCATCGTCTTCGTCACCGGCAGAGAGCTCCCAGCATTTCCCCAACAGCAGCGCCATCGCCGCCGCGAACAGCGCTGCGGCGGCAATCGAATAGGCGGCCCAGGTCGGCAGCCCGAAGACCCGCCCGCCACGGTCCTCGGCGAAGCCCCAGGGCACCGCGAGGGCGAGCAGGATCAGGGGCAGGCAGAGGACGAGGGCGCGGCGCACGAGGTAAGGAAACCCGGAAACCCGGCCGATGGCAACATTTCGCGCCTCCCCCGGCGCCCCTAGTAGCCGTTAACTCTGATCCAGTATCCGAGCTGCCCCAGCGCTACTCGATCTCGTGTTGCTCCAACAGCTCCTGGGCGAGAGCCTGGAGTTCAGCGTCCGACCCGTCTGCGGCGATCGCCTTCCACTGGTCGATGACCGTCTGCCCGAAGTGGGGACTGCTGAAGGCGAGAGCGATAGCTTTCAGTTCCCTGTCGGCGCCCGAGAAAATCGAGCTGTGGATGGCTGCTGCGGTAGCGAAGTCGTTCTTGCGGACGGCGAGCATTACCACGTTCCTCAAAATGATCGCCTTGCCGAGCTGGTTGGCGGCATCGAAGGCGGCCTGCCACTTTGTCCAATCGACCGCCCTGCTCGGGCGCGGCGCAACCATGTCTTCACCGAAATGATCTGTCGACCAGTAGATGAGGCGCTTGAGGTCATCGTCCGGCCGCTGAGCAATATCCAGCAAGAGATCTTCAGCCCAAATTTCCCCCTCTGCTGCCATAACACCAGCTAGTACCCTTAAGCCCCTCAGTTTTGCAGCCTCCGTTTCGTTCGCCGCAACGACCTTCGTGTACAGGGTCTTATAAGATTGTTGTGTGGCCACTTCCTGTAACGAGATCTCCCCGCCGAACTCGAAGAGTTTCCAGCCACCAGGAGGGGGTGTCCAGGGAGTAGCTCCAAGCATGTCTTCCGCACTTGCAAGCAACAACTGCTCGTATGTAGCCGTCTTCTCGCTATCTGTCGCTGCGTCCCCAAATGCCTGCAGAGCTGCCGAAAACTCCGGAGTCTCAGGGCTGGTGCTTCGTATTTCGCGAATCGCCTCCTCGTCAAATTCGCTATTCAGCCACGGTTCGCAGGGTGCGCAATCGGCCGTGTGCCCCAGCATAACTATCGTGACAACGAGCCCTGCCGATATGAGCAATTTTCCTGGTTTCATTATTCTCTTGGTTTATCAGATTTGAACGCTAGGTAGGTGTTGATACGGTAGCTATCTGGGCGGTGTTTGTCCCCGGCATATTTCACCTCAACACCTGTCCCCTCGACCCTATGTGCGATAGCAGTAGAGCCTCCGCCGTCACCTGCAATACAGAGAATGTGCCCGCCGCTCGCGGGTAACTCTGGCACTCCGGAGTCTTTCAGTCGATCAAACAAGTCGGCCAGGGGATAGGCGTCTGCTCGCACCGTCTGAGTTACTGTGAACAGAACCTTTTTTTCATTTCCTGTCTCACCGACCTCCGAGATTCCAATCCACGGATGAGTGTTGTACACCCCGCCAACCAAATTGCTGGCGAAGCCACCTAATGCCTCAGCATCGACCACCGGGTTGAGCGGCACAATGCCGGTACTGATCTCGATCGTTCCTTTTCCATTCGACGCGATATATTCAGTATTTGCTTGCTCGAAAGGGCTGCTTCCGCCTGTGGAACTCGCCAGGCTAACCACACCGCCGATCACGCAGCCGCCGTGACAACGGGAGGTCATTTCCTCTTCTCTTATTCCCCTAATTCTGCCTGGGATCCCTCCCTCGAAAAAGCAGAAATTACCGTTGATGATCATGTCGTGGTAATTCGCGTTCATCTCATTGACGGCGAATATTGTTTCAAGCTTAGGGGTTCGGTGGTAGGCCTCTATCACTTTCATCTGGGTCGTTTCGTGCAGCATTGAGACGATCCGGACTGTCGGTTTCCCGAGTTTCGAAAACCGCATACAGACCCTGGAGTTGAACTCCAGCATGTAGTCCCGTGCCGCCTGGAAGTACGACCCGTCCCCGATGATGTGGGCAATGGTGAGCTTGAGGGTCAGGATATCTCTCTTCGGTTCGCCTACGGGAGTGTACTCGAGCACCAGGTCTCCAGCCAACTCGCCCACGAAACCGTCTTCTGCCCTGGCGTACAGCATCTCCGGGAGCTCGGCGGCCGCCAGGTCGAAAGGGAAGGTGACCGCGGTGGTGCAGTTCGCCTCCTCGTAGAACTTGATCCCGTCGATCGCGGGGTGGTCGAAGTCCACCAACCCCGAAGCGAGCCCGCCCAGCGTCACCCGGATTCTCTCGGCGTCGTCGTCGGCCGCCGTCCCAGCGGGAGCCCCGGGGTCCTCGGAGTCGCCCACCCCGTTGGAGCGCCGGTCGTTGGAGAACATGAACTCCGTCGCCCTTTCGACGTCGGCCGCGCTTGCGCCCGCCTTGGCTCCGGCATCCTGCAGGGCGAGGTCGGCGCGGCCGATCTCGCCGTCGTTGTCGAGGTCGCTGACAAGCTCGACCGGGTGGATGCTCTTCGCTACGGGAGGGGGGCCGCTCGCCGGGGTCGATCCTCCCGCCGCCTGACCGTCGCCCGTCTCGACCCACCAGTTCCATGTCCCCGGGGGGACGGGTTGTGGGAGGAGTTCGATCGCGGCGGGGGTGCCGGTATCGGCGCCCAGTTTGAACTGGTAGAGGACACCGCGGGAGAAGTCCATGGGGAACGTCGCCGGGCCGGACCGCGGAGGGAGCTCCCATGTCCTCCCCCCGGAATTGCAGCAAATGATCAGGGTCGATGCCCCGCCGGTGAGCTTGACGGTCGCCTCTTGTAGCAACTCCGCCGCACCTGCCATGGTGGAGTTGGGGATGCTCCCAGCGTCGGACGGGTCGCTGCCGAGCTGAGCTTCCACCCAGTCCGGGAACCCGTCCCGGTCGGAGTCCGGGTGGAAGGCGTCCGTGTTGCTCTGGATCTCCTCCCAATCGAGCAGGCCGTCGCTGTCCGTATCGGGGTAGCTGGTCTGGAGCTGGTAGAAGTGGTGGGTGCCCGCCCCCGCGGCGCCCGAGGTCTGCGAGCTCCCCCCTCCCCCGCTGATCGCGGCCCCGATCTGGGAGTAGGCCCCGGTGAGCTTGGCCAGTTCGAGAAGTTGTCCGGTCGTGAGATTCCCTTCTTGGAGCGAGGCGTCCGTCAGATAGGCGGCCTGCCAGGCGACGCTGACCTGCACGATGGTGAGGGCGTAGAAGCCGCCAGCGCCATCGGGAACCTGCAGGGCCAACGCAGGCGGAAGGTCTGCAGGAAGCTGTGAGCTGTCGATGAGAGCCTGGCCGCCGTCCTCGCCCTGCCACGAGACGAGAGTCTTGCCCTGCGCGGCGTACTCGGTGATGGCGAAAGTGTGGGTCGAACTCGGCGGGTTCGGGATGGACGGAGGCCCCGACCCTCCCTGATCGAAGGCATAGACGCCGTAAGAGAACCGCTGCCCGAGGCCATAGCTCCAGGAGCCACCGCCGACGTTCGTCCAGCCCGAGGCGAGGTCGGCGTTGCTTTGCAGGCGGTAGGCCACGCCGGGGACAGAGTCCCACTCGACGGAGACCAACCCAGAGTCGCTAACCACGTTCAGTTCCTGTGCAGACGTCCCTCCAACCGCGCACAGTGCCGCCACGACGGCACCCCATACTCTCCTCATATGTTCGGCAAGGAAACCGCGGAGGCCGATCTAGGCAAGTATTTTATTGTCTTACAATAGTTGCGCCACCGGCCGCCAACGCATCCGACAGCGGAAGGCGCCCGCCCC
>JANQMB010000132.1 GCA_028280355.1 Verrucomicrobiales bacterium
GACCCGGGCGCCCCTGGAAACATGAAACACAAACAAACAGCTACTAACGAGTAGTAACAGCTGCAGAATATGAAGTGTTTAAGGGATGTCAACTATTAAAGTAGAAAAAATATCAGTTTTTCTCAGGGGGGTATTTTCCGGTGTCAAGGGGGGAGGATTCTGGTTTCCCCGGCGGCGATCCGCCGTATGGATAGGGCGTGGCCGCCCGGCGGGCTGCGGGCGATGAGATGATTACCGACTGCCAGTTGAAGAGATGAGACGGAACCTGATCCGGCGGGGGCTCCCCGCGTCCTGTGTGCTGCTGCTCGCCGCCGCCACGGTGGGCTGCGAGACCTTCGGCCGAGGGGGCGGGCGTTCGAACTACGACGTCCCGGCCTACCGGCCGACCGACCCCTCCGCCGTGCGGGTCAAGGTCAGCCTGTCGAACGCGGCGGTCTACGTGATGGAGGGGGACCGCCCGCTGCTGGTGACCGCGACCTGCGTCGGGCGCCCGGAGACCCCGACGCCGACCGGCCACTTCCGCGCCTTCAACCGCCTGCCGCGCAAACGTTCGAACACCTACGGGTTCCACCTCATGCGCGACGGTTCGATCGTCCCGGGCAAGCGGGTGAACACACCGCGCGGCGCGCGCTACGTCGGCTACCCGATGCCCAACTGGGTCGAGTTCAAACCCGGGTACGGCTTCCACACAGGCTATGTCCACCCGGTGCCCCGCAGCCACGGGTGCCTGCGCCTGCACAAGAACGTCGCGCCGAAGTTCTTCGCGCTGGTGCCGGCGGGGACGCCGATCCATATCGCCCATAGCCAGCCGGAGGACCGGACGGTCGGCCGCCACATCGGCCGGCCGACCGACTACACGGACCCCGACCCGCCGAATAGCTACACGGTAACCCAGCGCTACTTCGACGACCTCGAGCCCACCAAACCGCTGTTCGTCAACTGACCCGCCACCCCGATGCCTGCTGACACCGAACCCCCTGCGGCGCCGAAGAGGAAGCCGCGTCGCGTCAACGTCCGGACCCCGGAGGTGATGGAGCGCGTCCAGGCGGAGGTGGAGGAACACTACCGCAGCAGGGTGGTCGAACGGCTGCGCTCCTCCGGCGGGTCGCTGACGGTCGGCAACACCACCGTCCGGCTGGCGAAGCAGTTCGGGTTCTGCTACGGGGTCGAGCGGGCCATCGACCTCGCCTACGCCGCGCGGCGCGTGTTCGCGGACAGCGACATCTACCTGATCGGCGAGATCATCCACAACCCGGAGGTCAACCGCCAGCTGCGCGAGATGGGCATCAAGAACCTGGTCGGTGCGGCGCCGGACGCCGCGCTGCACGAGCTCGGTTCGGAGGACGTGGTGATCGTCCCGGCGTTCGGTGCGGAGCTGTCCCTGATGGATCAGCTCGAGTCGCAGGGCTGCCTCATGGTCGACACCACCTGTGGCGATGTCATGAGCGTGTGGAAGCGGGTGCGGCAGTATGCGAAGGCCGGTTTCACCTCGATCATCCATGGCAAGGCGAACCACGAGGAGACGCGCGCCACCGCCAGCCGCGCGCGCGGTGGCGGCGACGGGCACTACCTGGTGGTGCTGACTCTTGAGGACTGCGACTATGTCTGCGAGTACATCGCGCGCGGCGGTGACCGGGACGCGTTCCTCGAGAAGTTCAAGGGGGCACACTCGGAGGGCTTCGACCCGGACCTCCACCTGCAGAAGGTCGGGGTCGCCAACCAGACCACGATGCTGAAGGGCGAGACGGAGGAGTTGCAGCGGCGCATCGCCGCGGCGGTGGAGGCGCGCGACGGCGGCGGGGAAGCCGGGAACTTCCAGTTCTTCGACACCATTTGCGGAGCCACCCAGGAGCGCCAGGACGCCCTCTACAAGATGCTCGAGGAGCCGATGGACCTGCTGCTGGTGGTCGGCGGCTACAACAGCTCGAACACCACCCACCTGGTGGAGATCGGGGGCGGGCGCGTGCCGACCTTCTTCATCCGCGACTCGAAGTGCATCGGGTCGCTCGAGCAGATCGTGCACTATGACCTGGGGCAGAAGGGCGAGGTGACGAGCTACTCGGGGGCGCTCCTCGACCCCGCGCGGCCGGTGACGGTCGGGGTCACCGCTGGCGCCTCCTGCCCGAACAACCTCATCGAGGAGACCGTGCTCCGCGTCTTCGAGCTCCGGGGCTACTCGCCGGCGGAGGTGCTCGGCGACTGAACGGCCGCCGGGGAAAAATCGGTATTTTATGTGTCCCGGACATCTCCCGGGGCGCTCCCCGACCGCCGGGTCGTGCCGATCTAGACACTTTTTTCTCGGCGCGGCGACGGCGCCTCCCCGCCCGCCCCCGGCCTTGCGGGGATTTTTTCTAGCATTGCCACCAAGAGCCGCCGCCTCGTGGGGGGAGTAAAAACTCCCACAAATTTCCCAGCTATGCCGCCGCGCCCGCCAGCCCCGGCGCCGCCGGCCAGGGAACCCGGCGGCGGCGGCGATAACGCCCTCTATTATAGGGGGCAATGCCCCGGGCGCGGCCGGCCGGGCGGGCGGGCGCGGCGGCGATATTTTGTAAATTTATCGCCGCCGCTAGCGGGCGCGGTTTGACTAACATAATCTCCTAACCTCGCGCGGCGTTTTTTTATGACAATGATAGTATGTGTCCAAGGGCGTGTGGATCAGGGCGTTGTGCGTATGGTTAACGGATAAAAAAGGTTTGCATGATTAAAGGAAACCGACATCTTAGACGCGGCTTGTTAACAGCCCTTAACCACGAAACAAACTGCCATGGCAAAAAAGAAAGCTGCTCGTAAAAAGGTAGCACGCAAAAAGGTAGCACGCCGCAAAGCGCCAGCTCGCAAGAAGAAGGTCGCCCGCAAGGCTGCTAAGAAGAAGGTCGCCCGCAAGAAGGTGGCCAAGAAGAAGGTCGCCAAGCGCAAGCCGGCCAAGAAGGCCGCCAAGCGGAAGCCGGCCAAGAAGGCTGCCAAGAGGAAGGCCGCCAAGAAGAAGGTAGCCAAGAAGAAGGCGGCGAAGCGCAAGCCGGCCAAGAAGAAGGCAGCCAAGCGCAAGCCGGCCAAGAAGAAGGCGGCGAAGCGCAAGCCGGCCAAGAAGAAGGTCGCCAAGCGCAAGCCGGCCAAGAAGAAGGCCAAGAAGAAGGCTGCGCGGAAACGCAAGTAGCGCCGCGTCGAGCGTCGCCCGCGGGTGACGGACGCGGTTCGGGCGGGGGGTTTGTCCCGCCCGGCATGCGAATCGAATCACAGGGAGCGGCGGTTCATCCGCCGCTCCCTTTTTTGTACCCCGGGGTCACCGGCACCCGTGCGGGCGGGCGAAAATCGGGTTGAGTTCCGGGGCGCCGGAGTGTAGGTAACCCGTCCCGATGCGCGGTTAGCTCAGGGGTAGAGCACCACATTGACATTGTGGGGGTCACTGGTTCAAATCCAGTATCGCGCACCATCTCCCCTCCCCGCATGGCGCTGTTGACCCGACATTCCCGCGCCCCCCTGGCCGGGGTTCGCAGCCGGGTCGGGGAGGTGTCCAGGCTCGACTGCCGGATGCGGTGGGACGGGCGCCGGGTCAGTTGCGGGTGTGGGTCCGGGCCGCCATGTCGGTAGAGGTGGGGCGCGAGACCGGCCGCTCTGCTGGCGGCGTCGAACTGTCGCGCCTCGTCGTCCCGGCGCAGGGGGAGGTGGTCGCCGGGCTGGCGATGGTCCACGGTCTGGGGGATCACTCTGGCCGCTACGGGGAGGTGCTGGCCGAGTTCGCCCGGCGGGGGATCACCTCGGTCGCGGCCGACTTCCCCGGCCACGGTCAGTCTGCGGGCGCCCGCGGACATATCGAGAGCCGGTCGGAGGCACATTCGGTCATCGCCGGCTCGGTCGCGCGACTGCG
>JANQMB010000154.1 GCA_028280355.1 Verrucomicrobiales bacterium
ATTTCGGCGGCTGCGACGCGCAGATCTACAGCGTCGATGCCGAGACTGGCAAGACCGGCGCGTCGATGGACGCGGAGAGCTATATCGCCAACTCGATCGTGGTCGTCGATGGCGTCGCCTACGTCGCCCACCACGGCAACCGCGTCGCGGCCTTCGACCTGGCGGCGAAGAGGCGCCTCTGGGAGTTCGGCGAGCGCGACTTCCCCTTCTTCGCCTCGCCCGCGGTCACCGGTGACGCGGTCTATGCGGCCGGGCGGGACAAGCGCCTCTACCGCATCGACCGGGCGACCGGCGCCGGGGTCTGGGAGTTCAAGACCGGGGGCGGCATCGACTCGTCACCGGTGGTGTCGGGCGGGACGGTCTACGTCGGCTCGGGGGACGGCTACCTCTATGCGGTCGGCCTGGCCGACGGCAAGGAGCTCTGGAGCTACGAGGTCGGCGACGACATCCGCTCCTCCCCGGCGGTCTCCGCAGGGATGCTGGTGGTGGGGTGCGACGATGGGAAAGTCTATGCGTTCCGGGCCGCCCAGAAGTAGATTTCCGTTATCTTGGCGGAGCTGGCGGAGTTAGTCGGTGCCCCATCGCCAGCGCGCCGACACGACGACCGCCCCAGAACTGAAGAAGAACTCGCCACACCCACCATGCCGCCCGACGACGCAGGATCACGCACCAAACCCGGCACCGCCGACGAGGCCACCGGGGCCGGCAACTACTTCGTCTCCAACTACCCCCCCTATTCGTTCTGGAGCCCGGAGATGGTCCCCTCGGCCCTCGAGGTGCTCGGGCGCCCCGCCCCCGGCGATCTCCCCCTGGGTATCTATTTCCACATCCCGTTCTGCCGCAAGCGCTGCCACTTCTGCTACTTCCGCGTCTACACCGATAAGAACGCGGCGGAGATCAAGGCCTACATCGACGCCGGCGTGCGCGAGATCGAGATGTATGGGGAGAGGCCCTACCTCCAGGGAAGGAAGCCGAAGTTTGTCTACTTCGGGGGTGGGACGCCCTCCTATCTCTCCGCGGCGCAGCTCAAAGACCTTACTGACCGGATGAAGCGGGTGTTCCCGTGGGACGAGGCTGAGGAGGTGACTTTCGAGTGCGAGCCGGGGACCCTGACCCAGAAGAAGCTCGAACAGATCAAGGAGCTCGGCGTCACCCGGCTGAGCCTCGGGGTCGAGAACTTCGACGACCATATCCTCGAACTCAACGGGCGCGCCCATCGCTCGGGCGAGGTCGACCGCGCCTACGGGCACGCGAGGGCCCTGGGTTTCGAGCAGATCAACATCGACCTCATCGCGGGGATGATGGACGAGTCGGAGGAGAACTGGGCGCGCTGTGTCGAGAGGGCGATCGCCATGGAGGCCGACTGCGTGACGATCTATCAGATGGAGGTCCCCTACAACACGACCATCTACCGGGAGATGGAGAAGTCCGGCAAGCTGACCGCGCCGGTGGCCGACTGGCCGACGAAGCGGCGCTGGGTGAGCGAGGCCTTCGACGCCTTCGTCGCCGCCGGCTACACGGTCACCAGCGCCTACACCGTCGTCAGGGACCCCGGGAAGACGAAGTTCATCTACCGGGACGCGCTGTGGGGTGGCGCCGACATGCTGGGGACCGGCGTGGCCTCCTTCGGCCACATCGGCGGCGTCCACGTCCAGAACCAGCACGACATCGGCCCCTACCTAGACCAGGTGACCGCAGGGGAGCTGCCCATCTACCGGGCCTACCCGACCGACGGGGAGGAGCGCCTGATCCGCGAGTTCATCCTCAGCCTGAAGCGGGGCACGGCGGACATGGACTACTTCAGGTCGAAGTTCTCCGCGGACGTCGCCGCCCGTTTCTCGGAACCGATCGAATACCTGCAGGACGAGGGCTTCCTGACCTTCGACGGTTCGCGCATCGAGCTCAGCCGCGAGGGCATGTTGCAGGTCGACAAGCTGCTGCACGAGTTCTTCCTCAAGGAGCACCAGCACGCGCGATATGCCTGAGGAGCCTTCCGGGGAGCAGCTGTCGATGTTGCTCCCGCTGCACTATTTCTACGCCCGGGGGGAGGGGGACCTGCCCGCGGTGGACTTCGTCGCCGGCGGCGACCTCCCCGAACCCGAGCGGTCGCTGCTCGTCCACACCAGCGATATGACCTCCACCCTGAGGTCCCATCACGGGGCGGAGATCGCGCTCGAGGTGCTCCGCATGGAGCGTTCCGGCGACTACCTCATGCGCGAGGTCGTCCTGCGGCGGGCCGACACCGGGGCGCCCGCCGAGTTCGGGGCGATCGGCGTGCGGCTGGAGAAGTTCGAGGGGCCGCTGCGCGACGAGATCGTCGAGGGGCGCGGCCCCCTGGGCGGCCTATTGGAGAAGTACCTGATCGACTACCGCAGCGCGCCGAAGGGCTATTTCAAGCTGGTGACCGATGCCCGCGTCGCCGCGGCGTTGGAGACCGCCGAGGGGGTGGTGCTCTACGGGCGCTGCAACGAGCTGACCGACCCGGAGGGTTTCGCCTTCGCAGATATCGTCGAGGTGTTGCCGGCAGGTGGGTGAGGGCACCCGCCCCTCCCGTCATTTCGCCCCCCGCACGTATTCCCGATCCTCCTCGGAGAGGACGTCGATCTTGAAGCGGGAGACGCGGCGGTTGGGCATCATGACCCGGACGATGCCCGTCCTGGGTTCGTAGTCGAGCAGGGTCGCCTGGAACGACTTCGTCCCATCGGCGCTGCGGAAGGTGCGCGGTTCGCGCGCGCCCCCACTTCCACCCTCCGCATCCCCGGGCAGTAGCTCGAGCATGGCCTCGCCCGCCGCCTTGCCGATGCGGCCGTACCAGATGCCGCTGCCGTAATAGTGGTAGGGGCGGTCCGAGCCGGTCTTGCCCCACTCGTCGGTGTTCTGTTGCCAGGTGGGGAACAGCGCCTCCGCCGCCTTGTCGACGAGCTCGTCGGTGCGGAACGCCTTCACCCCGTCGAGCGCGTTCATCGCCAGCTGGGCATCCTGCACCGTCTTCGTGTTCCCCCCAGGCGGTTTCGAGCCGTTGGTGCCCAGGCAGGCGATCACGAAGGGCAGGTTCGGCTTCGCCAGGTCGCGGCGGACGTCGCTGATGAAGTGCTTCATGTTTTCCTGATACTGCCCGGGGGAGTCGCCGAACTGGTCGTTGAAACCCTGGAACCAGACGAACCCCGCCACCTCGAAACTCGCGCCACGGAGCTTGGGGAACATCTTCTTGTAGTCCTCGGCGACGGCCTTGTACTCGTCCATCATGTTGCGGTATGAGGCGCCGAACTCCTTGCCGTCCCCGGGGTCCCCGGCGCTGGGGGGACGGAAGTTGTGCGAGAGCGAATGGCCGCCCCATGCGGCCTTGATCAGCACCACCGGGTCGTCGAAGTGCTCGCCCATCGCGTGGCCGAACTCGAGTTCGATCCCGGTGCAGCCCGGGGAGCCGTAGCCGACGGTCAACGGCCCCTTGCGCCCAAGGAACTTGATAAAGACATCGTCGCGGACGGTCCAGTCATCGTCCTCGCGCAGGTGGGAGTAGAGCCCCTTGGTCTTCTCGTCGGCCGCCTGGAAATCGAGCAGGCCGTTCCTCGCCTTCCCCTCCATGTTCGACTGTCCGGCGAGGATGAAGGCGCGGACGGTCTTCTTCGCGGGCGCCAGCGGCGCGGTCGCGAGAAGGAGGATACAGGCGGCGAAGGCGGGGGTCGAGATCTTCGGAGACATCAATTCACGAGGTCACTACCCGAGCGACCCACTTCTCATCATATCGAGCCTAGGAACGATCGACTAGCCCGATTATTAGCGCCCCGTCGCGATGCCCCCTGGGGATGGAGAGATCGTGGCGGTAGGGGGGAATTTTCATCCAGACGGGCCCCTTATGCGTTATGCTTGGGCATGGATAGAAACGATGCCGAAGCGATCGTCATCGGCGGGGGCCCCGCCGGGGCCACCGCCGCCGCCCTGCTGGCCGAGAAGGGCCGCGAGGTCGTCCTGCTGGAGAAGTGCAAGTTCCCGCGCTACCACATCGGCGAGTCGCTGATGCCCTTCTGCTGGCACACCCTCGAGCGGCTGGGGCTCGCCGGCCGGATGGACGAGATCGGTTTCACCCAGAAACACAGCGTGCAGTTCGTCACCGAGGACGGCCGCGGCTCGCGCCCCTTCTATTTCTTCCAGCACTACGACCACCCCTCTTCGACCACCTGGCAGGTCGAGAGGGACAAGTTCGACCAGATGCTGCTCGACAGGGCCCGCGAGGTCGGGGCCGAGGTGCGGGAGGAGAGCACCGCCACCGGCCTGCTGTCCAAGGGCGGGCGGTTCGTCGGGGTCGAGGTGTCGGCCTCCGGGGGGAGTTACGAGCTCCGCGCGCCGCTCACCATCGACGCCTCCGGCAGGGACTCCCTCGCCCAGACCAAACTCAAGTGGAGACGCCGCGACCCGAAACTGAACAAGATCGCCGTTTGGACCTACTACCGGGGCGCGAAACGGGACGAGGGGCTCGACGCCGGCGCCACCACCGTGGCCTATCTGCCGGGCAAGGGCTGGTTCTGGTACATCCCGCTCAACGACGATGTCGTCAGCGTCGGCATCGTCGCCGAGCGCGAATACCTCTACCGCGAGGGGCGCGATCCGGCGGAGATCTTCGAACGGGAGATCGGGAACAACGCCTGGATCGCCGAACACCTCGAGCCGGGGCAGCAGTTCGGTCGCTACTGGACGACCGGGGAGTATTCCTACCGCTCCGAGTACTGTGCGGCAGACGGCTTGCTGTTGGCCGGCGACGCCTACGCCTTCCTCGACCCGGTGTTCTCCTCCGGAGTCTTCCTCGCACTGAAAAGCGGGGAGATGGCTGCCGACGCCGCCGATGGGGCGCTGGAAGCCGGCGACCTGGGGGCCGCCAGCTTCGACGGATACGGAAGGAAACTCTGTGAGGGCATCGAGGCGATGCGCGCCTTAGTCTACGCCTTCTACGACAAATCGTTCAGCTTCTCCCAGTTGGTGAAGGAGTTCCCCGACGTCCGGGGCGACCTGACGGACTGCCTGATCGGCGACCTGTTTCGCGATTTCGACCCGCTGTTTTCGGCAGTGTCTAAGTTTGCCGAACTTCCCGCCAAGCTGTCCTATGGGCGCGCCACACCGGAGGCGCTGAGCAGCTGAAGCTAGCCGCGCCAATCCTGTTCGCGGCCGAACAGGGTCGAAGTTCCAAGGTTCTGGGCTTCAAACACTTCCCGACTTGTCCACAACGGTATGCACAGTGCGCTAGGAAAAATCTCCAACACCATATCATTTTTAAGTTTTTCTAAATATTTCCTCAAGTGAGGTTCCACTATGGGTAAATAATTGAGAAATAACGTGTATAACTGCATAAAATTGTAAAAAAAGACCTTGCTGCCTGGGGGTAACCTCCCTAACCTAGCGCCCTCTGGGGAAGAGGTATCCGCCTGTTCCAATTCGAAGTCCCCATTACCAATCACATGAGACTACTAGCTACATCCGCAATCATCATCGGCCTTGGAGCCAGCGCATTCGCCGGCCCGTCTGGATATGACTATTCCTATTCGGCGAAGGCGCCTGCGAAAGACCCGATCCCGCTTGAGGTTCCCTGCTTCACCGCCGGCGAGATCCATCTCGACGCTTTCTCCATCTATGCCGATCCGACCGGTAGCCAGCTCGAGTCTGGCTGGGGTGGTGGTATCGGTGCCGGTTATTTCTTCACCGAGCACTTCGGCCTCATGGGCCGCGCGTACTGGTGGGATGCCGACTCCGTGATCCACACCATCAACACCAGCGCGGTCCTGCGCATGCCGATCCAGTCGATCTGCCTCGCCCCCTACGTCTACGGCGGCATCGGCGGCCACTTCGATTCGGTGAACCAGTTCGGCAGCCACCTCGGCGGCGGGCTCGAGTTCCGCATGACCGAGCGCCTTGGGATCTTCGCCGACTACAGCCACAACTGGGCGGACGAGACCGAGGACTGGCACCTCTACACGATGGGCCTGCGCCTGGCGTTCTAGCCTGGCGAAGTCTATCAGACCAATCATTCGGAAGAGCCGGGGTTCGCCCCGGCTCTTTTTCGTTTGCGATAGGGCTCGTGCGGCCGACATACTGCCGGCCTCAGCGTATCCGACCCCGACCTCGATGCCCGATCGATTCACCCAACACCGGAGGGTGGCCTTCTCCGAGACAGACCTCGCGGGGATCGTCCACTTCTCCAACTTCTACCGCTACATGGAGGACTGCGAGCACGCGTTCTTCCGCTCGCTGGGCGAATCCGTCGACGCGATGCCCGACGGCGAGGGCGGCACCGTCGGCTGGCCTCGGGTCAGTGCCGAATGCCGCTTCCACAGGCCGCTGAAATTTGAGGACGAGTTCGAGGCCGAACTGCTGGTCGAACGGGTCGGGAACAAGAGCCTCAGCTACCGGATCCGCTTCTGGGGGGGCGAGGGTCGGAAACTGCTGGCCGAAGGCAAGGTGGTGGCGGTGTGCGCCCGGCTGGGCGGCGGGGCGATGCGCTCCGTCGAGATCCCCGCCAGGATCCGCGAAAAGATCGAGGAGGCCCCGCCGGAGCTGTTGGCGGCGCCGGCCGAGTCACGCTGAGCGGAACCCGATGGCCGAAAGACAAAAGAACCAAACCGAAAGAAGAGGCATGACCTGGCTGCTATTTGCGCTGATGACCGTCGCCTGCTGGGGCGTCTATGGGATCCTCCTACACGCCGGCAAGATCAACATGGGCGACTCGCTCAACGGCGGCTACAAGGCTTTCCTTTTGGTCGGGGCGGCGTATTTCGTGACGGCGGTGCTCGCACCCCTGTTCGTCCTGATCGGCAACGGCGCCGACTGGAACATGCCGCTCAAGGGGATCGGCTATTCCTTCGCCGCCGGGGTGGTCGGGGCGATCGGCGCCTTCGGGGTCCTGTTGGCGTTCGGGGCGAAGGGTTCGCCGGCAGTGGTCATGTCGATCATCTTCGCCGGGGCGCCAGTGGTGAACGCCCTGGTGGCGATGGCGCTGTCCCCCCCCGAGGGGGGCTGGGGGAAGGTGCCGCTGCCGTTTTGGATCGGCATCGCCATGGCCGCGCTCGGCGGTTTCATGGTGACCCGCTTCAAACCAGGACCGCCCCCGAAAGGCAAAGCGGCCGCCGCCGAGGTGGCGGCCCTGCCCTCCGGAGGAGAGGCGGTTCCGGGCGGCGATGGAGCCGGTCGGCAGAACTAACCAGGCGGGAGCGATCGCGATGGGCGCCGCCGGAGAGACGGGATCGACCGAGGCCGCCCTGTGCGCCCTGGTGGGGGAACTGCTGGAGGCACCAAACGCCTTCTACGCCCCGCGTCTCGAAGCCGCCGGGCTGGGCGACGCCGGGGCGGTGACGGTCGAGAGCTTCGTCGGGAACTGCCCCTTCACCACCAAGGCCGAGATCTCGGCCGACCAGCTTGCCCACCCGCCCTTCGGTTCCAACCTGACGCGGCCGATCGACCACTTCCCCCGGGTCTGCCAGACCAGCGGCACCACTGGCGACCCCCTATCGTGGCCTGACACGGAGCGCAATTGGTCGGCGATGCTGGACGCCTGGGAGATGATCTACCGTGCGGCGGGCATCCGGCCCGGGCGCGACCGGATCTACTTCGCCTTCTCCTTCGGCCCCTTCCTCGGCTTCTGGACCGCCTTCGAGGCGGCGGCCCGGATGGGCTGCATGGCGATCCCGGGTGGTGGGCTGGGTTCGGCGGGGCGCCTCGCGGCGATGGAACGCCTCGGCGCGACCACGCTTTGCTGCACGCCTACCTATGCCATCCGCCTGGGGGAGCACCTGCGGGAGCAGAAAGGGGCGGGGCTAGGGGTCGCGCGCCTGATCGTCGCCGGCGAACCTGGCGGCAGCGTCCGCGAAGTCCGCGGGCGGATCCGCGAACTCTGGGGCGGCGCCGAGGTGATCGACCACCACGGGATGACCGAGGTCGGACCGGCGAGTTTCGAGCCGCCCGGGAGCCCCGGGAACCTCTGCCTGCTGCCGGGGTTCCACCTCGGCGAGGTTGTCGACGCGAAGACCGGCCGGGAGGTCGGCGAGGGCGAGGAGGGCGAACTGGTTCTAACAACACTGCGGCGCAACGACTCCCCCCTGCTGCGGTATCGCACCGGCGACCTGGTGAGGAAGCGGATGTTCGATGTCGGGGGGGAGGCCACCCTGGGCTTCGAGGGCGGGATCCTCGGCCGGGCCGACGACATGGTCGTCGTGCGCGGGGTGAACATCTACCCGTCGGCGGTCGACGCGGTGCTGGCGCGCTTCCCGGAAATCGGGGAGTACCAGGTCCAGGTGACCTCGGAGCGGGCGATGGCCGAGCTGCTGCTCAAGGTGGAGCTCAAGCCCGGGGCGGCGGCGGACACGGCGGGCGGCGTCGCCGCCGCGCTGCAGGAGGCCTTCTCAATGCGCCTGCCTGTCGAGGCCGTCGCCGCAGGCAGCTTGCCGCGCTCCGAATTCAAGGCGAGACGTTGGGTCACCCGATGATCGTTTCCCTGGAGGACGTCCACAAGAGCTTCCCCGACGCCGAGGGTGGGGCCCCGCGCGAGGTGTTGCGCGGGATCGACTTAAAGGTCGGGCAGGGTGAGACGATGGCGGTCGTCGGGCCTTCCGGCTGCGGCAAGAGCACGCTGCTCAATATCATGGGCACGCTCGACCGGCCGGACGCCGGCCGGGTGACCGTCGCCGGGCGCGAGTTGTCCGGCCTCCCGGAACGCGAGCTCGCCGCATTACGCGCCGAGGAGGTCGGCTTCGTGTTCCAACTGCACCACCTGATGCCGCAGGCGACGGTCCTGGAGAACGTCACCTTGCCCAGCCTCGCGCTGCCGGCGCGGCCACCCGCGGCCGAGGTCGAGGGGCGGGCCAAGGCGCTGTTGGAGCGGGTGGGGCTGGTCGACCATCTGGACAAGAAACCCGGCCAGCTCTCTGGGGGCGAACGGCAGAGGGCGGCGGTGGTACGCGCCCTGACCAACCGGCCCTCGCTGCTTCTCGCCGACGAGCCCACCGGAGCACTCGACCGGCAGAGCGCCGAGGGTCTGGTCGAGCTCCTGCTCGAACTCAACCGCGACGAGGGGGTCGCGCTGGTGATGGTCACCCACGACCCCTCCCTGGCCCAGAGGATGGGGGCGACGCTGCACTTGCAAGAAGGGGGCATAGGCGAGGGAT
>JANQMB010000185.1 GCA_028280355.1 Verrucomicrobiales bacterium
ATTTCACCGATGTCTGCCCCCCCCATAAGCGGCTCGACCACCATGGCGGAGCTGCAGCGCCTGATCCCGGGCGCGCGGCGTGCCCTGTTCGCCCGATACCACATCGGCGGCTGCCAGAGTTGCGGCTTCGCGGACGACGAGACCCTCGCCGCCGTCTGCGGCCGCTATGGGGACCTGCCCGTCGGGGAGGTGGTCGCCCACCTCGAGGAGAGCGCCGCCCACGACCGGGCGATCCAGCTCGACCCGGCGGACCTCAAGGCGAAGCTCGACGGCGGGGCCGACCTCAGGCTGCTCGACATCCGCTCGCGCGAGGAGTTCGACGCGGTGCACATCGACGGGTCGGAGCTGCTGACCACCGAGCTCCAGCAACAGGCGTTCGGCACCTGGCCCCCGGAGACCGAGGTCGTCATCGTCGACCACGACGGCGGCCGGGCGATCGATGCGGCCGCCTTTTTCATCGGCCACGGCCTCGGCGCGACGCGTGCCCTCACCGGCGGCATCGACGCCTACGCGCGCGATGCCGACCCCTCGCTGCCGAGGTACCAGGTCGAACTGGAGCCCGGCTAGCAACACGATGCCCCGCCTCGACCGCAAGGGGGGGAGACGGCCCCCCGCCACGTTCGCCCACATCGCCATGATGGGCGCCGGGGCGCTCTGCATATCTCCTGGACCGGCGCCAGCCGGAGACTGGCCGGCCTGGCGCGGGCCTACCGGCGACGGCGTCGCGGCCGCGGCTTCGAAACCGCCGACCCGGTGGTCGGAGACCGAGAACATCCGCTGGAAACTCCCCCTCCCCGGCCTCGGCCACTCCACCCCCATCGTGTCGGGCGACCGGGTCTTCCTCACCGCCGCCATCCCCTTCGGCGAGCGGACCGACCCGCCGGTGTGGGACGGCGCGCCGGGCTCACACGACAACCTGCCCGTCGCCCAGCGGCACCGGTTCGTCGCCCTCTGCGCCTCCAGGTCCTCCGGGGAGATCCTCTGGCAGACCACCTGCAGAGAGGCCTTCCCCCACGAGGGGGGACACGTCAGCGGCAGCCTCGCCTCCGCCTCCCCGGCCACCGACGGGAAATACTTGATCGCCCACTTCGGCTCCTATGGAACCTACGGGATCGACGCCGCGACCGGCGAGATCCTCTGGCGGAGGCAGCTCGGCAAGATGGCCACCAAACACGCCCACGGCGAGGGCTCCTCCCCCGCCCTCTACCGGGACACGGTGGTGGTCAACTGGGACCACGAGGAACGCTCGGCCCTGTTCGCCCTCGCCAAAGCGACCGGGGGGGACCGTTGGAAGGTCGAGCGGGACGAGGCCACCTCCTGGTCGACGCCGCTGGTCGTGGAACACCGCGGCACCGTCCAGGTGATCGTCAGCGCCTCGAACCGTGCGCGCGGGTACGACCTGGCCGACGGCGAGGTGATCTGGGAGTGCGGCGGCATGTCGCGCAACGTCGTCGCCTCCCCGGTATCGGCCGGCGGGATGGTCTATCTCGGCTGCAGCTACGACAGGCGCGCCATGATCGCCATCGACCTCGACGGCGCCGCCGGGGACATCACCGCCACCGACAAGGTCGTCTGGAGCACGAACAAGCGCACGCCCTACGTCCCTTCACCCCTGCTCTACCGCGGCACCCTGTACTACCTCAGCCACTACCAGGGGATCCTCTCGGTCACCCACGCGCGGTCGGGCGAGGCCAAGGCGGGACCGTTCCGCATCGACGCGCTGCGCGATATCTACGCCTCGCCCGTGGCGGCGGCCGGCCATGTCTACATCACCTCGCGCGAGGGGTGGACGGTCGTGCTCGCCCACCGGGACGAACCCGCGCCGGTGGCCGTCAACCGCCTCGACGACCGGTTCAGCGCATCGGCCGCCATCGCCGGCGACTCCATATTCCTGCGCGGGGAGAAATACCTGTACCACATCGCGGAAAAGTAGTAGCCGCCCCCGCGATATCGCCGCTTGCCGGCACCGGAGTTTGAACGCACAATCCCGTCCATGCCAGGATCCATCCCCCTGAAGACAGGCGTCGAGCTGGGCGTCGTACCCACCCACATCAAATTCGTCGGGGGCCTCGTCCCCGACGACGGCGGACGGTTGCCCCGTGGCGACGACGGCGAGCTCCTGGTCGTCGCGGAGATGCGGCGCCTCACCGAAGCCTCGCCGGTGAAGATCGCCAGCGCCCAGATCACCGTCTTCCCGGGGGTCGACGAGGGCGACACCAACGACCTGTTCACCGGCCTGCGCGCGCTCGGCCTCGACGTGCATATCATCATGATGGTCGGCGGCGCCGACCCGATGGACCCGGCCGACGAGGACGCGGTCTGCGACATGCTGAAGGCGGGCCTGGAGATCGCCAAGAAATACGGGATCAAACATGTCGCCTCCACCTCTATCGAAGAGTGGATGAAACCCGGGGCCGAGCCCAAGACCGGCGCTGACTTCGAGGCGGCCGTCGCCCA
>JANQMB010000216.1 GCA_028280355.1 Verrucomicrobiales bacterium
GCGCTGGGCTTCTACGACCTCGCCGGCAACGTCTGGGAGTGGGTCGCCGAACCATACGGCGGCGGGTCGAGTTTCAAAGAGTGGGCGGTGGCGCGCGGCGGCGGGTACGACTCCTCGCTGGAGGAGCACTTCCTCTCGTCATACCGCAACGTCCAGCCGCCCGACGAGCGCGGGACGATCCACGGCTTCCGCATCGTCCTCTCGGAGGAGGGGGTGACGCTCGACGGGGGTGAGGGCGGGTAGCGCGGGACCCTACCCGCCGCGCGCTGGCAACACGATGTCGCAGACGACCATCCGGTGGTCCGAATGGGTGGTGCGCGCGGATCTCGCATCGACCACCTCGAACGTGGGGCCGGTGTAGATATGGTCGATGCGGAGCACCGGTAGGCGGTTGATGAACGTGTTGCCGAGGCCGCGCCCGGCCGCGGCGAAGGCGTTCGTGTAGGAGTCGGGTATGGCGTCGAACAGGTTGCTGGTGGGCGGTGAGTTGAAGTCCCCGCCAAAGATTTTCGGCCGGTCCCCGGCGTCTGCCTCGAGGTGGGCGAGGAGCTCCCGCAGCTGCCCGCGCCGGATGCGGTGGGTGTCGCGATGTTCCTTCCAGCAGGACCTCCGCCACAGGTCCCAGCGCGTCGTCGCATGTTCGAGGTGGATGCTCATCAGTTCGATCTCGACGCCGTCCGGGAGCCTCAGGGTCGCGGCGATGCCGTGTTCGTAGAGCACCCGCCTCGGTGCGGACAGCTGCCCGCGCGCGACGATGGCGCAGGTCCAGGCGCCCACCGTGCTGCCGGCGTCGCCGAACATCTCTTCCGCGAAGGCCTTCAGCCCCGCGCCCGACGGCGCCTCCTGGATGAAGACGATATCTGGGTTGAACCGGCCGACTTCCCTCATCGCGTCGGTGTTGCGGTCGGCGCAGTTGAGCGTCGCCACCCGAAGCACTTTCCCGCCGCCGGCCGGGGCCGGCGGGCGCGCCTCTTCCAAGGTCGGCGCCAGGCCGCGGGCGAGCGACCGTCGCTCGTCGGCACCGACCACCGCGGTGATCGCCCACAGCAGACCGAGAGCAAGCGGCCAGCGGCTGCGCAGCATCGGCACGGCGAGCGCCGCGGGCAGGGTGCCGACCAGGGCCCAGAGCCAGATCGGGAACACGGCGACCGCCGACAGGGCGTCGCGCCCGTCCGAGAAACAGAACACCACGAAGGCGTGGAGCAGCAGCGAGACCGCCACCGCGAGCCACCCGAGCACGCGCAGTGGGGCGGCGGGTCTGCCGGCAGGTTCGGAGGTGGGAGGCACCGCCGCTACCAAGCGCAGGTCGGCGGCGAGCGCAAACCCTAGTAGCCGAACACCTCGCTCTCGTCGAAGAAGCGCGCCACCTCGATCGCCGCGTTCTCCACGGAGTCGGAGGCGTGGCAGACGTTGGTCATCATGTCCACCCCGAAGTCACCGCGGATGGTCCCCTTCGCCGCCTTGGTCGAGTCGGTCGGGCCGAGCAGGTCGCGGACCCTGGCGACCGCGTCTTCGCCCTCGAGGGCGAGGGCGATGACCGGCGTGGCCTGCATGAAGGCGACGATCTCGGGGAAAAACGGCTTGTCCGCGACGTGGGCGTAGTGCTCCTCCAGGAGCGGGGTGTCGAGGCGCATCATCTTGATGCCACAGATGCGGAAACCCTCCGCCTCGAAGCGCTTGAGAACTTCCCCGACCAGGCGCTTCTGCACACAGTCGGTCTTGAAAAGGATCAGGGTGGTCTCTTGGGGCATGATCGAAATTTTTAAAAACGGGGAGGGAACCAATGCCCGGCCGCGGGCGAATGTCAAAGACGCGGTTGGCTGCCGGGCGAGATCGGCCGGGGCGGCGTGGCGCCCCGATCTGGTGGGGTCAGGGG
>JANQMB010000262.1 GCA_028280355.1 Verrucomicrobiales bacterium
CGAGGGTGGGGGAGGGGTCGCGGTAGTCGAAGGCGTTGACGAACTCCTCGGGGCGGACCCTCGCGGCCTCCGGCCACCGGCCGTCTTCCAACAGGGCCGACTTGGCGAGCTTGAAGGAGACATCGCTGACGTTGAGCGAGAAGGTCGAGAAGGGCTCGTCGGCGGCGAGTTTCTCGAGGTCGATCGCCGCCTGCGCAGCACGCTTCGAAAGCCGTTTCCTCTCCTCGTCCCCCGGTGCCTCCCCCCCCTTCGTGACGATTGGGACTTCCTCCGGGGCGGCGTCCTTTTTGCCCTCGCGTTCGCGCGAGCCGGCGACCGTTTCGCTCAGCCTCTCGACGTGTTCTTCGCGCCCCGACCGCGATGCGTACGGTTCGCCTTCCCGCAGGAGGCCGTCTAGGTCGGCGTCGGTGGGGAGGCCGGTCTCGTTCGCTATCGTTCCGCCGCTTACCTGGATCGACCCAAGCTTGCCGTTCCCGGCCGCGTTCTCGTTGTCGCCGGCGGGTCGGTAGCTCTCTTTTTCGTCACTCTCCTCCAGCTCTTCGAGCTTGTCGCCCGGGAGGGCCGCGGTGCGATTCTGTTGCCCCTGGCCATTGCCGCCACCGCCGAAACCACCGCCGCCCTCGTCTTCGTCGAGGCCGTCGAGCAACCATCTGGGCGCGACGTCCTCCCCGACGACCGTCCTGATAGAAGGTGTCTCTGCGCCGTCCCCGTCGCCGAGCCCGTCGCCATTCTGGCGGCGTAGCGTCGTCCGGGTATCGGTCGGTGCGAATTCCCAATATCGGTGCTGGAGGCTTTCGCCCTTCTTCCGGATGGTGCGATCGGTCGCTCCAGATTGCTTCTGGTCGAGAGCTAGCGCCAGCTGCTTCTCGGTGTCCTCCAGTCCCTCATCGCTCTTGCTGGTCTCAAACTGAGGCCCGGTCCCCGTTGTCCTCCCCTGGGCCGGTGTGGCGACGGGGTTCTCCCAACCCAGGCCGTTGGCCCTTTCGAGGGTCTCTGGATCTGGACTCGGGATGGGGTCGACCGCCGGTGGCGTGAACCAGCCGGAATCGCGGGCGTCGCCCTCGCCCCGCTCGCGCGATCTCGCGGATGCCTCGCTTTTCTCTTTGGCGAGGTGCGATCGGTTGAACGCGGTGCCGAGCTTACCGTCGGGCAGCAGGTCCCCCGCGAGCGTCTCGCTATCGAGCCCGGGTAGGTCGCTCTTCCACTCCTCCCGGCGTTCGTCTTCTGGCGGGTCGATGGACGCCCCCGATACTTCCTTCGTGCGCTTGTCGACATCGTGGAGTTTGGCGGGGGCGGCGTTGCCGGGGGTGGTCTTCGGTGCCGGGACTTTGCCCCGGTCCCCATCGTCATCCCTCACGGACGGCTGCTGTTCTCCAGCCCCTTCGAGCGCTCCGAAATAGCTGTTGTACTCGTAGCGGTTTACCCCGGCGGGGTCGCCATCGATCCCCCAGCGCGTGTTTTTATTGAGGGAGAGCGAGGCGTCGTCGTAACGCTCGTCGCCGAACCCGGCGAGGGCGAGGTCGAAGGTCGTCGGCCCTCGGGAGGCCGGCGCCTGACCGTCGTCCTTGGACTCAACATTGAGGAGGGGCTCCTGGCCACCGTTGCGGGAGGCGGCGATCGATCTCGTTTCGGATCGGGCGCCGCCCGCGCCCGGGCTGTCGGCCGGCTCTGTGCTGAGCCTCGCGCCAGCTCCTGTCGCCGGTCGCCTCCCCCGGGTGGTCTCGGACATGCTCCCCGACCCGTCGGACAGGATGACCACCCTTGTGGAATCGAGACTCTTGCCGCGACCGGCGCCTGCCCACTCTAGCTCCGGGAACTCCGAGGCGGAGGGTTCGCCTGGTTGCGGGCTGCTGGGCCGAGGGGCGCGGGTGAGGCCGGTCGATTTGCTATTCAACCGGATCTTTGCCCTATCGGTTTCCCAATGCTCGCTCGCTGCCCCGCGCCCCCCGCCGGTATTCGCGACGCCCTGGATGATCCTCTGTTCGGAGTGACCCGCCATATCGGCCGCAAGCTTGGAGCGTATCGGGAAGGAGAGCGTCAGCGTCAGGGCGCAGGCGATCGCCAGCACGGCGGCGACCGCGGCCAGCCGGCGCCACTGCCCCGGCTCCCCCGATGCGGTCCGGGCATTGGGGGTGGGGGGCGTGTCCTCGGAGGTCGCCGTCCCCTCGGCGATCCGCTCGAGCACCACGGTACGGCGCTCCGGCGAGAGTTTCCATCCCTCGGGGGCGTCGGCGTCGGACGACTCCACCGGATGGCTAGAGAGAAGCAGCTGGTGGGCCGTGGAGAGGTGGCTGTGGAGGGATTGTAGGTCGGGGTTGTCGGCGATCGCGCCCTCGAGTTCGGCGCGCTCGTAGTCCGAGGCTTCGCCGAGGATCATGGCGACCAGGCGCGCCTCGAGCGCGGGGTCGGTCCAGGGTTCGAGTTTGCTGTCGTCGGAGGGCATGGGAAGGAGCCGCCTGCGGCGGCGGAGTTGGGATATAGGATATGGGATCTTGGGCTATCAGGTCCCGCTGTGGTGGACGCCGGACTGGCGGAGCGAGCCGGCGAGGCCGCGGAGGATGTGGTGGAGTTTGTAACCGACGTTGCTGACGCTGAGGCCGGTGCGCTCGGCGATCTGTTTGTAGCGCATCCCCTCGGCGTATTTGAGGCGGACGATCTCGCGGTCGGCCTCGTCGAGTTCGGCCAGCAGCGAGCGCAGGGTGCCCAGCGCCTCGAGCTGGTCGAGCGCCCTGTCCGGCGGGGCAGGTTCCAGGGCCGTGGTGTCTGGTGGTTGGTCCTCTCGCATGGGGGTCTCCCGTTTGTGGTCGCGGATCCAGGTCAGGCAGAGGTTGCGGGTGGCCCGGTAGATCCAGGCGCGGGGGTTCTCGACCTCGGCCCAGTGCCGATGCAGCCGGAGGAAGGCCTCCTGCACCATGTCCTCGGCGATCTCGCGTCGGCGCACGAAGCCGTAGGCGAAGCCCAGCAACGGGCTTTCCTCGTCTTCGAAGAGGCGCTCCAGCGAGATCTTGGCCACCGGGCGTCCTAGGGGCTCGGCGGCGCTGAGGTCGGGTTGTGGCATCTGCTGCCTGTCATGGATGTTTGTCGTCTCTGGGGGAGGAGACCCATCCGGCGCCTGACCCTTAGAAATTAATGGAAAATTTCTCCGTTGCCGAGTGAGATTTCTCGGTGTTATACAATTAACATGTGGTCTCCCGAGAGACTGCTACCGCTATGAAAACACTCCAAGGAACATTGGCATGGGTTCTCCTCGGTCTTGGCGCGTCCGCCCTCGCGGCGCTGGCGCAAGAGTCCGAGCACAAGCTTTCTGACTTCAGCCTGGGGGAGCATGTCTCCGGCGAGAAGGTGAACCTCGACAAGATGGACGGCAAGGTCGTGGTGATCGAATACTGGGGCACCCGGTGAGGCCCCTGCATTGCAGGAATGCCCCATCTGGTTCAGATGGATAAAAAGTATGCGAAGAAGGGGATGGTGATGATCGGCGCCGAGGTTCAGGGGAGCGACAGCGGGTCGATCAAGAAGATCCTGGACGAGCACAAGGTCGAGTTCCCCGTGGTGAGCGGGGTTCGCGGCCCCAGCCTGAGCAGGGGGATCCCGCATACTGCGGTCTTCGATGTGGGGGGGAAACTGGTCCACCACGGGCACCCTTCGGACCCCGCGACCGAGAAAGCCATCAAGGCCGCCCTCAAGGAGGCCAAGGCTGACGATGCCGGGGCTGCTGACGACATCTTCGCGAAGCCGACCCACCTGGTGGAGGAGCGCCAGTGGAAGAACGCCGAGGGCAAGACCCTGACCGCTGCGCTGGTCTCCCTCGAGGGGAACACCGGCACGTTTCGTTTCCCGAACGGCAGGATCTTCAAATACGACATCGGCAAGCTGTCCGACGAAGACCAGGCCCTGATCAAGGAGAAGGCTGCCGGGGGCGACGACGAGGACTGAGGGGTGGGGGGGCATCCCCCGCGAGCTCTAGGGAGCATCTGAAAATCCTCGCGGCGACCGAGGAGAGGAAGGAGTCGTGCAACTCAGGAGGAGGGGCGGCATCTTGCCGCTTGTCGATGCTCACCTAGGGCGTGTCTATGCAAAGCGGGGGACGCCCAACGCTCCGGTCGATGTGGGGGGTGGCGACGAGCGTGAGCGAGTCGACAAGGGGGCGGTTCCCACTCGCTCACGCTCGTGGCTACGAAGACGCCGGACACGTCTACCCCATAGGCGGCAAGATGCCGCCCCTCCGGTCGCCATGCCGCTTTCAAACACGCCCTGACACCATCTGCTGCTGCGGCCTATTCTGGCTGCGCTAGGTTTCGTCCGGATCCGGTGTGCGGCCGCGTCCCCCGTCGCCGGGCATCAGCGCAACCAGCAGGACGCAGCCGAGTATGGCCACTGGTACAGCGGGGGGCACCCAGCGTTGGCTGCCCTGGAAGAGGAGCATGTTGCCTGCGAAATAGAGCATCGCCAGCAGCAGCGCCAGGCCGATCGCCCGGCCGCGCCGCGGCAGCAGGACGAGCAGCCCTGCCAGCGCCAGCCCCGCGGCCACCGCCCAACCGGCGGCGGGCGAGACCTTCTCCAGGTGGCGGCCGCTCTGGATGGTGGCGATGGCGAGCGCGAACAGCTCGGCGCGTGAGATCGTCAGGCCGCCGCCGGCGGGGACGCTGCGCGAGCCCTCGTCGTCGAGCCCCAGGAGGACCACCCGGCTGGCCAGCGCCTCGCGCTCGTCCTTGCCGAGGCCGCCGCCCGGCCCCCCGGAGTCGTCGTCCGGGTCCCAGACCAGGATGTTCGCCTCGCGGACCGGCAGGACCGGGCGCAGGCCGGTGAACACGTTGAGGGCGCCGCTGGCGTCGATGGGGATGGTCAGCTCCCCCTTGATGACGATGCGCTCGCCCAGCACCACCGCGACGTCACCCGGTGCCGCGTCGAGTTCGAGCATCGCCGCTAGCAAAACGAAAGAGGGTACGACCGTCTCGCCGATCTTCGCCAGCAACGGGACGAGGAGCGAGTCCCCCCCCTGGCTCTCGTCGCCGAGGTCGATGGCGGTGAAACCGACCGGCGCCCCGGCGGAGGTGAGGCGCGGGTCGGGGAGGCTGAGGATGTTGGTGAACTCGGGGACGGCGGAGAGGTCGCCCCCGACCTCCGGCAGCGGCTGCAGCATGCTCAGCGTGCTGTCCCTGGGGGGTTCGGCGGCGGGGTTGCGCTGCAGGACGGCGCCCAGGAGGAGCTGGCCGCGTTCGAACTGCAGCCCCGCGGAGCGCAGCACCTCCAGCTCTCCCTCGTCGACGTCCTCCCAGCGCAGCGGGGGCTCGGCGGCGATCACCTTGGGGCCGTAGAGCTTGAGCCGGCGCAGCATGATCGAGTAGTCGATCGGCCCCGGCGGCCACCGCTGCAGGATGGTCTTGTCGGCGCCCCCGATCCGCAGGAGCGTGACCGATGGGGTGAGCACCTTCTTCTTGCTGTTGCCGATGAGCCAGTCGATGTAGG
Organism: Verrucomicrobiales bacterium; assembly: GCA_028280355.1. Taxonomy (GTDB): domain Bacteria; phylum Verrucomicrobiota; class Verrucomicrobiia; order Verrucomicrobiales; family DEV007; genus JANQMB01. The sequence goes on from JANQMB010000262.1 coordinate 5,470, forward strand.
TCCGCTCGGCGGAGGCGAGGTTGCCGCGATCCTCTTCGCGGCTGACGAAAAACACCACCACGGCGGCGAGCGCCAGG
>JANQMB010000271.1 GCA_028280355.1 Verrucomicrobiales bacterium
TCACGGAGCCGAGCACCAGCACCCGGTCCCCCTCGGCGGCCCAGCCCGGGAACGACAGGCCGGAGAGGTTGCGCGCCAGCCGCACCCGGCTGCTGATCACGATCTCACACGACGGGTCGGCGCTGTGCATCCACTCGGCCGGGTTCTTGAGGAGGGTGTCGAACTTCATCATGGCGCAGGCGTCCGCCGGGGCGGACCGGTCAGGCCTTGGAGCGGATGAACTCCTCCTCGGCGGAATTGATCTCGTCGCGCAGCTTCGCCGCCTCCTCGAAGTTCTCGTCGCCGATGGCGATCTTGAGCCGGTGCTTCAGTTCGGAGATCTGGTCGGTGAACCGCTTGGTGGCACGGTAGCGGGTGGGCACCTTGCCGACGTGCCGGGTGCCCTTGTGCATCGCCTTCACCAGGCTGTCGAGCCCGTCGCCGAAGGTCTGGTAGCAGGCGCTGCAGCCGAGGCGCCCGGTCTTCTTGAACTCCGAGTGGGTGAAGCCGCAGACGTCGCAGCGGCGCTCGTCGGCGGACCCGCCGACCTTCTCGTCGGACCCCAGGCCGAGCAGGAGGTCGGCCAGCGCGAAGCCGGTCGGGTCGGTCACGCCCTTCTCCTTCGCACAGCCCTCGCACAGGTTCACCTTCTGCATCTGGCCGTCGACGATCTGGGTGAGGTAGACCGTGGCGTGTTTGTCCTGGCAGACATCGCAAATCATCGCCAAACCCTACCCGGCGCCCGGCGGCGCTCAACGGGAGAGTTGGGGTTTTCTGAGCCGGCCGGGTGACCCCGGGCGGGACGGCGCGAAAATCGGGGGATGTAAGACCCCGGCGAGCATCTATCGTGCGCCCGATGAAAGCCACGAAGTCGCCCCTCCCGGCGCTGGCGGCGCTCGGCCTGCTCGCCGCCACAGCCGCCGGCGCCGGCCCGGCAGACGCGCGCCCGCCCAACTTCATCGTCATCTTCTGCGACGACCTCGGCTACGGCGACCTCGGCTGCTACGGCTCGACGAAGAACCGCACCCCGCACATCGACGCGCTCGCCGGGCGGGGGATCCGATTCACCGACTTCTACTCCTCCAGCCCGGTCTGCACGCCCTCGCGCGCCAGCCTGATGACCGGCTGCTACCCGCGGCGCGTCGGCATGCACGAGGACGCCACCGGCCACTGGGTGCTGATCCCGCGCAGCCGGCGCGGGCTCGACCCCGCCGAGGTGACCCTGCCCGAGGCGCTGAAGGCGAGGGGCTACGCCACCGCCTGCATCGGCAAGTGGCACCTCGGCGACCAGCCCGGACACCTGCCGACCCGGCACGGCTTCGACCACTACTACGGCATCCCCTACCCCAACGACATGCAGTCGGGGCGCAGGGGCGACCCGCCCCTGCCGCTGGTCGAGGGCGAGAGGGTGGTGGAGGCGCCGGCCGACCAGTCGACGCTAACAAAACGTTATACCCAACAGGCGGTGGAGTTCATCGTGGGGAACAGGGCGGCCCCCTTCTTCCTCTACCTGCCGCACACCTTCCCGCACCTGCCGCTGTTCGCCTCGCCCGACTTTCACGGGGGGAGCGCCAACGGCCGCTACGGCGATTCGGTGGAGGAGATCGACTGGTCGACCGGCCAGATCTTCTCGTGCCTCGAGGAGCACGGGCTGTCGGAGAACACGCTGGTGATCTTCACCTCCGACAACGGGTCGAACGGCCGCAACGGCGGGTCGAACGCCCCGCTGTCCGGGGGGAAGGGCTCGACGATGGAGGGCGGGATGCGGGTGCCGATGATCGCCTGCTGGCCGGGCAGGATCGCCGCCGGCTCGACCTGCAGGGAGCTGGCGACCACGATGGACCTCCTTCCCACCTTCTGCCGCCTGGCGGGCGCACCGCTGCCCGGGCGGAAGATCGACGGGCACGATATCGCCCCCCTGCTGTTCGGGGAGGCGGGCGCCAAGTCGCCCCACGAAGCCCTCTACTACTACCGGCGGCGCCAGCTGCAGGCGGTGCGGCAGGGAGACTGGAAGTACCATCTCGAGCTGGAACGGACCTACCCGAGCTGGTCCTCGGTGGAGAAGACCGGCAAGGGTCGCCCCGGGAAGCTCGTCAACCTGCGGGACGATCCCGCAGAGGAGGCCGACCTCTCCGGCGCCAACCCCGAGGTGTTGGAGAGGATGCGCGAACTCGCCGCCCGCGCCGCCGCCGAGCTGGGCGACGGGGCGGCGCGTGGGGCGGGCCAGCGCGAGGCGAAGACCCTGCCGGCTTCGGCGCCGATGGTGTTGGCGGAGTGAGCGCCGGGCGCGCGGAGATCGGACGGCACGCGGACACACTCCGGCTCAACCGGAAGAACGGCCCAGAAAAACAGGCCTCGGGAAACCTACGGTGACTGCACCGTAAGCCGGGCAAAGATCCGCTGGACGCCGCCACCCTTCGGGACGAGGACCGTCACAACCTCGCCCCCGCCCGGGGCCGGGGCGGTCGACAGGATCGCCCCGGCCGGCTCAGACCACGTGACGAGATCCGCCGAGGTCTCCACCGCGACGGACAACGAGGAAGGGGGCGGGACGCGGACGTAGCGGAACCTCAGATAGGCGACCCCGTCGACCTCGATCTCGGGCAACATCTCCAGGGGTGTAGCGCTCGGTTGTAGCGGCGAACTCCCGGCGAGGAACTCGAGCAGGTTGGAGACCCCGTCCCCGTCCGGGTCGGCCGCTTCCCCCGCGACCCCGAGGTCGGCCGCGTCGTGGCCGAACCACCCCTGGGCGAAGATGCTGTAAGCGTTGTCGAATATCGTCACGCAGACCCCCTGCGCACCCACCAGGTAGCCGCCGCCCCCCCCAGCTAGCGCGACCACGAACTCCTCGGCGCCCTCCTCGACCCCGTCGGCGAGGGCCACGAGCGGCATCTCCACGGAGGAAGCACCCGCCGGGAAAGTCACCGCCGCGTCCGCCCCGACGATATCGTCCACCGGCGAGGCGGTGCCCGAGAACTCGAAGGTCACCTCCAGCGGCGCCGAGAGGGCGCCGCTGCGCGTCACCGTGACCACCGCGGCCCCCACCCCCTCCTCGAGGCTGGCCGTCGCCGGACCGACCCCGACCACCGGCAGCGGCGCCAGGCTCGCAAACGCCGCCTGCGCATTGTTGATGAAGGTGCCGGAACCGGTCGTCTCGCGGTAGATCGCCCGCACCTGGTAGAGCGCCCCCCCATCGGGGGGCGACGGATCGAGGAAAGCGGTGCCCTGCAACAACCCGCCGTTCAGGCGCGACGCCGGGGAGCCGATCCCCGCCGACCGGTAGACATGGTAGCCTAACAGATCACCATCCGGCGGCGGCGCCACCCAGCCCAACCCGGCGCCGGCCGGCGAGCGCTGCAGCGAGACCCCCGCCGCCGCCGGGCGCGGGAACAGCCGCAGCGTCGGGTCGCCGTGCAGCGCGACGTGGATCTGGCGGGAGTAGTAGCTGGTGTGGTACGGGTTCAGAGAACGCGCGTTCTGGCTCGCCCGGGCCACCTCGCCCAATGGCTCGCCGAGCCCGAGGCCGTGCAGCTGCCACTGCGGCCGCCCGCAGTACCCCGAGGCCAGGGCGACGCCCGCGCAGGCGAGCGGGGCGCGCAGGAGGTTGTCCGCGGTGTCCCAGTCGCCGAAATAGCTGCCGAAGAACAGGCTGAACACCACACCCGGGTCGCCCGCGGCGAAGCCCGCCGTGCTGCCGATACCGTTGAGCTGGGTGTAGCTGGCCGTGCTGACGCCCGTCCCCACAAGGTAGCGCGGCGACCCGGTCCCGGCGGGCCAGTCCCCGTCCGCCACCGCCGCATGCCCCAGCGCCGCCGCGAAACCCGACCGCGCGTTGGCGGTAAACCCCTCCGTGTAGGACGGGAGGTTGTCGTCCACCAGCGCCGCCCGCGGCACCGCCAGCTGCCCGGCGCGGAAGGCGTGGTCCTTGTCCAGGTACCTCCGCAGCAGCTCGAGCTCCGAGGTCGGCGCGAAAGCCGGCAGGTCCGACAGGTCGACCCGGCCGAGCATGAGGTCGGCGTCCGAGGGCAGCGTGCTCTGGTCGAACTTGCCGTCGCCGACGACGTTGTGGTTGCGCGGCGACGAGGCACCTGTCGAGTGGCGCCAGCTGTCCGTCCAGACCCCGTCGACGTCCGCGTAGTAGACGTCTGCCGGCCAGGCGCCCCGATGGTTGAGGTGGCCGTCGGGATAGACCGAACCCGAATAGGGGACGGGCAGATCGCCCAAGAGAAAAACGGCCCGCAATGGATCCACCCCATGTGAGGCGACGATCGTCGCCTTGAGGCCGGCCACCGTCTCGCCGGTAGGCACGGTGACCACCTCCGGGCGCCAGCCGTCGCCGGCGAGATCGCGACGCAGCCTTTCGATCTCGACTGCGAGCCCACCAACGACCCCCTCCGCGACACAGACCAACACCCGCCCGCGGTCCTCCACCAGCGCGACATCGACCCCGCCGCGCAGCACCCCGTACGCCCTCCCCCCGGAGGTCAGCGTCGCCACCATCCGCCATTCGTACGCCAGACCCGGAACGACCGTGCTGTCGAGATGGCGGTCGGCGTCGCCGCCCAGCGCCACGGTCGCCTCAAGCGACCCGTCGGGGTTGGCGCGGGTCAGGGCATAGCTGGCGACATCGGCACGCGCCGCCCAGCGCAACTCGAGCCCCCCGGCAGGAGCGGTCACGACAGCCGCCTCCATCGGCACGCTCTTTAGACGACCGTAATCCGCCGCCATCCCCTCCCCGCCAGGCCAAACCACGAAGAGACAGCAAGCGGTCAACAACACTCGCACAGACCCTGCGAGCGCCCGGATCCCCGCGCGCTTCGCTGTGTTCTCAATGTCCCCGCGCCCTCTCGGTAGCCAGGGTCTCGACATCGTCGATCAGCAAAAGAGGGTCTATATAAAAATTATGGAAACATCACGTAGTCGCACTCAAATAGAGAAAATCAACATATTTGAGATGAAGTTGTGAGATTTTTCTCACTGATGCCACGGGGCGAGTGCGGCGGCGAGATCTCTATCTGGGAAGGGTTCGAGGGTCGAGGCCGATGCGAAAACGGAAAAAATTACGTTAATGGTGGGCCATCTGCCCATCAGATGTCGCTTGGATATACGTACCAGGGCCTAGAAGCACCTTCGCCCGCTCAACATCCCATACCCTATGCACCTCCTCTGGCGTCGGCGGCAATCCGCCGCCTCAACAGGTATTGCCCAGAATCTCACGTGGTCGACCGCTGGCATCTGGCGGCGAGCTGGCTCGCGTGGCGATGGGATCTCTGTGTCTGGTTGAAGATGGAGAAACAAACCCGACCCGATGTCCACTCCCCAGCAAAGCCACCCTGCGACCCACCGCGACGACTCTAGTCGCGGTGCCTCCTTCGCCCCGCTATCCCCCGAGGATCTCCATTCCCTGCTGCCCGACTACGCGGTCGTTCACATGCTCGGGATGGGCGAGCACGGCGCAGTGTACAAAGCCCGGCGGCTCTCGGACGACCAGGTTGTCGCCATCAAAGTTCTCAAGGCGGAGGGGTCATCGGGGGAACAGGCAGCCGGGGCGCCGAGACCGGTCGCCCTGTCGCTCCATCAGCAGCTACAGCACCCCCACATCGCGACCGTGTACGAGGCGGGGGAGGCGACGCTCGGGACGGGTGAGGAATCCCACGATATCCGCTATGCGGTGATGGAGTTTGTGGGCGGCGACGTCCTGCTGCAATGCATCCGGTCGCAAAAGCTCGGTCACAAGGAGATCATCGCGGCGGTCACCCAGGCCTGTATGGCCCTCGACTACGCCCACCGCCAGGGCATCGTACACCGCGACCTCAGGCCACCGGATATCATGCTCAACCCCGAGGGCCAGGTGAAGGTCGTCGGCCTCGGTCTCGCGACCGCCTATGCCCGACAGCTCGGGGTCAAGGCGGACACGGCCTACCTCGCCCCAGAGGCCGAGGGCGGCGACGGCGACCACCGCGCCGATATCTACGCCCTTGGCATCATCCTCTATGAAGCCCTCACAGGCGAGGTCCCGGCCGGCCCCTTCCAACCGGTCTCCGAGTTGGCCGGCGCGGACCCGAGGTTGGACGGGATCATCAACAAAGCCATCCAGCGGGATCCGGGATCCCGCTACCAGTCGATCACGGAACTCTGGACCGCGCTCGACCAGATCATCGCCCCCCCCAAGGCCACACCCCAACCCGGGCGTGGGACGCCCACGAACGCGGCGACGGCGCTCCTCAACCATAGACAACTCCCCGCCCCCTCACCCCAGGCGGCGAAGACGGGCTTCGGCAAAGTGCTCCTGCTGACCGCCGGGTTCGTCAGCGTCGGTTTCGTCGCCCTCGCCGCCCTCCGCGGCGACGGCGCGAGCGACGGGGGCGAGACCGGTGCGCCCTCCGGTGGGTCGGCGACCCATGGCACGACCCACGACGAGCCAGACTATTTCCCGGACACCGGAGGGGAGGATCCGGCGCCTCCCCGACACGCGGAGGTCGATCCGCCAGCCCCCGGCGAAGGGGATGCGCAGCCTACACCACCCGACGACGCCCCGACCGAGCCACCTGCGGAGCTGGTGGAAGGGGACAAGCCGGCGGATACCTCTGGAGAGGACGGGGGGGACGGCGAGATCGCGGCGCTCTGCAAACGCTACCAGTCGCTCTACGACATGAAGGTCGGCACCCCCTCGCTCGACAAGTTGTCCAAGACGACCGCGAGATATCTCGAAGCCCTGAAGCGGGAGAAAGAACGTATCACCTCGACCGGGAACCTCGACGGCGTGCTGGCCTTCGACCGGGAGATCGAGGCCTTCAAAGACGGGCAGAAGCCGGGAGGTCTCCCGGGGCTAGACGGCGATACCCCGGAGGCGCTGCAGAAGATCAGGAGGATCTACGAGGGGCAACTAGACGCCATCAGCGGCGACCATTCCGACGCCCTCCAGCTCATCTCGAAACAGTTCTTCGACGAACTCAAACGCATCGAGATCAAGCACACCAAGGGGAAACAGATCGAAAAGGCCATCGCCGTCCGCAAGTTCCGCGAGCAGTCGGTGGATGGGACGCCGGTCATCGAGATCCCGGAGCCCTTGACCTTCGTCGGGGCGTCGGGCGCCTTGCGGGTGCCCTCGTCGCCCCCCGCCGTCACCAAGAAGGAGCAACCTACCCGCCGTACCGGCGCGAAGGATAGTACCTACACCAACTTTTTCGAGAGGACCTCCGGGAAACTCTCGCTGCCCCGCCGGGCGCTGCCTGACCTGGCGAAGATGAGGCGGGGGCGGCTCCTCGCATGGAACCGGGACCGGGAGATCCCGCTGGGGGCAGCGAAAGGTTCGGCGGACATCGTCAAGGTCGGCTGCTCCAACGGCGGCTGGCTCGCACTCGACGCAAAGGGGAAGGTCTATTTCGGCAAACGCCCCGGCCACCCCAGCCATCCGTTTCTGCCGGTCACCGAGTTGAAGGAACCCGTCGCCGACTTCGTCCCCGGCGGGACGGGGGACGACATCGTGGCGATCAGCCCCGCCGGCGTCCTTTCGCTGGCCGCGTTCCCCGAGCGCAACGACGTGATCCAGGCGAGCGTCCGCAAGGGGAGCACCACCGCCGTTCACAAGAGCGGCAAGGTCTCCGGCGCCGGCCCCTGCTACGACGCGCCGGAGTCGGTCCAACCCACCTCCAGCGTCACCGCGATGCTGAAGGTCGCCCAGCTAGACACCCATTGCTATGGGATCGACTCGAAGGGGAAGCTCCACTGCTGGGGGGACGCAAAGAAGGGGGCGATCCCGAAAACCCTCCGCCGCCGGTTCGCCAACCGGAAAGTCGTCGATCTCGCGACCCAGGAAGGTTCGAACCTCGCGCTGGCCCTCACCGACGACGGGAAGATCTGGATGTGGGACAACCCGGAGACCGAAGCGGCGCCCCCTGAGGAGCTCAAGAACACCCGGGTCAGGGCGGTGCGCTGCGGCGCCGGGGTCACCGCGGTCCAGAAGGCCAACGGGATGTGGTTCGCGTGGGGCAACGATCACGCCGGAACCGTGACCAAGATCAACTCCCTCGGCCAGAACATCATCGACATCGCCATCGGCCCTGCTGAAATTTTTTGGATCCAGCCTTGAGGCCAAACCCGACGGACAGACCCCACACCAGACCCCACAGCCGCGGCGTAGGTTCCCCCTACGCCGCGGCGTCAGGGGTGGGTGGACCGGCCGTGGACCGGCCGTGGACCGTCAAAGCCGGCGGCCAACCCCGCCGGTCCTCCGCCCTTACTGGACGAACTTGATCTTGCCAGCAGCCTGCTCCATGGCGGCGTGCTGTTCGTCGGTGCAGGCCGAGTCGGTCGGGGCGTCCGCCTCTTTCTCGCTCGCCCCGACCAGACCCTGCTCGAGCAGGTAGGCCTCGACCTCGTCGCCGCTGACGTCGGCGAGCATGACGTCGTTGACCACCACGCAGGGCGATAGCGGCTGGCCGCTGCGCTGCTCCATCTCCCAGCGGAACGCGGGGTTCTGGATGATGTCTTTCTCCTCGTATTGGAGCTCGTGTTTGCGCATGATCGCGCGCACCCCCTCGCTCCAACCACAGTGGGTTTTCAGGTAGGCGGTGATGTTGAGATCTTTGTCGGGCATCGTCGTAGACTGGTTGAAACCCCACCCTATCCCGTTTCCCGCGCAGATCAAGGCGGCGGCGGCCCCGGAGGTTGCCGTCCGACCCCCCGCGGTACAAGATCCCCTTCTCCCCCAACGATATCCGCCCCCATGAGCCCCCTCCGCACGCCCCCGCTAGCCATCGCCCTCATCTGCCTCGCCTGCCCGACGACCCCGGCCCCGGCCCAGGCCGGAGAGTCACCGTTCTCCCGCGCCCCCTACCTGCAGCTCGCCACCGACAGCTCGATCCACATCGTCTGGCGCACCACCTCGGCGATCTCCCCGACGGTGCGCTACGGGGAAACCCCGGCCCGGCCCG
>JANQMB010000272.1 GCA_028280355.1 Verrucomicrobiales bacterium
TCCCCCCCTGTTGACGACTTTGCGCGAAAGGATCTTGTTCGCCTTCATCCGGGCAAGCTGCACACGCTCGCGCTCGCGTTTCTCCGCATACTCGGCCCGCACGATGGCGTCCGCCTCGGCATCGCTCAACTCCGCCTGGCCCGCCTCCGCGAGCTGCCCTTCAGCGTTGGCGAAACCGAGCCCAAGAAGGCATAGGCCCGACGCGGCAATTCGGTTCATTGTCAGTCGTCGTAGTGTCATGTTTGGTTGGGGGCAAAGCACGAGCCGATAGCATTCTTCTTCTCTCAGCTGCCGTGCTCTCTCTTTTTTTTGAAGATCTCAGTCCAAGTCCTGACCAGGTGATCGCCTGAGCCACCTCTGTCCATGCGCCTGTGCGCCGTCGTCCGGGTAAGGCGTCGGTGCGTTTCTTCTCACGGTCAACTGGAAAATACGGGTGTGGGAGCCGCCCCGATAGGCCTCCCCCGAAGTTCCGGTGCGCATCCAGGACTGGCCTCAACCGACCGGCCGCGAAGGGGGGTTGCACGACCCGGGCAACGGCGGCGAGGCGCAGCGGCCCGGGTCATGCGTGGTTAGGAGGACAGGGTAATTCTGTGCGCACTCCAGGCACTAGAGGTCAAGGGGCCCGAGATATCAAGCGTGTGTAATCCACACAGAAACGAGAAAACTAGAGCCAGGGGGCCAAGGGAATCTCGGCGGCCGTGCGTGTCCGGCGCACGGCCTGAGGGGTGCCAGATTTCCCATGACGACCCGGCGGGCCGGCCCCACGGGAAATCACGACGAGCGTTAGGCCACGTCCGAGACCGGCAAGCGCAACCGCCTCCCATCTGAGCGCCGGCAGTGGATGACTGCCGTCAAAAAGTGCTGTAAGCTCCGGCATGAGGACGATGTACCCCGTTGCCCTGCTGACAGGCATGCTGGCCTTAACCTCTCCGCTAGACGCGACGACCTATGCGCGGGCGAAGGAGATGGCGGTGTTCGAGCACTTCGAGGGGACGTTCCGGCAGGAGTCGGGCCCGGCAGAGGAGGGGGGGATCGTGGTCGAGACCGAGGGCGCCTTCTACGGACACGGCAACCACTTCCACCTTCGCAAGTAGTTCAGTCTTATCGATGCCGATACCGAAGTCCTCGAGTTCTGGATCTTCACCTACGACACGAAGAAGGGGGCCTACCTGGCGTGGAAATTCGAGGGCAATATGCTGAGCCCCCGTCCCATCGCCTACGAGGGGGAGTGGGACGAAGATGAGAAATCGATCGTGCTGGAAGAAGTTGGGGGTAGAGGGCGGACGGTAAAACTACGGGCGCCTCGCAGGATCGCCAAGTGAGCCCGATCTCGGGGATGCAGTTACCGACTTGCAATGGCAAACGGCAGAAGAAGAACAGGTTTCCTGTGATGTTTTGAAGTAGGCGGTGAACTACCTCGCGATGAAACCGATCGCGAAGACGTCCCCCATCCTGCTAGGCCTCCTGGCACTGTCGCTATTGGCCAGCTGCAGCAGCATCCCTGAAGCCGCCACGTATGCCCTCACCGGCGCCACCGGGGCCTACCTCGGCCACGAGATGACCGACGGCGGACCCGAGGGCGCCCTGCTGGGTGCCGCCACCGGAGTCGCCGCAGGTGCCATCGTCAACCAGGTCCGTGAGGGTGGCGAGCGGAAGGCCTACGGCACCGGCTACGACAAGGGGCGTAGCGACGAGGTGAAGCGGCTCTACTGGGTGCAGAAGAACCTGCACCGGGGCGACGAGTTCGGCTTCAGTGGACCGGGGGTTTCCTCAATCCTGACACCTTCCTATTACGAGATCCCCGTGCCCGAACACGTCAGTCAGGACGGCACCATCATCGAGCAACATACGCAGATCATCGAAGTGCTAGAGCCATGAGATCCCGATACCACCACGACGGGAACGTCGACCCCCACGCCGACTCCGAACACGAGATCCTCCGGCGTGCCGATGAGGCCCTGGAGCGGCGGCGGCTCGACGACCATGCATCCCGCATGGCCGAACACGCCTCCCTAGGAAAGATCGCCAACCCGCTAGGGGGCGCCGCCTCGCCCCTCAAAGGCACTAAGGCTGCGGTGGCCGGTCTCGGGACGCCAACGATGCCGCACGAGGACTTCCCGCTCGTTCCCAAACTGACCCCTCCCGGGGGCACCCCCGACGGGTGGCCAGTACGTCAGGCGCCGAAGACGACGCCAGGAACCCGAGCCGTCCGAATCCGAAGGTGAACCAGCTACGCACAGAAACACAGAAACAAAAACCCCAATCGACCCACCAATACCAACCATGAGATCACCATCCACCACCATCCTGACGATATTCGCGCTCGTGCTGCCCCTATCCATCGCCGGAGCGGGCGGCATCCCCGTCGTGGACGCCGCGCACATCGCTGTCAACCGGACCTCCAGCGCGATCGACTACGTGCAACAGGTCCTGCACGAGGCCAACCAGCAGACACAGATCTTGAAGCAGGTCGAGCAGATCACCCAGCTCTACGAACAGATCGAGCAGCTCTACACGCAGATCGCCCAGATGGACGACTATCTGGAGCGGTTCGGCGACCCTGAATCGATCCTCGACCTCGCCGGCATCGACGGATTGCTAGACGAGCTGCGGCGATCAACCGGAGGGCTCGACATCGAAGCTCGCCTACCCGAGATCACCGGCGAGGGCATCTTCGGTTTCGACGGCCACGGCGTCTACCGGCCGATCACACCATCGATCACGATCGACGGCGAAGAATCCCAACGCGAGGCCGCCATATACAAGCCCAACGACGCCACGCGCGAGACCATCGAGCAATACCGGGCGAAGAAAGAGGACGTGCTGGAGCGGCGCGACGCCCTGCGGGAGGAGATCGCGGGCACCACGGAACAGCTACGCGGCGCCGAGACCGACAGCGAGGTCAAGAAGCTCACCGGCGTCTTGTTAGGCTTACAGACCGAACTCCAGGCCACCGACCGCGAACTCGATATCGCCCAGGCGGACGCCGAGGCGCGCGCCATCGAGAACCAGAACCAGGCCGACGCGCAGGCCAAGGCGGAGGCCGAGCTGGATGCCAGGCGCTTCGAGATCGGCAACCGGCGCGACCTTGAGACCTACAAGCTCGACCGTTCGCCCTACGGCTGGTGAACCGCAGGGAGCCTCCAAACCACAACCCACCGAGATCATGTTCCAACGCAACCGCATCGAGCTGACTGGCAATATCGCCAAGCCCGCGAAAACAGCCAAAGCCGGCGAATCGACCGTCACCCGGGCGCGCCTGATCCACAACGAGAGGATCCGCCGCGCTGGCGGAGGTGATCCCATCGAGCTGCTCACCGCCGTCGAGTTCGAGATCTGGGGTCGGCGGGGCGAGGCCTTCGAGCGCCACGTGACTACCAAGACGCCCGTCTACATCGAAGGACGGTTGCAGCTCGACGAGTGGGAAAAGGGCGGCGAACGCTTCTTCAAGCTGTTCGTCCGCGTCACCGATTGGCAGTTCCTCACCCGCAAGGAGCGCGTCGGGAACCAGGCCGTTTCCTAACC
>JANQMB010000273.1 GCA_028280355.1 Verrucomicrobiales bacterium
ATGTTCCGCGCCGTGGGCAGCCACGCTGCCTACGGCGCCCGGACAGGGCGCACCCCAAAACCAGACTGGTGCCCGCAACTCCCTATCCCCCAATCCTTAACGCAGATCGGCCCGCCCTACCGGGCCGGCGGATTACCACGGCGCCGCGCCCACTGAGCGGCGTCCCGGGAGACCTCGCGGGATACCTCCCCCACCCCACCTCAATCGAACGGCGGCACGCCCAGACCGCGGCCGGGCCGAGGCGAACGAACGCCCGGCCGGCCCATCCGACCGACGACCCCCACGAAGCCAGAGACCCCGTATGCTCCCGCTGCAGCAGAAGTCTCCCCGGCAGCTGGTCGCCCTGGTCCACACCGTGCGCCGCCACGCACCCAGAACCCAAACGATACGACCAGATACCATGGCCAACAACTCATCCCAACCGCGCTCGGGCGGCAACCGCAACAGCAACCGCTCCAGGGGCAACCGTAGCCGCGGCGGCAGTCGCAACCGCAACCGTAGCAACCGCGGCGGAGGCAACCGCGGCGACGCCGCCTCGCGCCACCCCGGCGGCGGCGGCAGCCAGCGCCGCTTCGTCAAACAGAAGGTCCCCCGCCGCACCAAGCCCCCCACCTTCTGGGAGAAGCTGCTGGGCCTGATCGGCCTCGGCGGACCGAGACGCAAGTCGCCCGCCCAGAAACAGCCGACCCCGGCACAGCCCCCGCACAAGGGGACGACGGCCGCCGCCGAGCGCCCGAAGCGGAAGACCTCGAGCCAGCGGCGCGGCGAGGGCACCGAACGCCAGGCGCGCAAACCGGAGAAGGTCGAGGTGACCGGAACCCGGCTCTACGTCGGCAACCTCTCCTACGACACCGGCGACGCCGACCTCGAGAAGCTTTTCGCCGAAGTCGGCGAGGTCGCCAACGCCGAGGTCGTTTGCCACCAGCGCAACCAGCGCTCCAAGGGATACGCCTTCGTCGAGATGGCGGACATCGGCGACGCCAAGCGGGCGGTCGACTCCCTGCACGACCGGGAGTTCATGGGCCGCAAGATCGTCGTCAGCGGCGCCAAGAGCGCCGGCCCGAAGGCGAAGGAGCGCGCCTAGCCGAACGCCAGGGAGCGCCGGACGCGGCGCGGTCGAATGCGCCCGCTCTACATCGCAGGGGCCACCGGCACCGGGAAGAGCTCGGTGGCGCTGGCTCTCGCGGCGAAGCTCGGCGCCGAGGTGGTCAACGCCGACGCCTACCAGCTCTACCAGGGGGTCGAGATCGTCTCGGCCGCCCCCGGTGCCGCCGAGCGGGCGCTCGTCGGACACCACCTCTATGGCTGCCTGGGGCTCGACGAGGAGTGCAACGCCGGCCGCTTCTCCCGGCTCGCCCGGCCGGTGCTCGACTCCCTGTCGGCGCGCGGCGTGCGCCCTCTGGTCGTCGGCGGCAGCGGCCTCTACCTGAAGAGCCTCACCCACGGCCTCTCCGACCTGCCCGCCGACCCGACGCTCCGCGCCGAACTGGAGGCGCTCGCCGACGACGAGCTGGTCGCGCGGCTGCGCGGGCTCGACCCGGCCGGGGCGGAGGCGGTCAACCTGCGCAACCGCCGATACGTTATGCGCGCCGTCGAGATCAGCATCCTCAGCGGCCGCCCGATGTCCGAGGTCAAGACCGCCTGGGCCGGAGGCGAGCAACCGGAGTTCGACGGGGTGATCCTCGAGCGCCCCCGCGCGGAGCTCTACCGGAGGATCGACGCCCGGGTCGGACAGATGGTGGACGCCGGCCTGCTCGACGAGGTCCGCGCCCTGCCCGAGCACCTGTCGGCGACCGCCGAGAAGGCGATCGGTATCCGCCAGGTGCGGGAGCACCTCGCCGGGGGGTGTTCCCTCGACGACTGCCTCGCGGAGATCCGGCAGGCCAGCCGGCGCTACGCCAAACGGCAGCTCACCTGGTTCCGGCGCGAGGCGGGCTTCCAAAGGGTTTGCCTAGGGGAAGCGGAGCATCCAGAGTCGGCGGCGGAGCGGGTGCTCGCCCTGTTCCCCTCCTCCCCCGATGTCTGAGATCTGCGAAACCGTCCGCGTCGACCTCCCCGGTCGCGAGTACGACGTGCTGGTCGGCACCGGCCTGCTCCCCGGCTGCGGCGCCGCGATCGGCGGCCTCGGGATCGGCGGGCGTTGCGCGCTGCTCACCGACAGCACCGTCGGACCGCTCTACGCCGACACCGTGCGCGAGGCCTTGGGGGCGGCCGGGATCGAGGCCACCACCGTCACCGCCGAGGCCGGCGAGGCCAGCAAGTCGATGGCCGTCGCCGAAGACGTCTGCCGGCAGATGATCCGCGACGGCCACGGCCGCGACAGCTTCCTGGTCGCGCTCGGCGGCGGGGTGGTCGGCGACCTCGGCGGCTTCGTCGCCGCCGTCTTCTATCGCGGCATCCCCTTTGTCCAGATCCCCACCACTGTGGTCGCCCAGGTCGATAGCTCGGTGGGCGGCAAGACCGGCGTCAACGCGCCGGAGGGCAAGAACCTGATCGGCGCCTTCCACCAGCCACGCCTGGTGGTCGCCGACACCGACACCCTGGGGTCGCTGCCGGCGAGGGAGTTCAACGAGGGCTTCGCGGAGGTGATCAAACACGCCGCCATCCGCGACGCGGCGATGCTCGACGAGGTCATGGCGGTCGAGGGCAGCGCCGGCATCGCGCCGCTCATCGCCCGCAACGTGGCCATCAAGGCACGGGTCGTGGAGGCGGACGAGCGGGAGACACACGGCGACCGCGCCCACCTCAACTACGGCCATACGGTCGGCCACGCGGTCGAGGCCGCCGGTGGATATGGGGGCTACCTGCACGGCGAGGCGATCAGCCTCGGCCTCGTCGCCGCCGGGACCGTCTCGCAGCAGATCGCCGGCCTGCCCGGGGCCGACGCGGCGCGCGTCGTCGCCGCCCTGGAGAAGTTCGGGCTCCCCACCCGCCTGCCGGCCGAGATCGAGACCGGGCGGCTGCTGGAACTGATGGGGAGGGACAAGAAGTTTCGCGGCGGCCAGATCCGCTTCGTCGTGGTGCCGGAGCTCGGCCGCGCCGAACTGCGCGACGGGGTCGGCGAGGGGGAGATCCGCGCCGCGATCGAGGCGCTGCGCTGAGGGGGAGACGCGGGAAGGGAGGAGAGCAATCGAGTGGACGCAAGGGAAGCATACATCGCCCTCAACCTCCTGCCCGGCATCGGGCCAGCGCGGGTGCGCGCCCTGCTGGACTGCTTCCCGGCGGTGACCGACATCCTCGCCGCCGGGGCGGCGCAGCTCGCCCGCGCCCGCGGGGTCGGCCGGGAGCTCGCCGCGACCATCGCCGGCTGGCGGGAGATCGTCGACCTCGATACGGAACTGGCCAAGATCGAAGCCCGCGGGCTGGACGTGCTCACCCCCGACGACGACCGCTACCCCGCCCCGCTCCGACAGATCTACGCGCCGCCCCTGGTGCTCTATGTCTGGGGGACCATCGAGGCGCGCGACGCGCAGGCGGTCGCCATCGTCGGCTCCCGCCGCGCCACCCACTACGGCATCGGGGTGGCTCGCAAGTTCGGCTTCCAGCTCGCCCACGCCGGCCTCTGCGTGGTCAGCGGCCTGGCGCGCGGGATCGACACCGCCGCCCACGAGGGCGCCCTGGCCGCGGGCGGCCGCACCGTCGCGGTCATCGGCAGCGGCCTCGGCAAGCTCTACCCGCCGGAGAACATGCCGCTCGCCGAACGCATCGCCGACAACGGCGCCGTGGTGTCCGAGTTCCCCATCGACTTCCCGCCCGAGAAGCGCTCCTTCCCGCTGCGCAACCGCATCGTCGCGGGCTGGTGCCGCGGCACGCTGGTGGTCGAGGCGCCGGAGAAGAGCGGCGCCCTGATCACCGCCGGCCAGGCGTCCGAGAACGGGCGCGACGTCTACGCCGTCCCGGGACCGATCGACCGGCCGACCTCGCGCGGCTCCAATGGCCTGATCCAGCAGGGCGCCAAGCTGGTCACCGGCGCCCGCGATATCCTCGAAGATCTGGAGGCCCTGCTGCCCCCCGCCGCCGGGGCCGCCGCCCCGGGTAGCGGAGCCGCGACCGCCACCGGCCTGGCCGGGGACGAAAAGGCCCTCTACGCCGCCATGGGCACCGACGAGCGGCACATCGACCAGCTCGCAAAGGCCGTAGATATGGGGATCCCGGAAGTCTCCGCCGCCCTCCTGAGGCTGGAGATGAAGCGCCTCGTCAAACAGCTGCCCGGCAAGTACTTCGTGAAACTCATTTGAAAATTCGGAAATCTCCGCCCTAGGTTCCGCCCCGACCCAATGTCCAAGACCCTCATCATCGCCGAGAAACCGAGCGTCGCCACCGACCTGGCGCGCGTCCTGGCCAAGGAGCTCGGCAAATTCGAGAAGAAGGGGCGGGACCGCAACACCTACTTCGAGAACGACAAGGCCATCGTCTCCTCGGCAGTCGGCCACCTCGTCGAGCTGAAGATGCCCTCGGGCCCGAACGGCAAGAAACTGCCCTGGGGGATCGACCACCTGCCGGTGATCCCGGAGAAGTTCGAGCTGCAGCCGATCGAGAAGAGCGAGAGCCGGCTCAAGCTCCTCATCCGCCTCATCAAGAACAAGGAGGTCGACCTGATCGTCAACGCCTGCGACGCCGGCCGCGAGGGGGAGCTCATCTTCCGATACGTCATGGAGGTGGCCGGCGTGCAGAAGCCGATGCGGCGCATGTGGATGCAGTCGATGACCAACAACGCCATCCTCGAGGCCTTCGCGAACCTCCGCGACGACAGCCAGATGCGCCCGCTCGCCGACGCCGCGCTGTGCCGCTCGGAGAGCGACTGGCTGGTCGGCCTCAACGGCACCCGCGCCCTCACCGCCTTCAACTCGCGCCACGGCGGCTTCAACGTCACCACCGCCGGCCGCGTGCAGACCCCGACCCTGGTCATCCTCGCCGAGCGCGAGAAGCAGATCCGCGAGTTCGTGCCACGCGACTACTGGGAGGTGCACGCCGACTTCGAGGTCGCCGCCGGCGACTACCGCGGCCGCTGGTTCCGCGAGGATTTCAAGAAGGGCGATGACGACCAGGCGCGCGCCGAGCGCATCTGGACCGCCGCCGAGGCCGAGGCGATCAGGTCCCGCTGCGAGGGCGGCACCGGGACCGTCGAGGAGATCAAGAAACCCAGCAAGCAGGCGCCGCCGCAGCTCTACGACCTCACCACCCTGCAGCGCGAGGCCTCCGGCCGCTTCGGGTTCTCCGCCCGCCGCACCCTGCAGATCGCCCAGGCGCTCTACGAGCGCCACAAGCTCCTCACCTACCCGAGGACGGACTCCAGGTGCCTGCCCGAGGACTATATCGGCACGGTGCGCAACAACCTCGCCGACTTCGGCAAGGCGACCCCCGGCGGCGCCCTGGCCAAGGAGGTCGTCGACGGCGCCGCCAAGGTGCTGGACAACGGCTGGCTGAAGCCGAACAAGCGGATCTTCAACAACGCCAAGATCAGCGACCACTTCGCCATCGTCCCCACCGGCAAGCTGCCGGCCGGCTCGCTCAAGGAGGAGGAGCAGAAGCTCTACGACATGGTGACCCGCCGGCTGGTGGCCATCTTCTTCCCCCACGCCGAGTTCGAGAACACCCGCCGCATCACCCGGGTCGGCGAGGACTCCTTCCTCACCACCGGCAAGGTCCTGGTGGTGCCCGGATACCTGGAGGTCCACGGCCGCAAGGCCGGCGTCGCCGCCGAGAAGGACGAGCTGGTGCCCGCCGAGAACGGCGAGCGGGCGCCGGTGCTGGCGGTGGAGATCAAGGAGGACGAGACCAAACCGCCCGCCCGCTTCACCGAGGCCACCCTGCTCTCCGCCATGGAGACCGCCGGCAAGCGGGTGGACGACGAGGCGCTGCGCGAGGCGATGAGCGAGCGCGGCCTCGGCACCCCGGCGACGCGGGCGGCGATCATCGAGGGGCTGATCGCACACAAGTACCTGTTCCGGCACGAGCAGCAGAAGCGCGACCTGGTAGTTTCTAACAAAGGGTTAGCGCTCATCGAGCTGCTCGACGACATCGGCATCGAAGCGCTCCGCTCGCCGGAGCTGACCGGCGAGTGGGAGCACAAGCTGAAGGAGATGGAGGCGGGCCACCTGGGGAGGGAGGCGTTCATGGCCGAGATCAAAGCGCTCACCGAGAAGATCGTCGCCCGCACCGCCGGCAAGATGCAGGAGCTGGCCGAGCGGACTTTCCCCGACCTCGAGGCGACCTGCCCGGTCTGCCAGGAGGGCGTCCTCAGGCAGACCGACGGCAGCTACGAGTGCAAGAACCCCGAGTGCAAACCGAAGTTCAAGCTCAACAAATACGTCGCCAGCCACGAGCTGGTCCCGGAGCAGGCGAAGGCGCTGCTCGAACAGGGGCGCATCGGCCCCTTCGAGGACTTCAAAAACCGCTTCGGCCAGCCCTTCACCGCCGAGCTCAGGCTCGCCCAGGGGGCGCGCGGCGGCTTCAAGCCGGAGTTCATCTTCGAGGGCGACGAGGAGCGCGAGCAGGAGGCCAAGAACCTGAGCGACGACCAGCTGCTCACCGAGATCGAGCTGGCGGACGGGGCGGTCGCCAAGGTCTACGAGACCGAGAAGGCCTACATCTGCCCGGACATGGCGCCCGACAAACAGAAGGGCGGCACCCGCATCGGCAAGACGATCCTGCAGAAGGACATCCCGTCCGAACAGGCGGTGAAGCTCTTCGGCGATGGCAAGACCGACCTGATGGAAGGCTTTGTGTCCAAGAAGGGCAGGAAGTTTAGCGCCCACCTCCTATTGGATAAGAAGACCGGCAAGCTCGCCTGGGAGTTCCCCCCGCGCGCCAAGAAAGCGGCCAAGAAAAAAGCCGCCAAGAAGAAGGCCGCGAAGAAAAAGGTCGCCGAAGGGTAACGCCGAAGGGGCGGCCTCAATCCAGCTTCACCGTCAGGCCGGCCGAGAACACCAGCCCGGGGTCGCCGCGCTCCTCCAGGGTCTTCGCGATCGCCGCGATGCGGCGGGTCGCCTTGCCCTCGAACACGGGCTTGCCGCCGGCCAGCACCTTCACCGGCCGGTCGAGGTCGAGCATCTCGTCGTTGAGGAGGAACGTCACCGCACTGGTCCCCTCGGCCTTCTCGACCGTAATCACCTGGCCGTCGCGGCTCGCCACCACCAGCTGCCCCGCCTTGACTTGTCCCTCCGGCAGGGCCAGCCAGTAGAGGCGCCCGTGGGTCACGTCGTCCTGCTTCCACACCACGCGGTCGGGGAACCGCCGGCGCTCGAACTTGGCCATCCAGGGCACGGCGATCTTGTCCTCGAGGTTCATCCAGTGCGGCTTGCCCTCGTGGAGTTTGTACAGGTGCTCGTACCCGCCGGGGTCGGCGGCGCGCAGTTCGCCGAGCTTCTTGCCCCACTCCGCGGCGACCTTGTTGCGGTCGTATGCCGCGTCGAGCGCGCCGACCTGGAGCGCGAAGGGGATGTTGCGCAGGCCGAGCGGCGAGGTCTCGTTCGGGTGCCCCGCCATCATCGCGGCGGCGGCGAAGCGATCCGACATCCGGGGCGCGAGCTGGTAGACGCCGTCGCCGCCCGCCGAATAGCCCATCAGGTAGACCCGGTCGGGGTCGACGCCCTCACAGGCGACCAGGTTCTGGACCAGGCGGTCGAACAGCGGGTCGATATGCGCCTGGTGCCAGAGGTTCCATGTGTTCGTCGGCGCGCGCGGCGCCAGGTAGATCCCCTCGGCGGGCTGGTAGAGGCGGATCTGGTTGCGCCACTGGCCGTCGTTCATCGCCGGCGGCCCGCCGCCGCCACCGTGCATCGAGATATACAGGCTGCGCCCCCCTTCCGGCTTCTCCCCGAAGACCTTGGTCAAGTAGCGCATGCTCTCCTCGCCGACCTTCACCTCCTTGGCGGCCACCTCGGCGGCCCGCGTCTCCCGGAGCATCTCCAGCCGGTCCTCCCACAGCAGCTTGGCGGCCTCCTCCGCCGCCGCCTTGTCCAGCGGTGCCGCGGCGAACTCCTGCTCGGAGATCGGTGGCCGCTTGTCGCGCTCGGTCGCCAGCCAACCCTGCAGCCCCTCGAGCGGGGAGGCGGAGACGCCCGCGCCAGCGAGCAGGAAGAAGATGGGGGTAGAGATCTTGTTCATATGGCCATACTAGCGTCGCCGCCGACCGCCGCCTGTCCAAAAAAAAGCCCCCGGGGGCGGCCGCCGCGGTCTGGGCATTCGGTATCGGGAATCCACTAGTCATTCGTCATTAGGCCTTAGTCATTCCCCCGCAGGGGGCCTCCCCTCTCCCCGCGTTGACAATCCCCTCGGCCTCCCCTTTTATCCGCGCATGGAAAACGTCCGCCTCGGGATCGTCGGCCTCGGCAATATGGGCCGCGCCCACCGCCAGAATATCCTCGACGGCAAGGTCAGCGGGATCGACCTGACCGCCGTCTGTGACATCCCAAAGGGCCTGCCGGAGCCGCGCGAGGGCGAGGCGCAGTTCACCGACGTCGGCGAGATGATCGGCTCGGGCGAGATCGACGCCATCCACGTCTGCACCCCCCACCCCTCGCACCGCGAGATCGGCGTCGCGGCGCTGCGGGCCGGGCTACACGTCCTGATGGAGAAGCCGCTGGCCGTCCACACCGCCGACTGCCAGGCGCTCATCGACGCCTACGAGGAACATGGCCGCGGCAAGGTCTTCGCCGCCATGTTCAACCAGCGCACCGACCCCCACTACAAGACCCTGAAGCGCCTGATCGACACCGGCGAGATCGGCGCGGTACGGCGCGTGCACTGGTCGGTCACCGACTGGTTCCGGACCGAGTACTACTACGCCATGGGCGGCTGGCGGGCGACCTGGAAGGGCGAGGGCGGCGGGGTGCTCCTCAACCAGTGCCCGCACAACCTCGACCTCTTCCAGTGGCTGTTCGGCATGCCGGGGCAGGTGACCGGCTTCCTCAACTTCGGCCGCTACCACCAGATCGAAGTCGAGGACGACGCCACCCTCTACTTCAAATACCCCGACGGCAAGAACGCCACCTTCATCACCTCCACCGGCGAGGCCCCCGGGGTCAACCGCCTCGAGGTGGTGGCCGACCGCGGGCTGGTCACCGTCGAGGACGGCCTCATCCGCTGGACGCGCAACGAGACCGCCAGCTCCGAGTTCAGCGAGACCTCCCGCTCCGGCTTTTCGAAACCCGACACCTGGGGGGTCGAGATCCCCATCGAGGGGCGCGGCGGCCAACACAACGAGATCCTGCAGAACTTCGCCGACGCTATCCGCGACGGCGCCGAGCTGATCTCCCCCGCCGTCGAGGGCATCCACAGCGTGATGCTGGCCAACGCCTCGCTGCTCTCCGCCTGGGAGGGCGAGACGGTCGACCTGCCGATCGACGCCGAGAGGTATGCGGCGATCCTCAAGGAGAAGGGCGACTCCTCCACCTTCAAGAAAAAGGAGATCGAGGCCGGGCCGGCGACCGCGGACGACTTCGCCAGATCGAACAAGACCTAGCGGCGCCCCAACCCGCGGAACTCTAACAGACACCCATCATGCCGATCACCCTGACCGGAATCGCCGACGAGGCGGGCGCCCACATCGACGCCCAGATCCGCGCCACCGAGGAGCTGGGCTGGCGGCACATCGAGGCGCGTTTCGTCGAGGTCGACGGATACGAGAAGGGCAGCATCCACGAGATCCCGGAGGCGGCCTTCGACCGCGCCGCCGCGGCGCTGGCGGACGCCGGCATCGAGGTCTGCGGCGTCGGCTCGACGATCGGCAACTGGGCGCACTCGATCGAAGACCCCTTCGAGATCACCGAGGCGGAGGTCGGCCGCTGCATCCCCCGCATGCAGAAGCTCGGCTCGAAGATCGCCCGCATCATGAGCTACGCGATCCTCGAGGACGGGGGGGAGGACGACCGCGACGACCAGCTCTTCGACGAGCGGGTCCGCCGCACGGGGGAGATCATCCGCCGCTTCGAGGACGCCGGGATCACGCCGGTGCACGAGAACTGCATGAACTACGGCGGCATGAGCGTCGCCCACGCCCTGCGGATGCAGGAACAGATACCGGGGATGAAGTGGGTCTTCGACACCGGCAACCCGGTGTTCAACGCCGACCGCTCGAGACCGCGCCCCTACCCCCGCCAGGACGCCTGGGAGTTCTACCAGGCGCTCCGCCCGCACATCGCCCACGTCCACATCAAGGACGCGGTCTGGGACGAGGGGGCGGGCGAGTGCGAATACACCATGCCGGGCGACGGCGACGGGCAGGTCGCGCGCATCCTCGGCGACCTCGTCGCGGGCGGGTACGACGGCTTCGTGTCGATCGAGCCCCACCTGGCGGCGGTCTTCCACGAGGAGGACAGCGACGGCGGGGACCCCGAGGCCAAGGCGAGGGCGCAGTTCGACAGCTACGTCGAATACGGACGCCGCCTGGAGGCGCTCGTCGCCGCGATCGGATAGGCGCCGGCGGCGGCGAATGTCTAATGGCTAAGGCCTAATGACTAGGAAATGACCAAATCCCAATGCCGAATCCCCCCGCGGAGACCGCCAGAGTTTGGGCATTCGACATTGGGCATTCGTTAGACATTCGTCATTAGGCCTTTGTCATTCCCCCGCAGGGGGCTGCCCCCCGAGCCTATCGATCGCCTGCCGCAGGTGCTCCCGCGCCTCCGGGTCCACCTCGGCCTCCAGCGCCGCCCGCAGGGGCTCCAGGTCGGCGGCCGTCCCGCACTCGGTCGCGAAGGCCTCGGCGCAACGCCGGCGCACCCCGGCGACCTCATCGCGCACCCCCCTCGCGAGGAGCGGGTGTCGCCACGGGTCCTCGAACCACCGCCAGAACGAATAGCCGACCGACCGCACGTCCGGCCGCCGGCTCTGGGCCGCCCGCTTCACCAGCCCAGCCGCCTCCGGGTGCCGCTTGCCGACGTACGCCAACATCAGGCGCAAATCTTCCCCGGGCGCACCCCCGGCCTCCCCCGGGGCGGACAACATGTCCTCGACCTTCTGGACGAACAGCCCCTTCGCCCCAGCCGGGTCCCAGGAGCGGAGCACGATGATCGCCGAGCTGGACGGGAGCCCGCGCTCGAGGAAACGGATACGCACCAGCTGCAACGCCCTCTCGTCCTGGACGCGGAGCTCCGAGAGGTTCGCCAAGACGCGACAGAGGTCGCCCCACTCGCGGCCGTCGGCGCCTGGCAGGCGCAGGCGCACCTCGGATAGGATCCTCTCCACGTCCTCGTCGGTCAGCGCACCGAGATCGTACCCGACCCCACCGGGTTCCCCGGCGCGGATCTCGGTTTTCTCAAGCATCCAATCGACCTCCCCCGGAACCGGCGGATCCTCCCGCGGGGTGCGCCAGCCGTCGCCGAAGGAGATGAACTCCCCATCCACCAGCGGCACCCGGTAGCGCATCCCGCCCTCGCGGCGCGGGGTGTCGTAGATCAGCACCGAACCGTCGACCCCGGCCGGCCGGCCGAGCAGCTCCTCGATCTGCGCCGCCCCCATCCCACGTTCCAGCAGCCCCATCCGCCCGCCGAGCCCACCCCCGGAAGCTGCACCGGCGAGGAGCCCGCGCTGCGCCTGCGGGTCGGCGGCGGCCTCGAGCCGGACGGTGGCGGCGAGACCGACATAGGCAGAGCGGTGGGCGACGCAGTGCTGCCACTCGAGCAAGGAGACCCTCACCCCATCGGCGAGCCACTGCACGCGCCCCGGCCGGCCGTCGCCGGCGAGCGAGACCCGACAGGCGGCGCCGCCAGCCAGCAGCAGTTTGTGGAACACCTCACCGGTAGGATACCGTTCCCGGAAGTCGAAACGCCCCTCCCGGTCGACCGAGAGCGCCGCCCAGGTGACGTCGCCGGGCGCCACGATCCGGTACCAGGTCGCGGTGGGCGACCCGGTCTGGTAGAAGATCTCCCCGACCGCCGGGGACAGGCCCGCGGCGTCCACCTCCTCCACCGTCAGCCCGACCCCGGCCGGGAGATAGAACGACACCCCTTGCCCCTCGAAGAGCTGCCAGCGGTCGAAAGAGGCGCGGGAGGCGAGTTGGAGGGCTGGCTGACCGAGCCCCCCGACCGGCCAGAGCGGCGACAGCTGGGCGGCGTCCTGGGCCACCGGGACGAGCTCCACCGCCGCAGCGAAACCCGCCGCCACCTGTTCCACTGCCGCGCCGCCGAGGACGGCCTCGCGCACCGCAGGGACATCGGGTTTGGGGGGGACCGGGACGGGGGCGGGTGCCGGCCCGACGTCCTCCGGCGGCGCGGCTGGCTCACGGTTCGCCTCCCGTACACGGTGCATCACGTACGACAGGAGGAACACCCAGATGGGGAACAGCAGGAGCCACTTCATCGGAGAAAGCCAGACCCGACCTTACCCGCATCCGCTGCCCTGGCCAGCGCGGGATGACCGGGGGGCAGTCCGTCGGTGGCGTCTCAGTCGCCGATGACCGCCTTCACCCGATCGGTGTGCGTCCGCCACCAGGCGGCCAGCCTGTCGGCGTCCAGGAGGTCGTCCGTCCGGTAGCCCGTCATCTCGCTGAAGGTCATCACCGCCTCGCGGACGACGTCCAGGTCGGGGTCGCCCGCCACCGCGGCCGCCAGCGCGTCCGCCGCCTTGCCACCGCGCCGGTCCGCCAGCAGGTAGGCGGCCTTGACCCGGTGGGCGGCGTCGAGCCCGGTGTCGCCGAGGACTTTCACCAGCTGGTCGGTGCTCAGCGCCCGCTCGTCCTTGTCGCGGAGGCTGGGGAACAGCTTCCCCACCGGCAGGGTGTGGCTCTCGCTGCGCAGCCCGGTCGAATAGGCGAAACCCACGCGCAAGATCTCCGCGGCCGCGCCGTCGCGCAACCTCTCGTCCGGGGCGGACCCGGCGAGCTCCCTGAGGCGGTCGTAGGCCGTGCGGTCGGCGTGCCGGATGGCCCGGTCGCCGAGTTCTAACAAACGATTGCGCCCACTCAAAAACTCGATCTCCTCCCACGACTTGTCCGGCGTCGCGCCCAGCCGCCCGCGGACCTCGGCCAGCTCCGCCTCCAGCGCGGCGATCTTCTGCAGCCCGGCCTCGACCTGTTCGGCCAGCGCGGCGTCGGGCCTCTCCGCCGGGGCGGCGGCCCCTGCCCCACCTCCGCCCAACCCGCGCTTGAGCAGCGGCCAGGCCACCGCAGCAGCGACGGCCAGTACCCCCACCTGAACCAGGGCGACCCAGATCAGGATCGACGTCGGCGCGACTTTGCGGTTGCCGCGGCGCACCGAGATGGCCGCCTGCCCGGCGTCGTCGAACACCGGGGACAGATCGTCGTCGTCCAACCGCTGGGTGTCCCCCGGCTTGCCCAAGTCGCAGCACTGATTCCCGAACGAACGAATGTCATTCTGGAAAGATTGAAGTCAATGTGCGACGACATCGACAAAGATG
>JANQMB010000302.1 GCA_028280355.1 Verrucomicrobiales bacterium
ACAAGACGTCCTCCAGGACGCCGTGTTGCGGCTCTGGAAGTCGTATTCCACCGACGACGGGCAGTCCGCCCCCCCCCCGCTGGCGCTCGCCTACACGGCGATCCGCCACGCCGCCGTCGACCAGGCCAGGCGCAACACCCGGCGCACGAACCGCGAGCAGAAGTCGGAGTACGTCGTCGCCGACGACACCGACGCCGGCGACTGGTTCGGCACCGCCGGGCTGGAGGAGCGGGAGCGCGCGGCGGCGCTGCAGGAGGCCGTCGGAAAGCTACCAGAGAAGTTCCGGGAGGTGCTCACCTTGAAAATCTGGGGCGAACAGACCTTCGCGCAGATCGCGGAAGCGCTCGATATCCCGCTCAACACCGCCGCCTCGCGATATCGGTACGCCCTCGAGGCGTTGCGAAAAAACCTTAAACCAAATGCCCTTTGAGCGGCGCTCTACAGACAGAAACCCATGCGAGAGAAGAACGACAGTCTCGACAGCGATCTCGAAGCCGCCCTGCGCGAGCTCGAGCCTGTCGAAGTGCCCCGGGAGCTCGAGGCGCGCATCTTCGAGATCTTCGAAGGCCGCGTGTCGGAGGCGTCCGGGGGGACGGGTTCTAAGGTCGTCCGCTTCCCCGTCCTCAGGTCGATCGGGGCGGCGGCCGCCATCGCGATCGCCGCGACGGGCGTCCTGTTTGCGGTCATCAACACGATGGACAGATCCCGGTCGGGGAACGGCGGCCCGCTGGCCGGAGACGCCACCCAGCTGCCCACCTCGGCGACCTTTGTCCCGGTACGTGCGGAGAATGTCTTCCAGGGTGCCCAGGACGAGGGGGTCTATTTCACCGACGAGCGGGTGCCGGTCCGGCAGATCCGCTACCAGTTCTCCAACTCGTTCCGCTGGGAGAACCCCCAGGACGGCTCCACGATCGAGATGACCGTCCCACAGGAGAAGCTGTTCATCGTCCCTCTACGGACTGACTGATGTCGTCCGCCCCCCAGGGGCGAACCCCGAAGCACCTACCGAGAGATCCACACACCCGATGAAAACGTACTGGAGTATCCACACGCCCGTCCTCGCACTCGCCCTGGCGGCAGCTGGCAACCTGGCGGCAGAGCCGGGGGAGGGCAAAACCCAGCCCTGGTTGGGGGTCGCAACGGCACCCGTCGACGAGGTCGCTGCCGCCCAGCTGGACCTGCCCGAAGGGGTCGGCGCAGCGGTCAAAGTGGTCGTCCCCGACAGCCCTGCCGCCGCCGCCGGGCTCCAGAAGAACGACATCCTTTTCGAATTCGACGGCGCGCCGGTCCACTCGCCCGAACACCTGCGCGAGCTGGTCGCCGCGAAAGCGCCGGGCGACGCCATCGACCTCGCGGTCATCCACCGCGGCGCGAAGAAGATGATCGGTGCGGAGCTCGGCACCCGCCCCGACCACCTGCCGGAGGCGGCCGGGTTCAAGGCGGATCTCCCCGGCGTCGAGCTGGGCGACCTCAGGGACCTGCCGGCAGGCGACGAACACTGGCGGGAGATGCAGGAGCGGCTCCAGAAACAGCTCCAGGAAATGTTGGAGCTCCAGGGGAAAGGCGGGCTCCCGGGCGCGGCCGACATCATCGGGATGAGCAGCAAGACGATGGTGTTCACCGACAACGAGGGCTCCATCGAGATCCGCAGCAAGGACGGCGAGACCGAGGTCACGGCCAAGGACACCGAGGGGAACGTGACCTTCGAAGGGCCGGTGAACAGCGAGGAGGATCGCGACAAGCTCCCCGCGAAAGTGAGGGAGAAACTCGAACAGTTCGAAGGGTCAAACCTGAGCTTCGACGGTTTCGAGCTACGCCGGCCGACCCCGGAAACGCCTGGCCTCAAACCCGGTAAGAAGATCTCCCCCGCCGACGAGGCGCCGGCCGCCCCCGAGGAGGAGAAAGTGGAAGAGGGCGAGGCGGAAGGCGACGGGGCGAAAGAGGGCGGCGAGAAGGTCCGCATCTGAGGGCGGGGTCACCGCCGCTCTACTGGTCGCGCCGATAGAGGTCCGACGGGTCTGCGGCTGCCAGCTCGGCATAGAAGCTGCCCAGTTTTCCGGCGAGCGCTTCCAGCAGGCGTCCGCCCTTCTCCCCGCTCGCCGCCGCCGGGTCACCGGAGCCGGTGTCCGTGGTCGCCTTCGACCACTCCCGCTGCGCCCAGGCCCACCCCTCCCTGAAGGCGGCGATCCGGTGGGGGTTCGTGGCGCCGTCGCCCGCCCGGTCGATCGGCAACACCAGGTCCGGCTCCAGGTGCATCATCAGGCTGGTCTCCACCTCGTCGGCGTGGTCACCCGGGGCGTCGAAGATCTCCCGGTGGTCCAGCACCTTGAACCAGTCCACGACCGACAGGAACACCTCGGGGAACTCCGCCTGCAGCTCGCGGAGCTGCTGGCGGAAGTTGTTCCCGCCATGGCCGTTCAAGATGCTCATCTTCGGGATCCCCTGTCCCGCGAGCGAAGCGATGATGTCCGCCAGCACCGCGGTCTGGGTGGACGGGTTCATGTTGATACAAAACGGGATGTCCAGCTGGCCGGTGTTGACGCCGAAGGGGACACAGGGCAACACCGCCACCCGGGCGCCCCGCCCCCACGCGACCCCCGCCGCCGCCGCGGCGATCGCATCGCACTGGATGTTGTCGGTGGCGTAGGGGAGGTGGTAGTTGTGCGCCTCGGTGGCCCCCCAGGGCAGGACCGCCAGCTCGAAGTCGGCATCGCGCACCGCCGCCCAGTTCGTCTCCGCGATCAGGTAGGGTCTCGGCCTGTCCATCGGCGGCTCACATACACGCCCCCGTGCCCGCCGCAAGTGGCAACCGGGGGGGCGACATCGCGGTTGCCCCGCCCCCGCCGGCGCTCTAGGGTTCCCCAGCGATGCGTCGCCAGCCCAACCTTGCGACCCGATACCTGGCCTCCGTCCTGCCGGGTCTCGCCTGCCAGCTAACGCTCGGCGCCCGCGAGTTCGAAGACCAGTTCGGCAGGGTGATCGAGGCCGAGCTGGTCGCCCACTGGGGCGCTGGCAACGGCTACGTGAAGATCGACAAGGGCGGCGACCTGCTGACGGTCAAGCTCGACGCCTTCAGCGAGAAGGACCAGGAGGGGATCGTCGCCTGGATCAGGGAGCACCCGAAATCGCTGGCGGCGCTGGCCGAGCCGAAGCGTTCGGGGGAGGGGCTGGTCGCCGGGACGAAGTGGTTCCTCCTCAATGGCCCGCGGCGCACGGTGATCGAGTTCGCCGGGGCGAGCTTGCTCAGGCGGGACGGGGTGTTGGACAAGGAGAGCCACTGGGCGGTCAACTTCGAGAAGGACATCACCATCAGGTGGCCACGCTTCGCCCCGCTGACGTTCAGCCAGCCAATCGTCTCTGGCCGTATCTATCGAACGCCGGTGGAGAACAGCTCGCTGCTAGTGAAGATCGACCGCCCCCCGGGGCGCGCCACCGTTGAGGGGGTGGCCGGGAAGACTTTCGTCCTCGCCCATAGCAGGGCCCTGTCGAGATGGGGGCTGCCGGAGCAGAACCACGCCGTGATCGAGCTGATGGAGGGGGGCAAGGCCTCGCTGGGGGGCAAACTGCTCAAGTGGCGCATCGACGCCGGCTCGATCTCCCTCCAGGTTTCTGGAAAACGCTGGACGACCTTCGTCCCCAGCTCCCAAGACGTGTCGATAGACCGCGCCGGGCACGTGCTGTGGGAGGTGTCGCCACCCGACACCCGCCGGCGCTGAGGCCAGCGGCGCCCAACCCGACCCCGGGGAACCTCCTCGCTCAGGGGGTCTTCGAAAACGCGATCTCCCCCCCCTCGAGGGTGCCCCGTATCCGGTCGCCGGGGGCGAACTCGCCGTCGAGCAACCCCAGGCTCAGGGGGTCGAGGACCAGGTGCTGGATCGCCCGCTTCAGCGGTCGCGCGCCGAACACCGGGTCGTAGCCCTCCGCGGCGAGATGCGCCAGCGCCGCCTCGTCCAGGGCCAGCTCTAGATCCTGTTTCCCGAGCCGCTCCGCGACCCGCGCCAGCTGGAGCTCGACGATCCGGCCGAGGTCGGACTCCGACAGGCGGTCGAAGATCACCCGCTCGTCGATACGGTTGAGGAACTCCGGCCGGAAGTGCCCGCGCAACACCTCGTTGACCTTCGCCTCGCGCTGCTCCGGGTTCGGCTCGTCCATGATCGCGGCGCTGCCCAGGTTGCTGGTCATGATGATGACGGTGTTGCGGAAATCGACCGTCCTGCCCTGCCCGTCGGTGATCCGGCCGTCGTCGAGCACCTGTAGGAGGACGTTGAAGACGTCGGGGTGCGCCTTCTCGATCTCGTCGAAAAGCACCACCGAATACGGCCGCCGCCGCACCGCCTCGCTGAGCTGGCCGCCCTCCTCGTAACCGACGTATCCGGGCGGGGCGCCGATCAGGCGGGCGACGCTGTGTTTCTCCATATATTCGCTCATGTCGATGCGCACCATCGCCGCCTCGTCGTCGAACAGGAACTCGGCCAGCGCCTTGCTCAGCTCCGTCTTGCCGACGCCGGTCGGCCCGAGGAACAGGAACGACCCGATCGGCCGCCCCTCGTCGCCAAGCCCGGCGCGCGCGCGCCGCACCGCGTTGGCGACGGCGTCGATCGCCTCGCGCTGCCCGACCACACGCTCGGCGAGCCGCGCCTCCATCTTGACCAGTTTGGCGCGCTCCCCCTCCTGCAGCCGCGAGACCGGGATGCCCGTCCAGGCTGCCACCACCGCGGCCACGTCGTCCTCGGTGACCTCCTCCTGGAGCACCTGCTGGCCGCTACCCTGGAGCTCCCCGAGCCGCTCGCCGTGCTCCTTGAGCTTTTCCTCGGCGCCTGGGAGCAACCCGTACTGGATCTC
The DNA here is from genome assembly GCA_028280355.1 of Verrucomicrobiales bacterium. Taxonomy (GTDB): domain Bacteria; phylum Verrucomicrobiota; class Verrucomicrobiia; order Verrucomicrobiales; family DEV007; genus JANQMB01. The sequence continues at coordinate 4,843 of JANQMB010000302.1, forward strand.
GCTCGCCCGCCCCAGATCCCCCTCGCGCTGCGCGCGTTCAAGCTCGGTCCTCAGCGCCTCGATCTCGCCCTGGATGGCGCGCGACTCGTCGATCACCCCCTTCTCGTTCTGCCATTGGGCCTTGAGGCCGCTGCTCTGTTCCTTGAGGTCTGCCATCTCCTGTTCGACCCGCCCGAGCCGTTCTTTGCTCGCCGCGTCCTTCTCTTTGGCAAGCGCCTGGCGCTCCATCTCGAGCTGCATGATCTGGCGCTCGAGCTGGTCGATCTCCGTGGGCATGGAGTCGAGCTCGATCTTCAGCCGCGAGGCGGCCTCGTCGATCAGGTCGACCGCCTTGTCGGGTAGGAACCGCTGGGTGATGTAGCGGTCGGAGAGCGTCGCCGCGGCGACCAGGGCCGCGTCACGGATGCGGACACCGTGATGGACCTCGTACCTCTCCCTGATGCCACGCAGGATGGCGATGGTGTCCTCGACGCTCGGCTCGTCCACCTGCACCGGCTGGAACCGGCGCTCGGGCGCCGCGGCCTTCTCGATGTGTTTACGATACTCGTCCAGCGTCGTGGCGCCGATGGTGCGCAGCTCGCCGCGGGCGAGCTGCGGTTTCAGGAGGTTGGACGCGTCCACCGCCCCCTCGCTGGCACCGGCGCCGACGATGGTGTGCAGCTCGTCGATGAAGAGGACGATCTCCCCCTCCGAGGCGGTGACCTCCTTGAGGAAGGCCTTCAGGCGCTCCTCGAACTCGCCGCGATACTTGGCACCGGCGAGCATGCCCCCGAGGTCCATGGCCACCAGGCGCTTCCCCTTGAGGGAGTCCGGGACGTCGCCGGAGACGATCCGCCTCGCCAGCCCCTCGACGATCGCCGTCTTCCCGGTCCCCGGCTCGCCGATCAGCACCGGGTTGTTCTTGGTGCGCCTCGACAGGACCTGCATGATCCGCCGGATCTCGTCGTCGCGGCCGATCACCGGGTCGATCTTGCCCCGGCGGGCGAGGTCGGTGAGGTCCTGTCCGTACTTCTCTAGCGTCTGGTACTTACCCTCCGGATCCCGGTCGGTGACGCGCTGGGAGCCACGCACGGAGCGTAGCGCCTCGAGGATCTCCCCCCTGCCGACGCCCGCCCCCTCGAAAATCGACCGCAGCGGCCCACCCTCCCCGGCCAGCGCCAGCAGGGCGTGCTCGACGCTGACGTACTCGTCATCCAGCCCTTTGCGCTCCTTGTCCGCAGCCTCCATGATCCTCTGCAGCTCCGCACCCGCCCCAGCACCCCCTGAACCGCCCTGGACCCGGGGCGCACGCGCCAACAGCTCCTCCGCCTTCTCCCCGATATCCGCCGGGACGACCCCCGCCTTCTCCAGCACCGGACCGGCCACCCCGTCCGCCTGATCCAGCAACGCCAGCAACAGATGCGCCGCCCCCACCTCCGGGTGGCCGGCATCGGTCGCCTTCTCCTGCGCGGCCGCAAGAGCCTCCTGCATTTTCAGTGTCAACTTGTTCAGATTCATTGCATTACCTCCACTTTATACGAACGCGACCAGAGCTGGCGAGCCTGTGGTGAACGCCGATGTATAGACACATCATAGCACATAAGTGTTCACCAAAAAATAGCAAATATGAACCGTGGTCTCTAGATCTTCAAAGCCCCCCTACCCCCCAAAGAAACCCGGGAGGCGCCGGCTGAAACAACCACCCGCTAGTGCTCCTCGCGTCCCGCGCGCTGCCAGTCCGGCTTGTTGCTGAAGACTTCCTTGTAGTAGTCCCGCTGCTGTAGCTTCGAGGCGGCGGCCTCGTCGACGAGGATCTTGACGTTCTGGTGGAGCTGGAGGGCGCTGGCTGGAACCATCGCGCGGATCGGCCCCTCGACCGCCTCGGCGATCACCTCCGCCTTCGACTCGCCGAAGGCGAACAGCAGCAGTTTCCGGCACTCCATGATCGTGCCGACCCCCATCGTGATGCAGTGGCGCGGCACGTCGTCGATGCTGTCGAAGAAGCGGGCGTTGTCCTCCCGGGTCTTCTGGGTGAGGGTCTTGATCCGGGTCCGGGAGCCGAGCGAGGAGACCGGCTCGTTGAAGGCGATGTGGCCGTCCGCCCCGAGCCCGAGCACCTGGAGGTCGATACCGCCGACCGCCTGGATGGCGCTCTCGTAGGCGTTGCACTCGGCCTTGATATCGACCGCGAGCCCGTTCGGGACGTGGGTGCGCTCGGGCCGGACGTTGATGTGGTTGAACAGCTGCTGCTGCATGAAGTGCCGGTACGAGCACGGGTGGTCGCCGGGCAGCCCGATGTACTCGTCCAGGTTGAAGGTGGTGACCCCCGAGAAATCGAGATCGTCCTCGCGCCGCATGCGCACCAGCTCCTGGTAGAGCGGCACCGGCGTGCTTCCGGTGGCGAGGCCGAGGACGGCGTTCGCCTTCTGGCGCAACAGCGCGTCGACCATCTTGCCGCCGATGCGGGCACAGTCTTCCGGGGTGGGCTGAATGATGATTTCCATGGGTCGTCGGCGTTGGGTATCGGTTGCGGTTAGAAGTAGCGCGAGAGCTTGCTGTGCACGTCGTCGCGGAAACGGTCGAGGTAGGCCACCACGTATTCGATCACGTCGAGCGACTCGTCGTGGACCAGCGGGGTGAGGTCCATCGCGAAGGTCACCTGCTCGATCTTGTCGTGGGCGGTGGCGTAGAAGAAGGTGGCGTTGGCGTAGCGGCGCCCGACCGCGGCGCGGTCGTACCGCTTGCCGCCGGTGATCTGGCTGTCGAAGACCCCGACCAGGGCGTTGGCGAGGTTCTCGCGCGAGCTGACGTCCAGGGGGATCTTGTCTTCGTCCATCATCCAATCGAGGTCCCGCCACACCTCGCACCCGTAGACCTTCTTCGGCCGCTCGTCCTCCGGCATCGCGTGCATGGCGCGTATCGCCGCCTGCAGGACGGCGATGTGGGTGTCATGCTTGTCCGCAGGGTTGTGGGTGTAGACGATCTCCGGCCGAGCGATCTCGAGGGTCCGCAGCAGGTCGGCCTTGAGGAACTCGGCCCCGCGCACCTCCATGATGGACGAGCTGGGGCAACAGAGCTGGATCATCGCCCCGTACTTCCCGACCATCGCCGCCTGGCGCTGCTCCTCCTTGCGGACCTCGATCATCTCGAGGTTCGAGTATTTCGCGTAGGGGCCGACCCGCGAGCTGCCGCCGCCGTCGGTGCAGGTGACACCCGAGAACCACTTCCCGTCCTCCCCGTAACACTCGACGATGCCGTGGTAGGCCATGATCTCCAGGTCGTCCGAATGCGCACCGATCGCCAGGTGCGTCGTGCGGCCCAGCGCCTCCTGCAGCGGCAGCCGGTCGGGGGCGAAAAAATCCGCGTTCGAGTTCTCCGAGATCTTCTCGATCTCATGGGCGTAGTCCGATCTCATACACCTAGCTCTGTTTTGACTTTGATGAACTTCTCCACCGCGAACTGCAGGTCCTCGAGCGACAGGGCGGCGGACATCTGGCAGCGGATCCTGGCCTTCCCCTCCGGCACCACGGGGTAGCTGAACGCGATCACGTAGACGCCCTCCCCGAGCAGCCGGTCCGCCATCGCCACCGCCAGCTTCGCGTCGCCGAGCATGACCGGGACGATCGGGTGCTCGCCGTCGACGATGTCGAACCCGGCCTCCGACATCGCGGACCGGAAATACCGAGTGTTCTCGCGCAGCCGGTCGCGCAGCTCGGCCGAGCCCGCCGCCAGTTCGATCGCCCGCACCGACGCCGCGGCGATGGGCGGGGCGATGGTGTTGGAGAACAGGTAGGGGCGGGAGCGCTGCCTGAGCAGCTCGATGATCTCCGCCCGGCCGCTGGTGTACCCCCCGCTGGCGCCGCCGAGCGCCTTGCCCAGGGTGCCGGTGATGACATCGACCCGGCCCATGACACCACAGTGCTCGTGCGTCCCGCGGCCGCCCCCGCCGACGAAACCGACAGCGTGCGAGTCGTCGACCATCACCGCGGCGTCATACCGGTCGGCGAGGTCGCAGATGCCGCCGAGGTCGGCGAAGGTGCCATCCATGGAGAACACCCCGTCGGTGGCGATCATCACCTTCCCCGCACCGCCCTCGCGGGCGGCCCGGAGCTTGGACTCGAGGTCGTCCAGGTCGCAGTTGGCATAGCGGAAACGCGCCGCCTTGCAGAGGCGGATGCCGTCGATGACGCTGGCGTGGTTCAACTGGTCGCTGACCACCGCGTCCCCCGCCCCGAGCAGGGTCTCGAACAGACCGCCGTTGGCGTCGAAGCAGGAGGTGTAGAGGATGGTGTCCTCGGTGCCGAGGAACTCCGAGATCGCCGCCTCGAGCTGCTTGTGGACCCCCTGGGTCCCGCAGATGAAGCGCACCGATGCCAGGCCGTACCCCCAGCGGTCGAGCGCGCCCTTCGCTGCGGCGACGACCTCGGGGTGGTTGGCGAGCCCCAGGTAGTTGTTGGCACAGAGGTTGAGGACCCCGTCGGCGCCCGGGACGTCCACCCGGCCGGACTGCGGGGAGCCCAAGACCCGCTCGGCCTTGTAGAGGCCGCTGGCGCGGATCTCATCGAGTGTCTCGTTGGCCGAGTCGCGGAGCTGGGCGTTCACCTGGGCATTGATAGCCGCGATGTGGGCAATGCCAACGCGAATCCGGGGCGGCCAGGAAATTTCCGCGCGCCCCCCTGGCGGGTGGCGGGGTCAGTCCTCTGCCGACTTCATCTCGATGGTCTTCTCCACCCACTCGACGAACTCGGCGCGCTTGCCATCGCGGTCCTCGCCGACCGCGTCGCGGGCCAGCTCCAGCACCAGCTCGTATGTGGCCAGCGGCCTCTCGCCGTCGTTGCCCAGCAACATTCCGTAGCCCGCCACCGAGGCCGCGAACCGGAAATCGTCGCTGGCGTCACGCCACGGGGTCTCGCCGACGTCGGCGACCGGGGTCTCGAGGCTCTGTGCCGTGCCTGCGCCGCCGCTGTTGTAGTCGACCCGGACGGTGGCCACCTCCGCGTCACCGGCGGCGGAATCCTGCTGCGGGATGACCTCGTAGAGCGCCGTCACGGTCTGGCCACCCCGGACCTCCGCCGGTTGCCGCGCCGCGATCACCCCCTCCTCAGACCCAGGCTCCTCCCCGATCAGGCGGTATCCCGCAACGGTGTCGGGGTTGAACTCGACCGCCATATGCACATCCTCCGCCACCGGTTCGCCCCCGGAAGAGTCGGCGGCGGTGACACCGATCTGCAGCAGCTGCCTGTCCGGCGCCCACGGGCAGTCGGCCAGCTCCGTCTCCACCGCGAAGGTCTCGCCAAGCGACGGCTGGGCGAACTCGTATTCGAAGGCGTTCAGGATCTGCCCGATCTCGACCTCGTCGGTGGGCGGGAGCAGTCCTGCGAGCATGCACTTGCGCAGTGCCTCGTAGGAGCGGATGCCCATCGAGACGGGGAACTCCGACACCCGGCGCCCCTCGAACGCCGGGTTCGCGAAGCCCGGCACCCCGGCGACCGCTTCCGGTGGCACGGGCGACGGCAGCCCGTAGCGGTACGGGTACACCCCGCCCGCGAAACGGTCTCCCGCCCGCCGGTCGAGCCACCCGTCCCAGGAGAACGGCCTCTCCGGGTGGTGGATAGACACCGGCGGCAGATCCCCCTCCGACGCGACCTCCTCATCGCCAAATGTCGCTGGCCACTCATAGGTCATGACGACAGCTGCCAGCCAGACCAGGCCGGCGGCGACACCGAGGCTACCGAGCAGCGGAACCAGGCGGCCCAGCGGCGACGGCCGGAGCGCCTCGGCGATCTTGCGCTTGTCCACCTCGCTGATCACCGGCTGCGTCACCCACGGCAGGATCTTGTCGGAATGTTGGATCTCCTCGCCGACGGGCAACGCCACGGCGGGCTCCACCGCGGCCTCGGCGAGCAAGACCGCACGCTGCTCCGCGGTCATCGCGTAAGCGGGTTCGGAGGCGAAGGCCTCCTGGATGCGGCAGATACACTCGCGGATCTCCCTCAGCGCCACCTCGGCGCCACCGGCGTTGGCCAGCTCCTGCTCGAAGATCTGCCGCTCGCTCTCTACCAATTCACCCAACGCGTATGCGGTGAGCCTGGGATCGTTCTCGATGTTCATCGTATCGTCAAAGTGGAGAAATGGTCAGATGCCCCTCTCGCTCAGGCCCCTTCGGCGGGGGCGGTCATCAGTTGCCGCAGGCGCTTCACCGCGCTGTGGATGGTAAACCCGACGTTGCTCGTCGTGATGCCGAGAATCTCACCGATCTCGCGATAGCTGAGGTCGCTCTGGAACTTGAGCCGCATCACCTCGCGCTGGCGCGGCGGCAGCTCCTCGATCCGCTCGACGAGCTCGCGCAGGTGCTCGGCGACCTGGGCGCGATCCTCCGCCTTGCGCAGGGCCCTGGCCGGGTCGTCGCCCCCCTCGGGGAGCGCGTTGATCTGTTCGTCGTCGACTGCAATCATCCGTCTCTCTTTTTTTAAAATATCCAGGCAGCGGTTGCGGCACACCGTGAACAGCCACGACTTCAACTTCGCCTCCACGGCGACCGGCTGTTGTGAGTGAAGCTTGATAAAAGTGTCCTGCACGGCGTCCCTCGCCCGCTCCAGATCCGATAGGATGCTGAACGCGTAGCGGGTCAGCGGCACCTCGAACTCGGCGAGTGCTCGCTGCAGCAGCGCGGTGGCAGCATCCTGAACCGGTGGGGCGGCGGACATCGCGTTTGATTTGTCTCTCGTCGCCATTATTTAACGGCCTGACCCCCGATCCTATTAGGCCGGGCGCCTGACAACGCTAACCGACCGAAACTCGGGCTGAAAAGAACCGATTTTGGGGGGGCGTCGAGACCTACCTGCGGTGAGATTGGATCCCAGGCGACCGTTTATTCGCGCCAAGGTCAACCACCGACAGAAACACCACGATGTCCGACACCCAACCCTCCCCGGAGCCCCAGCCCCTCACCCGCCGCCGCTTCGTCCGCGATTCCGGCATCGCCGCAGGCGCCGCCGCGGCCGGGTTCCCCCATATCGCCGGCGCCGCCAGCAACAAGCCGCCTTTGAAGCTCGGCCTCATCGGCTGTGGCAGCCGCGGCCGCGGGGCCGCCAACCAGGCGCTGAGCGCCGACAAGGACGTGACCCTCGGCGCCGTGGCCGACGTCTCCCCGGGACAGGCCGACGCCGCCATCGGCAACCTGCAAAGGCGCCACCGGGAGCGGGTCGGGATGCCCCAGCGCCACATCGGCCTCGACGCCTACAAGAAGGTGATCGAAAGCTGCGACGTCGTCATCCTCGCCACCCCCCCCGGCTTCCGCCCGGCGATGTTGCGCGAGGCGGTCGAGGCGGGCAGGCACGTCTTCTGCGAGAAGCCGGTGGCCGTCGACGCCCCGGGCGTGCGCTCGGTGATCGAGTCCGCCAAGATCGCCGCCGAGAAGAAACTGTCGCTGGTCTCCGGGTTCTGCTGGCGCTACCACAACGCCCGCCGCGCCCTGTTCGACAAGGTGCACAACGGCGCCATCGGCGACGTCACCAACATGTTCGCCACCTACTACACCGGCCCGGTCAAGCCCATGCCCCCGGCGAACCGGCGCCCGGAGGGCGTGGCCGACGTCGCCTGGCAGATCCAGAACTGGTACAACTTCTCCTGGCTCTCCGGCGACAGCCTCGTCGAACAGGCGATCCACAGCGTCGACAAGATCGGCTGGGCCACCGGGGACATCGACCCGATCGCCGCGGTCGCCACCGGCGGCAGGCAGGTCCCCGCCGAGGGCGGCAACATCTACGACCACTTCCACGTCGTCTACGAATACCCCAACAACGTCCGCTGCCACCTCGGCTCCCGCCAGCAGCGCGGGTGCTACGGGGAGAACCACGACTACATCAACGGCACGGCGGGGGCGGCCATCATCGCCCGCGGCCAGTGCGTGATCCGCGGCGAGGAGAACTGGCGCGCCGGCGGGGAGCTGAACAACGACATGTACCAGACGGAGCATGACGAGCTCTTCGAATCGATCCGCAACGGCGACGGCAAGAACGATGGCGAGTGGATGGCCCACAGCACCATGCTCGGCATCATGGGCCGCATGGCGGCCTACACCGGCCAGCGGATCACCTGGGAGCAGGCGATGGGCTCCAAGCAGGACCTCGCCCCGGACAACCTGGGCTGGGACGACGAGTTCGACGCCGGCGGCCTGCCGATGCCGGGCCAGACCAAGTTCAGCTAGCGACAGACAAGGCGCCAGCCCGATCCCATGCGCCACCTCTGCATCCTCGCCGCGCTCGCCCCGGCATCGGCCGCCCCCGGCGCGGTGGACTTCGCCGCCGACGTCCAGCCGATCCTGGCCGAGCACTGTTTCAAGTGCCACCGCGAGGGATACAAGAAGACCGAGCAGAAACTCGAGACCCGCAGCTCGGCCCTGGAGGGCGACTTCATCGTCCCCGGGAGACCTGACGAAAGCGACTTCATCGCGCGGCTCGAACTCGCGGCCGACGACGGGGACATCATGCCCCCCGCGAAGGAGGGGCCACCGCTGTCCGCCGAGAAGATCGGGATCCTGCGCAGCTGGGTCGCCGCAGGCGCACCGTGGCCGGAGGAAATCGTCCTCTCGATGGAGCCGGAGGTAGAGGTCGACTTCGAGCGCGATATCCGGCCGATCCTCGACAGGCTCAGCGAAGAGGAACGCGCCAAGGTCAAGGCCTGGGTCGAGTCCGGCGGCGGCTGGCCAGCGGCCGCGGGCGAGGACGCGGCGTTGGAACTCTCCAAGCGCCTGCACGCCAAGATCACAGCAACCACCGGGACCGCGGAGGCCACCGCGATGGCGCCCTACAAGGCGACCGTACCCGCCACCGGGGCCGCCTTCGAGATGGTCCCCGTCCCGGCCGGCGAGTTCACCATGGGCTCACCAGAATCGGAGAAGGGCCGGGGGGCCAACGAGGGGCCGCCGCGCAAAGTCGAGGTCGCGCCGTTCTGGATCGGCAAACACGAGGTGACCTGGGACGAGTACGAGTCGTTCATGGTCGACGGGGGGCGGCGCAACAAGGACGGATCGAAGAAGTTCCCGGACCCGGGGGACAGCGATGTCGACATCGTCTCGCGGCCCACCAAACCCTATGTCGAGATGACCTTCGGCATGGGCAAGGAGGGCTACCCGGCGATCAGCATGACCCAGCACACCGCCCTCACCTACTGCAAGTGGCTCAGCGCCCAGACCGGACATTTCTACCGGCTCCCCACCGAGGCGGAATGGGAGTATGCCTGCCGCGCCGGAACCGACACCGCCTACTCGTTCGGCGACGACCCGGCCGAACTGCACAAATACGGCTGGTTCTTCGACAACGCCAACTTCGCCTACCAGAAGGTCGGCAAGAAGGCCCCGAACCCCTGGGGCATCCACGACATGCATGGCAACGTGGCCGAGTGGACGCTCGATTCGCTGTCGGAAGACGGCTACACGGGCGCCGGCACCGACAACCCATGGGCCCGCGGCCGCCAGCTCTACCCGCGCGCCGTACGCGGCGGCTCGTGGAACGACTTCCCGGAAGGCCTGCGCAGCGCCGCACGGGTGGGCTCCTCCGGGAAATGGAAGGTGCAGGACCCGCAGCTGCCAAAAAGCATCTGGTACCACACCGACGCGCAGTGGCTCGGTTTCCGCATCGTCCGCCCCCTCGAGGTGCCGCCGGTCGAGGAGATGCACGCCATATGGAACGCGGGCATCGACCATGACACCCTGGAGTAAGCTCACCTTCGCGGCGCTCTGCCTGTCCCCACCCTCGTCCGCCGACGCCGGCCCCGCCCGCCACCGCTACCAGCAGCCCTGCATGGGCACGCTCTTCCGGGTCGTCGTCGTGTCCGGCGCGCCAGCGAACGAGGTCGCCGAGGCGGTGGGGGCGGCCTTCAAAATAGCGCACGAGATCGACGCCGCGCTGTCCGACTATCGCGCCGACAGCGAGGTCAGCCGCTTCAACCGCTCCACCCCGGGGGAACCCCAGGCCATGGGGACGACCTTCGCAGAAGTGCTACGGCTGTCGGCGCAGATGGCCGACGACACCGGCGGCGCCTTCGACCCGGCGCGCGGAGCCCTCAGCTGGCTGTGGCGGTCGGCCCGCAGAACCGGGGCGCTCCCGGAACCGGCCACCCTCACCGCCGCCCTCGAAGCCTCGGGGATCTCAAAGATAGCCGTCGACGAAGAGGCCAGCACGGCGACCCGCCTCGCCGGTGGAACCCGCCTCGACTTCGGCGGCATCGCCAAAGGATACGCCGCCGACCAGATGCTCGCCTCCCTCCGCGAGCGCGGCTTCCCGTGCGCGAGCGTCGCCGCGGGTGGCGATGTCGCCGTCGGAGACGCCCCCCCGGGCAAGCGGGGCTGGCGTGTCGAAATCCGACCCTACGGAGCCGCCGGCGCGCCCGCGGCGGCCGTCGAGATCGCCAACGCCGCGGTTTCGACGTCCGGCGACTTCGAGCAGGCGATCACCATCGGCGGCGTGCGCTTTTCCCATGTGATCGACCCCGCCACCGGCCTGGGGATGAAAACCCGCCGCGCAGCCACGGTGATCGCCGCCACCGCCGCCGAAAGTGACGCCCTGGCCACCGCACTGTGCGTCCTCGGTCAGGGCGGACTTCCCATGATCAAAGGGCGTGCCGACTGCGAAGCCGCCATTTTCCTCCCCAAAGAACGGCCAGAAGACAATCCGTATTTCTCCCCTGGATTCGAGAAATTGACCCGCTAAACATAAAATCGACGGCGCCTACAACGGAAATTTGCAAATTTTTTTATAAAAAGTATAATTTCCGTGACTCATGATGGGCTTGTTCCGAGCCGTCATCGAGTCAGTAGGCAATGAGAACCCAGCCCTTTCGAGTAGATCGGGCGCGAAGGTCCAACGTGGGAGGGGCGCTGACCGGCGGGTTGGTGTTTCTTGCTGGCGTTGGGCTCGCGCTCGGTGGCAGCGACAACTTCGCCAACGCGACCGTCCTCAGCGGGGCGTTGCCAATCAGCTATCCGGTATCGCCCACGCTGCTATCGAACGCGGCGGCGACCGCCGAGGTGGACGAGCCCGCCCACGACTTCGACAGCATCACCTCCCACTCCCTCTGGTACCAATGGACGGCGCCGGGGGACATCGTGGTCGAGATCAACACCTTCGGCAGCGCGCCGATCGTCCCGACCCCGGGCATCCAGTTCGACACCGTCCTCGCCGTGTACACCGGGAGCAGTGTCGACTCGCTGACGCGGATCATCGGCAGCGATGACAACGAGGATATCTCGAACGGCAACACCAAGCAGAGCCGGGTCCGCTTCGTCGCCAAGTCGGGGACTACCTACAGGATCGCCGTCGATGGTTTCTCGGGCGCCACCGGAAACGTCCAGCTCAACATCCTCCAACACGCCCTCACCCGCCCCTCGAACGACGACTGGGCGAACGCCGCCGTGCTGACCGGGCCGCTCCCGCAAGAGAACGACCGCACCCCGACGTCGACCACCAAATCCAACTTCAACGCCACCGTCGAACACGGCGAGCCCGAGCACGTCTCGGAGAGCGCGTTCTCCTCTTCCGTCTGGTATGCGTGGACGGCGACCACCTCCGGCTCGGTCGCCGCCCATACGACGGGAAGCAGTTTCGACACCGTCCTCGCCGCCTACCGCGGCAACGCGGTCGGCTCCCTGACGCTCATCGCCGCCAACGATGACAACAGCGACGGCTCGCAGAGCACCGTCCTCTTCTTCGCCCAGCTCGGCGTGACCTACTACTTCGCGGTCGACGGCTTCGACGCGGAGGAGGGGGATGTCCATTTCAAGCTCGAGTGGGGGCCGTCCGCGCCGCCCAACGACAACCTCGCCAGCGCCCAGCAGCTGCCCAGCTTGAACACGACCAGCACCAACGGCCCGAGCGGCGGGGCGACCAAGGAGTTCGACGAGACCGACCACGTGCTCGGCCACGCCCCCACCTCCTCGATCTGGTACTACTGGATCTCCCCCGCCGACGTCAGCCCGTCGGTCGAGATCAACACCTTCGGCTCGAACTTCGATACCGTCCTCGCCGTCTACACCGGCGACTCCTACGCGAACCTGAGCAAGGTCGCCAGCAACGACGACGCGGGGTCGGGCCAGAGCCGCGTCCGCTTCAACGCCCTCCCGTCCACCACCTACCGGATCGCCGTCGATGGTAAAGAGGGCTCCCAGGGGGCCGTGTTTCTCAACTTGCTGCCCGGCCCGACCCGGCCGTCGAACGACGACTTCGCCAACGCCCAGGCGATCGCCCAGTCGTCGTACACCTCGGCCGCCGGCACCAACCTCGGCGCCACCGTCGAGGTCTCCGAGCAGAACCACGCCAGCGGCATCGGCCCGGAGGCGAGCGTGTGGTTCAGGTGGACCGCCAACGCCGACTCCAAGGTCCAGGTGTCCACGGCGAACAGCACCTTCGACACCGTCCTGGCGGTCTACGAGGGGGCCAGCCTCGCGACGCTTACCCAGCTCGCGTCCAACGACAACGCCGGCGGCCTGCAGAGCCTCGTGACCTTCAGCGCCTCGACCGGCCAGAGCTACTATATCGCGGTGGCCGGCAAAGCCGGCGCCGAGGGGACCATCGCGCTCTCGATCAACGCCGTCGGCTCATACGCCCTATGGCTCGAGAACTGGCCGAGCCTCACCGGCGCCGACCGTGCGCACGCCGCCGACAAGGACGGCGACGGCTACTCGAACTCGATCGAGATCCTCTGCGGTCTGAACCCCACCCTCAACAGCCGCCCCGGCGGGGCCGACCCCAACTCCGCCAACGCCCCAGCGATCACGTTCCAGAACCAGATCAACATCATCACCACCTTCGTGATCGACCCGAGCTATGTCGGGCCCTCACACAACGGCGGCGGGCCGATCTCGTTCGCCGGCATCATCCTGACCAACGGCTCCCTCGCCGGCGGCGCCCAGGTCCCCGCCTCCCTCGTCAGCGGCAACACCTACAGGATCTCGCTCGGGACGACCGCGGAGCAGTTCCATCTCATGAGGCTGCAGGTGCGTGACCCAAACCGCTAGCCGCGGGGCCGATCCCGGGCTAGGTTGGGGCGCATCCGATGTCCCCTCTGGCACTGGTAGGTAGGTTCTCGCCCGCCCCGTTCGCCCTACTCCCGCTGGCCACCTACGCGGTCGAACTCGCCCCCCCCATTTCGGCGATCGGCCAGACCGCCGGCGGGGTGCTGGAGGTCCGTTTCGAGCTCCCCGCCACCCGCTACGCGGTCCTCCAACGCAGCGGTTCCCTCGACGGCCCCTGGTCCCCGGTCGCCGTGGTGCGCGGAAACGGCGCCGCCGTCACCGCCGCCGACAACGCGCCGCTCGCCCGGAGGGGGTTCCTGCGCCTGCTCGTCCACGACGCCAGCTTCCCGGCCGACACCGACGGCGACGGCGTGGACGACCTGACCGAGCTCGGCTCGCCCGGAACCCACAACCCGCTCAACCCCGCCCCCCCCATCGCCCCGGAGGACGGCGCCGCCCTGGTCGCCGACCGCACCGCCTTCGAGGGGCTCTCGCACCGCGACAACTTCCCCGGAGCCCTAGACGTCCGCGAGGTGAAGTTCGTCATCTTCGGCGTCGATACGGACTCGCCCGAACTCTACTTTGTCGATAGCCAGACCCACGCCTACCACTCCGCTTTCGCCATCGGCATCGGCCGCTACCCGAGCAACTCCGCCTTCACGCGGGACACCTATTTCACCAACAGCGGCCGCAAGAACCTCGCCGGCAGCATCGTCGCTCACGACAACTACATCGACCCCGCCGGGCGTCAGGGGATCTATACCCTCGAGTTCTGGCCGACCGACCCGGTCGCCTTCCGCTTCGTCGAGATGGCCTATGCGATGATCGCGGCCGGCATGCCGTTCCTCGACGGGGACATCGCCTACCGCCCCGCAGGGGAGACCCAGCGCGCGCTCTACGAGGCGGAGTCCGCCGAGTTCGCGGCCACCAACATCCGCGCGATCTTCGCCGAGGAACTGTTCGCCAACATCACCTACTCCGCCCTCAACCCCGGCGAGACATACGGCCGCCTCAAGATCCCCACCGGCGCCGAGCCCCTCACCGCCCGCGACGTCGTCATCCTGCGGACGATCCCCAACGACCTGACCCACGTCGCCGGCATCATCAGCGAGGCCCAGCAGACCCCGCTCTCCCACATCAACCTCAAGGCCCGCCAGAACGGGACGCCCAACGCCTTCGTGAGCGGGGCGACGACCCACCCGGAGCTCGCCCCGCTGGTCGGCCAGAACGTCTACTTCAAGGTCGGCCCCGACGGGTTCGAGATCCGGCCCGCCAGCGGGGCGGAGGTCGACGCGCACTTCGATGCCATCCGCCCCCCCACCACGCAGATCCCCGTCCGCGACCTGGGCGAGATGGAGATCAAGGCGCTGGCCGACCTCGGCTTCGGCGACGCGGCCGCCTTCGGCTCGAAGGCGGCGAACCTCGCCGAGCTGCGCAAGATCTTGCCCGACGTCACCCCCGACGGCTTCGCCGTCCCCTTCCACTTCTATCACCAGTTCATGGTCCACAACGGTTTCTACGCCGAGGCCCAGACCATGATGGACAGCGTCCTCTTCCAGACCCTCCCGGCGGTCCGCGAGGCGGCCCTGGAGAACTTCCGCAAGCGGATCAGGGACGACGGCACGCTGCCGACCTGGATGTCGACGGCGCTCGGGGACATGCAGGCCTCGTTCCCGCCCGCCGGCCCGGTCCGCTTCCGCTCCAGCACCAACAGCGAGGACCTCGAGGGTTTCAACGGTGCGGGGCTCTACGACTCCTACACCCACCATCCCGACGAGGGGCACTTCGAAAAGACGGCCAAGCAGGTGTGGGCCGGCCTGTGGACGTACCGCGCCTACGAGGAACGCGAGTTCTGGCGCATCGACCACATGGGCGCGGCGATGGGCATCCTCGTCCACCCGAACTTCTCCGGCGAGCTGGCCAACGGCGTCGGGGTCACCACCAACCCCTACATCCCCGGTCCGGGTTGGGACGGCCACTACATCAACGTCCAGGTCGGCGAGAACCTCATCACCAACCCCCTGCCCGGCTCGGTGCCGGAGGAGTTCACCATCACCAACCTCACCTTCGACAGCGCGCTGGAGATCCAATACATCCGCCGCTCCAACCTGATCCCGCCCGGCCAGACGGTCCTCGAGCGCGGCCAGGCGATCACGCTCAGCGGCCACATGCAGACCCTCCACAACCACTTCAGAACCCTCTACTCCGGCGGGGCCGGTTTCGCGATGGAGATCGAGTTCAAGGTCACCTCCTCCGGGAACCTCGCCATCAAGCAGGCGCGCCCCTGGATCAACTAGCGGTCGGTGAGGCCGCCGGACCGCGACGCCTCAGGCCTCGATCACCCGGTAGAAGAGGCGCGGTTGGGCGGTGTCCGCCCCGAGGTCGTCGTACGTGGTCGTCAGCCCCTGCGAGAAAGCCTCGTCGGTCACCTCGTCCCAGCTGATGAGATCGAGCGAAGACTGGACCCTGTAGACCGCCCCCGGCCGGGACGTCCAGGTCAGGCTCACCCGACCGCCCGGCCGGTCGACCTCCACGGCGATGATGGCCGGCCCGAGCTGCTCGGGGAGGACGGTGAAGAACTGGTCGCCGGCGAAGTCCCCCAGGTCGATGCCCCCTAGCGAGGTGTCGGCGACAAAGTTGCCGGCGCCGTCGGTCCCCAAGTTGGTCGCGTCCGCCGGCAGCGGGCCGAGGAACTGGTTGGACAGGAAACTGTGCTCGCTCCCGTTGATCATCGCACACACCTTGACCCCGGCTGCCGGCTGCCCCAGCAGCGCCAGCGGGATCTCCAGCTCGAGGCCGGTCGCCACGGCGGCCGCCGCCGCCTGGTCCGCCGCGCTCCCCTGCGCCGCCCCGACGCCACCGGTGTTCGTGTTGTCGAAACCCACGCGGATCGCGTTCGACGTCTCGAAGGGGCCGGTGGAGGGGGGCGCGGTGGGGTCGAAGGTGCCGACCGTCCCCCCGGCGCCGCCGGCGCCCAGCTCGGCGAAGTCGATGTCGAACTGTGTCCCCCCGAAACCGTGCCGCACGATCAACATGTAGTCGGCCGCGAAACCGGCGTCGAAGGTGAAGCCGTCGAACTGGACCGCCCAGTTGTCGTTGTTCGGGTTCGCCGCCATGTCGATGGTGTTCTGCCCGCCGCCGACCGAGTCGATAAAGATCTCCAGCTTGTTGAAGTTCGCCTCGAGGTTGCCGGTGAGGAGCAGGTAGAGCTTCCCGCCCGACACCAGCCCGTACCCCGCGTCGAGCTCGCTCCCGGGGTCGCCGAACCCGGTCTGGGCCGCCTGCACCGCCAGGGGCGCCCCGTATTCGACGTCGCGCGCGCCGTCGATGTCGATCGCCGCGGCGCCGCCGACCAGGGACAGACAGCCGCCCATCAACGCGATGCCGAATGGGTGCCTCATGCCCCAATATACCGGGAAACGCCGTCGCGCGGTGGAGAATTTTCTTCCGTCGCGACCGGCCGTTCCGTGCTTTGGTTGCCCCGGAAAATGCCCCATCACACCGTCAGAGACCTCCTCGCCAGCAACGCCCCGAACGACGACACCACCGTCCGCGGTTGGGTGCGCACCCGCCGCGACTCGAAGGGCTTCTCCTTCCTCGCCATCAACGACGGCTCCTGCCTGGCCGACATCCAGGCGGTGGTCGACCACGGGATCCCAGGTTCCGACCAGCTCTCCGAGGCCACGACGGGCTCGTCGGTGGAGGTGGGCGGGAAGCTCGTCGCCTCGGCGGGGAAGGGCCAAGCCTGGGAGATCGCCGCCACCTCGATGAGGCTGGTGGGTGGCGCGGACGAGACCTACCCGCTACAGAAGAAGCGCCACAGCCCGGAGTTCATGCGCGAGATCGCCCACCTGCGCCCGCGGTCGAACCTCTTCGGCTGCGTGTTCCGGACCCGCAGCCGGCTCGCCTATGCGGTCCACCAGTTCTTCCAGCAGCGCGGCTTCGTCTACGTCCACACGCCGGTGATCACCGCCAGCGACTGCGAGGGGGCGGGCGAGATGTTCCGGGTCACGACGCTCGAGGGGGAGGCGATGGCGAAGGACACCGACGGGGCGGCGGACTTCTTCGGCAAACCGACCTACCTGACGGTCAGCGGCCAGCTCGAGGGCGAGGCCTTCGCCTGCGCCCTCTCTAACATCTACACCTTCGGGCCGACCTTCCGCGCCGAGAACTCGCACACGACCCGCCACGCCTCCGAGTTCTGGATGATCGAACCCGAGATGGCCTTCTGCGACCTCGAGGGGGACATGGCCCTCGCCGAGGAGATGGTCAGGGGCCTGGTGACGGACACGCTCGAGAACTGCGCCGGGGACCTCGAGCTGTTCGGCAAGTTCGTCGACAAGGGCCTGCTCGACCGGCTCGGCGCGGTCGCCGACAAACCGTTCGAGCGGGTGAGCTACACCGACGCGGTGAAGATCTTGGAGGGCTCGGGCAGGGAGTTCGAGTACCCGGTCGGGTGGGGCGCCAACCTGCAGACCGAGCACGAGCGCTTCCTCACCGAGGAGCACTTCAAGGGGCCGGTCACGGTCTTCGACTACCCGAAGGCCATCAAGCCGTTCTACATGCGCACCAACGACGACGGCGAGACCGTCGCCGCCATGGACCTCCTCGTCCCCGGTATCGGCGAGATCGTCGGGGGGAGCCAGCGCGAGGAGCGGCTCGATCTCCTGTTAGAAAACATGGATGCGCACGGTGTATCGAAGGATGACTACTCCTGGTATGCCGACCTGCGCCGATACGGTAGCGTCCCGCACGCCGG
>JANQMB010000078.1 GCA_028280355.1 Verrucomicrobiales bacterium
CTCCCCGTTCTCCAGCCCCCGCGGCGACGGCTTCCCGAAAGGGGAATCGTTCGGGCACACCGGCTGGACCGGGGGCTCGATCTGGATCCACCCGACTTCGAAAAGCTTCGTCATCCTGCTCAGCAACCGGAACCACCCGTACGAGAGACGCTCGATCAAACCCCTGCGCAAGGAGCTCGGCACGCTGGCCGGGGAGGCGCTGGGGCTGGAGAGGTGAGGAACGTCCAACGCCGAACTTCGAACGTCCAACTTCGAAGTTCGGCGTTGGAAGTTGGACGTTCGACGTTCAACCGATCTCCGCCAACACACGCGCCGCGATCGCCTCGATCCCCGCGAAGTCGGGCAGCTCCCCCGCGGCGGCGGCCACCCCCGGGTCGAGCTCGCCCACCCTCGCGACCCGCCCGCCCTTCCAGACCCAGGCGCGCTTGCGGTAGGGACCGACGCGACGCGGGTCGGACCAGCTGTGGATCGCCAGCAGGCGGTCGCCCAGCGCCGCCGCCATGTGGGCCGGGCCGCTATCGACGCTCACCGTGAACGCGGCACGCGCCATCAGCCAGGCGAGCTCGGCCAGCCCGGTGGCGCCGATCCAGTTGTGGGCGTTCGCGGGCAGCCCGCCGAGCTCCGGCCCGCCACGCCCGACCAACACCACCGGCCGGTCCGCCAGCAGCTCACAGAAACGCCGCACCGCATCGGCGCCGAGCGATTTCCCGGCGCCGCGTGAGAACGGGTGGAGCAACACGAACCCCGGGGGCGGCTCCCGGCCGGGGGGCTCCTGCGGCAACTTGAACGATAGCGCCGAGTCGCCTCCAGGCACTTCCACCCCCAGCGCCCGCGGCAGCGCCAGGTAGCGTTCGACCGCATGCCACCCGGGGTCGACCGGGACCCGCAGCCCGTGGAAAAAACGCGCCCCCTCGCGCGAGTCGGCCAGCCCGACCACCAGCCGGGCGCGGCTCCGCCTCGCCATCAGGCCGCTGCGCAAGAGACCCTGAAAATCGAACACCAGGTCGGGCGGCGACGGCTCGCGCAGCGCCCGCGACCAGCGCAGGAACCTCGCCGGCCCAAGCGGGCCGCGCATCTCGCGGCGCGGGAAGGGGATCACCCCGGCGAGGTCCGGGTTGCCGTGCAGCAGCGGGGCCCACTCGCTGTTCGCCACCCAGCGCACCGCCATGTCGGGGTTCGCCGACTTGAGCAGGGCGACCGCCGGCAGGGTGTGCACGATGTCGCCGAGCGAGCTCGGCTTGATGACCAGCGCGCTCCTCGCCCCCGCTAGCTCGCTGGAGAGAGCCGCCGCCATGCCGCCCTACTTCCCGAGGTCGAGCCTCTCGGCCAGCATCTCGGGCAGCCCGGCGTCGCGGATCTTCCCCTGTGCCTTCGCGCGGTCGTATTCGATGCGCCGGTTGACGATGCGCTGCCCGCCCATGTCGTAGATGCAGTACGACGGCCGCGGGTCGCCGTCGCGCGGCTGGCCAACGCTGCCGACGTTGACGAAATATTTCTTGCCGATCTCGACATCGACCACCTGCGCGCGGTCGACCTCGACCGCCGTCCCCTTGATATAGGTCACCGGGGTGTGGGTGTGCCCGAAGAAGCACAGCGGCGTGTACTGGTAGCTGAAGCTGGCCATGGCGTCGAACTTGTTGGTCACGTAGCTCCAGCCCGACGGCGTATCGAGGGTGGCGTGGACGACCGTGTAGTCGCGCACCTGGCGCACCATCTTCAGGTCCCGCAGGTACTCCTTGTCCTCCTCGGTCAGGTTGTCCCTCGTCCAGCGCATCGACTGCTCCGCGAGCGGGTTGAGCCCGACCAGGTCGGTGTCCAGCGAGGCCTCCTCGTCGTGGTTGCCCTTCACCACCGGGCAGCCCAGCTCCCGCACCACCTCCAGGCACTCGTGGGGGTTGGCGTTGTAGCCGACGATGTCGCCGATGCAGACGTAGTGGGTACAGTCGTGCTCCGCCGCGTCCTGCAGCACCGCATCCAATGCTTCTAAGTTGGCGTGGATATCACCGAATATCGCGAACTTCATCTATTGCTCCACCGCCCCACACGGTGGCTGAAAGCAGTATTCCTAGTCCGGGTTCGCGCCGAGACAAAGCGAATTCCGCAAAAGGGGGCGGCCTAACGCGGCGCCGAAAACCGTTCCCCCGGCAGGATCGAAAGCTCCTCCTCCAGCTCGGCCAACTGGCGGAGATCGCCCTGGCGGAAGGCGTCCGGGTCGGCGACATACAGCCCCTTCAGCGCCCTGTAGGCGGCCGGTGCCCGCTCCGGGTCGCGGGCCAACAGGAACGCCCACTTGCGACGGTAGAACGCCGGCGCCTCGGGGTCGCGGGCGAGCCGCCCGTATGCCGCGGTCGCCGCCGACAGGTCCCCGGCGACCTCCAGCAGGTGCATCGCTAGCGCCGCGAGGTCGCGATAGCCCGCGCCTGGGGCGGCGGCGGCAGCCTCCAGCTCGGCCAGGGTCTTCCCCCGGGCCGCCGCGCCCGCGAAATGATCCTCCAGCGCCTCCATGTCGTAGCGCAGGGTCGGCGTACGCTTGCCGCCGCCGTGGTAGAGCGCCGACGTCACCTCGTAGGCCTTCTCCTCGGAGCCCTCGCAGAGGGCGAGGTGGTGGGCGTAGGCGCGGTAGACGTAGGCGGGGGCATCGGGCGCCTGCGAGGCCATCAGATACCAGTCGGCGGCGGCGCACTTGTCCTCGTATTTCTGTGAGTAGATCTCCGCCACCACCCGGAGCAGGCGGTAGCTGTCGGGCAACCACTTCGCGCCGCGCCGGGCGAAGTCGACCCCCTTCTCGAGGTAGAGCGGCATCGTCACCTTCTCGATCTTCCAGCCCTCGAGGTCGTCCCTATGGCGTTCCGCCTCGCGGCGGTAGAACGCGTAGGCGTTCCACGCCATGTCCCACGCCGCCATGTCCCAGTGCTTCCAGAAACGCGGCTGCAGCGTGGTGGTCACGTTGCGGAACTTCTCGACCTCCACCCAGTCCTTGTTCTGCCGCGCCGAGTGCGCCTTGACGTCGAAGTAGAGCGCCACCAGCGACCGGAAACCGCCCAGCGCCCCCGCGAAACCCGCCTGCCCGAGCTGGTCGCGGCTGCTGATGTCCGGCGACCATTCGCGGAAACCCGCGGCGCGCAGCTCCTCCTCCATGCCCTGCTCGACCGGCATACGCACGATGCCGAAGAGGCCGATCAGGCCGACGCCCGCGAACACGCGGCGCCACGGCATCCGGGCCAGCCTGTTCCAGATCGTCACAGCTCCTTCTTCGCGAAAACGAACCAGCTGACGATCATATAGATCGTCAGGTAGAAGGCGGTCAGCACCCCCAGCCGCAACATGAGGCCGTCCGGCACCTCTTGCCCGACGGCGATGCCGTCGAACACGTTGAAGAGGTTGAAGTCGGGGAACGCGATCGCCACCAGGCCGGCGAGCACACGCGCCACCGGGGAATGCACGACCCCCTCGGGGAACCAGACCTCGCGGGCCAGGGACTGCGCGTGCCCGATGAGGAAGACCATCAGGCTGACGATGATGGTGAACAGGGTCGAGCTGGCGAAGGTCGACACCACCAGCGCCACCGCCGCCGCCACCGCGGCCTGCAGGAACAGGGCGACCACGGCCAGGAAGAGCCTCGGCTGGACGCCCTGGGAGAAGATGGCCTCGCGCAGCGCCTCCCTCTCCGGCCCGCTCGGCTCGCCCGGCAAGACCGCCAGCTCGTCCGCGAAAATCTGGTGTTGGCGGGCGTAGAGCACGACGAAGAACAGCGCCGCCATCATCGCCAGGCTGACCGCGATGAGGAGCAGCACGCCGAGGAGCTTGCCGAGCAGGTACTCGAAGCGGGGCACCGGTTTGGTGAGGATGGTGTAGAGGGTGCGGTCCTCGATGTCCTTCGGGATCAGCAGCGCCGTGCCGACGATGGCGAAGACCGCCGAAAAGATGCGCATGGCGCCGAAGGCCGCGTCCTTCATCGACTTGAGCTCCTGCTCGAGCGTCCAGCCGAGGAAGAAGAAGTTCACCGCGATGATCAGCGCGCTGAAGATCAGCATGAAGTAGAACACCTTCATGCGCACCAGCTGGGTGAAGGTGTTGCGGGCGATCGCCCAGACGCGCCCGGGGGAGAACAGCTTGTGCCCCCGCTCGGCGGCGGCCTGTGTACCCCCGGCGGTCACCGGCACGCCCCCCCGGTCTCGTCTCTGGTCTCTTGAGGTCCTGTCGCCATCTCGTCAAACATCGCTACCGGCCCGGGCTGCCGTCCTCCGACTCCCCGGAGGTCTCTTTCAGGAACAGCCGCTCGAGGGTCGTGCGCGGGTGGCCGGAGTGCAACAGCTCGGCGCCCTCCTCCCCCGCGACGAGCTCGCCGATCCGGTCGAGCAGCCCCGGCGAGGCGTTCTTCAGGACCAGCTCGGTCTGGTCCTCGATCGAGATCAGCTCGTCGAGCTCGCCCTCGCGCACGAGTCTGCCGTTGAAGATGATGCCGACCTGGTCGCAGACCTCCTGCACCTGTGTCAGCAGGTGGGAGCTGAGGATGACGGTGATGCCGCGCCGTTTGAGCTCCAGCACCAGGTCGCGGATCTTCCGCGAACCGGCCGGGTCAACCCCCGCGGTCGGCTCGTCGAGCACCACCAGCTTCGGCTCGCCGACCAGCGCCTGCGCCAGGCCGATGCGCTGCAGCATACCCTTCGAGTAGCCGCCGAGCCGGCGGTCGCGCGCCCCCTCCAGGTCGACCAGCGCCAGCAGCTCGGCGGTGCGCTCCCTGATCTCCCGCCGCCGCAGCCCGCACAGTTTCCCGTAGAAGGCCAGGGTCTCGCCGCCGGTGAGGTACTTGTAGAAATACGGGTTCTCCGGCAGGAACCCGACCGAGCCGCGGCTGGCGGTGTCGCCGCTGTCGCGGCCGAAGATCGAAGCCTTGCCGGCGGTCGCCGAGATCAGGCCGAGCAGCACTTTCATGGTGGTGCTCTTGCCCGAGCCGTTCGGCCCGATCAGCCCGTAGACCTCCCCCGGCCGCACCCGCAGCGACAGGTCGTCGACCGCCACCACCTTCTCCTTGCGGAACGGCACGGGGAACACCTTGGTGAGGTGCTCGATCTGCACAGCTGGTGTCGCGGGGTCGGCCATCGGCGGCGGGGTCGCCAAAGTAGTGAGGGACCGCCGCTCGCGCAAGGGGGGGAGGTCGCCCGCGGGACACCCCCACCTGGCGCGCTGGGGTATCGCCGCGTCAGGGGGCGGCGTCGAGGTCGATCTGCACCTCGAACCCGCGCGGCGACAGGTTGCGGGCGGCGACGCTGCCGCCGCAGGACTCGATGCAGGACTTGACGATGGCGAGGCCGAGGCCGGCGCCGCCGCTCTCCGCCTCACGGGCTGGCGCGGGGCGGTAGAATGCCTCGAAGAGGTGCGGCAGGGCCTCCTCCGGAACCCCGCCGCCCGAGTCGCCGATCCTCAGGCTGACCCTCCCCCCCGCCACGGCCCGCGCCGCCACGTGGATCGGGCAGCCCGCATCCGCATAGCGGACGCTATTGCGCAGGACGTTGGCGACCGCGCGTTCGAGCAGGTCGGGGACCGCGAGGACCCGCAGGCCGGGGTCGACCTCCAGGGTGATCGGGTGGCCGCGCGGCACCTCGCGCCCGGCGGCCCTCGCGACGATCTCACCGAGCGCCGCGGGCTCGAGGCGCGGCGAGCTCTGCAGGCTCGCCTTCGAGAACAGCAGCAGCTCGTTGACCAGCTGCCCCATGTGCTGCAGCTGGACGTCGAGCCGCCCCAGGTGCCGCTCGCCATCCCCGTCGACCTTGTTCTCGAGCAGGGCGAGCGCGGCCTGCATGCGGGCGATCGGCGACGAGAGCTCGTGCGCGACGTCGCCGAGGAAACGCTTCTGGCCATCGACGTGTCCTTCGAGGCGGGCGGCCATGCGGTTCACGGAATCGCCGAGCTTGGCGATCTCGTCCCCACCGGACCGCTCTCGCGGGACGCGGGTGGCGAGTTCGCCCTCGGCGATCCGGTCGGTCGCGGAGGCCAGCGCCCGCAGCCGCCGCGCCAGATTGAGGACCAGCGGCAGCCAGAACAGGACCGATACCGCGATGGCCAAGGCGATGGCGACGATCCAGGGGCGGCGCTCGAAAAACAGGCCGCCGCCGTGGGGGTCGGAGCGCACGATCAGAAACATCGGGCGGGCGCCGCCACCGGCACGCGTCACGGGGATCTTGAGCCCGGCCCAACGCCCGCCCGGGGCGCCGCCCTCGACGATGATCACCTTGTAGGGACCGCCCGCAGACTGGTCGCCGGGAGACGGGCGCCCGCCCTCGGGCCGCGGCGGGCGCCCGCCGCCCGGCGGCCTCAGCCGAAACTGCCCGGCGATGGCCGCCGGAACCTCCCCGAGGTCGCCGGCGACCTTGTCGCCAGCTTCCGAGTAGAGCGCCAGGCGCACCCCGGCCTCTTCCGCTGCGCCCGCCAGAACGGCGGCGTGCCGGCCAGCCCCCTCCGCCGAAAGTTCGGCGACGAGCTGCTCGGCGAACTTCTGCAACCGCGCGTTGGTCACCGCCTCGGGGATCGAGCCGAAGCCCCCCCCAGATTGGGATTGCAGGAACAGCGCGCCGGCGACGACGAGGCCGGCCACGTTGAGGAAGAACCAGACGAGGATCTTGGTGGGGAGTCTCGGGAGTCTCGGCAGCATGGTCCGCGTGTCCCCGGTCACTCGCGTTCGGGGTCGATGAGCATGTATCCCGCAGAGCGGTAGGTGCGGATGAACCGGGGGTTCTTCGCGTCGTCGCCAAGCTTGCGGCGCAACGCGGAGATATGCATGTCGACCGAGCGGTCGAAGACCTCGTATTCCCGGTCGCGGATCTCGGCGAGCAGCGCGTCGCGCGAGCGCACCCTCCCCCGCGCCCTGGCCAGCGCCGCCAGCACCTCGAACTCCACCGGCGTCAGGTCCAACATCTCGTCGCCGAGCAGACACCGGCGCGTCGACGGGCAGACCCGCAGCTCGCCGACGACGAGATCGGCCTCGAAGCCCCCCCCGTCGCGGACCGCCCCCCCCGACCTCCGCATCACCGCGCGCAGGCGCGCCAGCAGCTGGCGCATCGACGAGGTCTTCGGCAGGTAGTCGTCCGCGCCCACCTCGAGCCCCACGACGACGTCCGTCTCGTCGCCACGCCCGGTCAGCATCAGCACCGGCACGTCGCTCGATGCGCGGATCGCCTTGAGCACCTCGAACCCGTCCATCCCCGGCATCATCACGTCGAGAACCACCGCCAGCCACCCGCCGTCGAGCGCGCGCTCGACGCCGGCGTCACCGCGGTGCACGGCCTCGGTCTGGTATCCGACCGACTGCAGGTACTCGCCGAGCAGCTCGCCGAACTCGACGTCGTCGTCGATCAACAAGATCCTCCCCGCCTCCGGGTCGGCCGGTCTCTGTCCTGGATGGGCCACGGTGCCAGGCGATCCTCTCAGGACCTCCCGGTCGCTGTCCACTGTTTCGGGGGTGGTCATCGTGTCGTCCCTCCGCTGGGGCGGGGCCGGTTCATTCGGACGTGAAGCGGACGATCACCTCGTTGTCCAGGACGAGGTTGGACGACCAGATGAAGCTGGCGCCGGCGAACTGGTCTTCGAAGTTGGTGTAGGACGGTTTGTTGTCCACGCCGACGGTGGCGTTGGTATAGGTCGTCGCGTCCGGCCACCCGGAGTCGTCGAAGCCGGCGGTCGACCAGTCCGCCGGGACCTCCCAGTGCACCCCGAAGCTCGTGGCGGCCCCCGTGGCGGTGGGGGCGGCGCTCGAGTCGCGCGTGCCGTCCGCCAGGACCACGACGTTCGAGGGGTCATCGACCGGCGCGATATAGTAGACCTGGGCCTTCCAGTGGCTGCCGGTCACCGTCCCGTCGCTGAAACTCGCGACGAAGCCGCCGTCCCCCGGGTGGTGCGGGTTGCCCCTGTTGTCCTCCGTGCCCACCCCGAGGTTCTCCTCCCAGTCGACCAGTTTGACCGCGTAGGTGATCGGCGCCTTCGCCCTGAACCTCACGACGCACGAGTTGAACGGCGTGAAGGGGATGGGGTCGACCCCCACCAGGACGCCGTTCACGTAGAGCTCGAAGTAGTTGTCGGCGAAGAGGTATCCGGTGACCACCTCGCCGTCCGCGTCGATTTGGACGACCGGCAGGGAGTCGAGGTCCACCGCGCCGATGTTCGCCGGCGTCACGCCGTTGATCGGGTTGTAGAGGTCGGGCGCCCTGGTGGCGGTCGCGAACCCCGTCTCGGCGGGCACCGTCCATGCCGTCCCGTCGGTCGCCGCGATCGCCCCTACCGCGCTCACGCGCTGGCCGGCGGGGAACAGGTTGGCGACCACCGTGTCCGCCAGGCCCTGCGTGATCGAGGCGGCCGCCGTCGTGCCGCCACCGCCCGTCGTCGAAGTGCCGGCGCCGCCCATCTTCAGAAACCCGCGGTCGCCGACCGGCGTCAGGTCGAAGGTCGCCGAACCGGTCGCGCCGAGCCGCAGGAAGCCGAACCGGTGCCAGGTCTGCAGGTCGGCCGAATAGGAGAACGGGTAACCGATCCCCGGTTCGCCGACCGCCGTAAAACCCAGGTCGCCCGACCCCCCCTCCGTCGCCGAGAGGTCCGGGCTGGCCAGCTCCGGGGACGGCTGCCAGCCGGTGTAGGTCTGCGAGGTGCTGCCCCCGTCGGGGGCGACGAACTCGTAGGTGACCGTCCCGGCGGCGCGGTCGACCGACCAGCTCATCCTGTGTGTCCCGCCGTCCAGTGTGTAGGTGATGGAGTAGCTGTCGTCGGCGGGGGACTCGAAGCCGGTGATCGTCGCACCGTTGAGCGGCGCCAGCGCCGGGCGGAATTCCCTCGTCCCCGGCTGCGGCTCGACCTGGCCGCCCTCCAACGCCACCACGCCCCGCAGCCCGCCGTTGATGTAGGGGTAGGTGAGCGTCGAATGGTAGTGGTAGTCGCCGTCGCTGTCGAAGTGGCCGTTGTACTCGTCCAGGCCGACGGCCTCCGAACCGTCCGGCTCGGTGAGGCCGTATATCGGATAGCCGTCGAGGGCGTAGGCGATGGGCTGGTCGACCCCCACCACCTCCTGCAGGTGGAGGGGCGCGATGTGGTAGTGATAGTCATCGGCGCGCCCCGCGTGGCCACCCCACTGGTCGAGTTCGCCGGCCAGGAGGGCGTCGTCCCCGCGGTTGTTCAGCGCGTTGAAGATGGGCACCCCGTTGACGGCGAGCGCGATGGCGCCGCGGAACAGGTTGTCGGCCGCCGAGATCGGGCTGTCGGAGAGCTGGGGCCTGAGCGGGATCTGCCAGGCGTTGTCCCCGTAGTAATACTGCGGGACGCCGACCTGCTGCTGCCAGCTGGCGATGCCGGTCATCATGCCGTGGTCCGGCATCCCGTCCGACTCGACGTAGAACCAGTCGTCGTCCCAGCGGAAGCGGACGTCGGGGTGGAACGCCGAGAAGGCCTCGGCCCGCTCGGCGACCGCGGCGGAATCGGCCGGGGCGGTGCCCGCCCCGGCGGGGATCTCGAAGACCGGGGCGGGCGCGGGGGTCCCCGTCTCGCCATCGTGGCGGTGCCACTCGTGGGCGGTGGCGGGCCCGCCGGCGGCAAGGGCGGCGGTGGTTGCGACGGTGCGGAACGATATGGGGAGGTGTTTTCTTTTCATGGCACCCCTACTGAGCCACCCGTTTGTCAACCGGGTGTCCAGGCGGGGCGGAGATTTGTATAGGGGGGGTAAATTCCCGGCCGGGCGCCAGCGGGGCGCTGCCCGGCGGTGGTCCGAACCCGTCAGAGGAACGGCATCAACAGGCGCGCCAGCCCGTCGCGCAGGTGGACTGGCAGCGGCCGGTCGCGCAGGGCACCGAGGGTCACCTCCGCCGCCGCATCGCGGCGCCGGGAGAAGATCGCCTCCAGCTCGGAGGCGAACTCCCGGTTGTAGCCCTCGAGGTTGAACTCGAAGTTCAGCCGCAGGCTGCGCGGGTCGAGGTTGGTCGAACCGATCAGGGAATACCGGCCGTCGACCACGAAGATCTTGCTGTGGTCAAAGGGGGGCGGCGACTTCCAGACCCGGCACCCGCGCTCCAGCATCTGGGGCAGGATCTTGTCGCAGGCCCAGCCGACGGTGCGGATGTTGTTCCGCTCGGGGATCACGATCTGTACCTCGACGCCGCGCAGGGCGGCGAGGTTGAGCGCCGACACCAGCGGCGGGTCGGGCAGGAAATAGGGGGTCATGATGTGCACCGACTCGCGGGCCGCGCCGAGGGCGCCGAGGATCGCGAGGTTTAGCTTGTCGTGGTCGAGGTCCGGGCCGTCGTGGATGCCGCGCAGCACGAGCTCCCCCACGGCGCCGAGCCGTGGGAACCAGTCCTTCCCATCGAGCGACTCGCCGGTGGTGAAGCACCAGTCCTCTGCGAAGGTCTCCTGCAGCTGCCCCACGACCGGCCCGCAGACCCGGAAATGGATGTCTCGGATCGGGTGTGCGGGGGACTCCTCCAACAGGTTGCCGTGGCGGATGTTCATGCCGCCGGTGAAGCCGACCTCGCCGTCGATCACCAGGATCTTGCGGTGGTTGCGAAGGTTCATCACGAACAGCCGGTCGAGCGAGAAGGTGGGCAGGAAGCGCGCCACCGTCACCCCGCGCGACTCGAGGTCCCCCACCACGGACCTCCACGAGTAGCGCGCCCCGGCGTCGTCGATCAACACCCTCACCTCGACGCCGCGCCCGACCGCCGCGCCGAGCGCCTCGACGAAAGCCCCGCCCGACGGGTCGCTGTCGAAGATGTAGGTGGCCAGCGAGATCGACCGCTCCGCCCCGGCGATGGCCTCCAACATCGCCGGGTAGGCCTCGGTGCCGTCACACAGGACGTCGATCGCGTTCCCCCCGACCAGCGGCTGCGAGGCGATGCGCCCGACCAGCCTGGCCTGCGCGGCGAACTGTGCGGAGCCGTTCCCGAGCACCCGCCGCTCGAGCTCCTCGAGCCCGACCTCATGGTCGGAGAAATCCCCGTCGAACAGCCGCTGGCCGCGCCGCAGGACCACCGCGCGGCGCTCGATGCGGTTGCGCCCGAGCAGGAAATAGAGCAGGCCGCCCAACAGGGGCACGAGGGTGATGATCGCCACCCACATCGCCGCGGCGCGCGAGTCGCGCTTGTAGAGGATGGCGCTGGTGGCGGCACAGAGCGCCACCACCACCGTCAGGCAGAGGAACACCGTCTGCCAGACGGTGGGCAGTAGACCGAGAACCGGGGTAGCCACCTTGCCCGCAGCCTACAGCGCCCTCGCCAGCTCGGCACCTGGTAATCGGCAGCCGGTGGCCCGCCCGCGTCGGGGGCAGGGGTCGCGACCTCTCCTCCCCCGGGGTCTAGAACGCCTCCCAGAGTTGGCGCTCGCCGCCGGAGAGGGACTCGGGGAACTTCGCCAGGAGCTCGACATAGAGGTCGCCCTGTCCGCCGCCGGAGCGCGCCAGGCCCTTGCCGGTCAACCGCAGCCGGTCGCCGGGCTGGGAGCACTCGGGGACCCTCACCTTGACCCGGCCGCCGAGCACCGGCACCGAGGCCTGCGTCCCCAGCACCAGCTGGTGCGGCTCGAGCTCGAGCTCGTGGACCAGGTCTGCCCCCTCGACCTCGAAGTCCGGGTGGCGGGCCAGGGTGATGACCAGGTAGAGGTCGCCGGCCGGGCCGCCGGCGGCACCGGGGTCGCCCTTCCCGGAGACCCTCAGCCGCTGGCCGTCCTCGACCCCCTGCGGCACCCGCACCTTCAACGTCTCGCGGCCGCCCCCGTCGGGCCGGGACAGGGTGATCTCGCGCACCGAGCCCTCGTTGACTTCGCCTAGCGTCACCATGATCCGCCCCTCGATGTCGGCCCCGCGCCGCGCCCGCGCCCCTCCCCTGACACCACCCATGCCGCCCATGCCACCGAACGGCGACCCTCCAGCCCCTCCGCCGCCGAAGAAGGCCTCGAAGAAATCGCTGAACCCGGTCCCCCCGAAATCGAACCCGGCGCCCCCTCCACCGCCGCCGAACTCCCAGCCCGGCGGGGGGGTGAACCCGCCGGCGCGCCCGTCCCAGTTGGCCCCGAGCTGGTCGTACCGCCGGCGCTTCTCCGGGTCGCCGAGCACCTCGTAGGCCTCGTTGATCTTTTTGAACTTCTCCTCCGCCGCCACCTTGTCCTCTGCCACGTCGGGGTGGTACTTCCGCGCCAACTTGCGGAAGGCCCTCTTGATCTCGTCCCCGCTGGCGTCCTTCGCGACCCCGAGCAGCTCGTAGTAGTCCTGGAAGTCCATGGTCTCGGCTACTGATGGCAGACCCACCACCTACCGCCACCGAAAAAGCGCCCCGCCCCGACATCTCGCAGCCGGGCGCGGGGCGCCCTCCCGCCGCCACCGCGGCCTGGCGTCGGCCGCGGCGGGGTCGGTATTGGGGACGTTGTTAGGACACCGCCACCTCGATCTGCCGAGGCTTCGCCTCCTCGGCCTTCGGCAGCACGACGGTCAGCAGCCCGTTCTTGAACTCGGCCTTCACGCCCTCGCCGTCGGCGTCTTCCGGCACCCGGAAGGTGCGCAGGAAGCTGCCGTACGAACGCTCGACGCGGTGGACCTTCTTGTCCTTCTCCTCGCGCTCGAACTTGCGCTCGCCGCGGATCGACAGGACGCCGTTCTCGACGGTCACCTTCAGGTCGCCCTTCTCCACGCCAGGCACCTCGACTTCGATGTGGTACCCCGACTCGTCCTCGGTGATGTCCACCACCGGCATCCAGTCGGCGCGGGTCAGGTCTTCGCGGTCGCTGTCGCCAGACACCGGACGGCCCCCACAGCTCACCAGGTTGGAGAGCCGGTTGGTCACATCGCGGAATTCACGCAGCGGGTCCCATTTGATTAGGTTTGTCATGTCAGTTCCTCCTTCGTCGGTTTCGGTCTATCGGGTTTCTTCGTTATTTGGCACAACGCGTGCCGCTTTCGGATCATTATTACAGCCTATTCTGTGCCAAGTAGTGTCTTTTTAATGTTTATGTATTCATAATCAATGATTTATGACGAATCAGAATATTGGACACCATTACATGGATGCGCCAATATGACGCGATTCGAGAACGATACCGGACAGATGGACGCGACAATATGTCCCATCTAGAGAAAACGGTCGAAACCCTTGTGGTGCCCTCTCCCATCCGCGATTTCTCTCGATGCGCTCCCTGTCCATCCTCCTGGTATCGGTCGCTGCCGCCACCGCTCAAGACATCTGCTTCATCGACCTGGCCGACCAATCCGATAGGCAGATCGAGGTCGATCGCGAGAAGGGTCAGTACCTCGGCCACCCGACGACTTGCCTGCTCGACGACGGCAAGACTGTGCTCTGCGTGTACCCCAAAGGGCACGGCCGGGGCGCCATCGTCTACAAGCGCAGCACCGATGGCGGCAGAACCTGGAGCGGGCGTCTTCCCACCCCGGCGAGCTGGGCGGGCTCCAAGGAGGTGCCGACCCTGTTCCGGATCGCCGACGCCAGCGGCAAGAAACGGATCATCATGTTCTCAGGCCTGTACCCGATCCGCATGGCAGTGAGCGAGGACGACGGGGCGACCTGGGGCGAACTCGAGCCGATCGGCGACTTCGGCGGGATCGTCGCCATGGCCACGCTGATCGAAGTGCGGGGCAAACCCGGCCACTACCGCGCCCTGTTCCACGACGACGGGCGCTTTATATCCGAGGGTTCCAAGCGCGCGAAGCCGCAGGTCATGACCCTATACAGCTCCCTGTCCACGGACGGCGGGTTGACCTGGGGGCCGCCGGAGACCCTTTTCGCAGCGTCCGAGATCCACCTCTGCGAACCCGGGGCCGTGCGCTCGCCCGACGGGCGACAGATCGCGGTCCTCTTGCGCGAGAACGCGCGGCGCAAGAACTCGCACGTCATCTTCTCGGACGACGAAGGCGAGACCTGGACCGCCCCGCGCGAGCTGCCGATCACCCTCACCGGCGACCGGCACACCGCCAGGTACCTCCCGGACGGGCGGCTGTTTATCTCCTTCCGCGGCAGGACACCCGCGGGTCCGATAGGTGGAGCGGCCGATTTTGCGATGCCGACCGAGGGCGACTGGGCGGCGTGGGTCGGGACCTACCAGGACATCGTCGACAACCGCCCGGGCCAGTACGTGATCCGTATCGCCGACAACAAGAAGGCCTCGGACTGCGCCTACCCCGGCGTCGAGCTTCTGCCCGACGGCGCGATCTTGACCACCACCTATGGCCACTGGGTGGCCGGGGAGGCACCCTACATCCTGTCGGTCCGGCTCAGGGCTGAGGAGCTCGACGCGCTGGCGGGGGCGGCACCGGCGTTGAGAATCCCCCAGTAGGGGCGGCCGGCCGTGGGATCCTGGCCTGGGTAAGGATATGACCCCAGCCAGAAAAACTCCTCGCCTACCGCCCTCCGGGGCGGCCAGTATCTGTCGGCATGAGAGCGACCGCCCCGGCCACCGCATTCGCCGCCCTGCTGGTCGGCGGCCACTGTCACGCCGACGACTGGCCGGGCTGGTTCGGTCCGCAACGCGACGGCGTCTGGCGGGAGAGCGGCATCGTGGAGAAGCTGCCCGAGGGCGGGCCGGAGGTGCTCTGGCGCACGCCGGTCCACCGCGGCTACGCCGGGCCGGCGGTCGCCGGCGGCAAGGTATTCGTGATGGACCGCCAGGTCGCCGACCCCGAAGCCGGCGCCGGCAACCCCTTCGCTCGCGGGAGGATCCCCGGCGACGAGCGCCTGCTCTGCATCGACGCCGCGACCGGCGAGATCCTTTGGGAGAAGGCCTACGACTGCGATTACACCGTCAGCTACGCCGCCGGTCCGCGCGCCACGCCGACCGTCGACGGCGACCGCGTGTACACCCTCGGGGCGGAGGGGGACCTCGTCTGCCGCAAGGTCGCCGA
Organism: Verrucomicrobiales bacterium; assembly: GCA_028280355.1. Classification (GTDB taxonomy): domain Bacteria; phylum Verrucomicrobiota; class Verrucomicrobiia; order Verrucomicrobiales; family DEV007; genus JANQMB01. The sequence continues at coordinate 14,876 of JANQMB010000078.1, forward strand.
CGGGTCGGAGCTCTGGTCGAAAGACTTCAAGGAGGCGCCGGGTGCCAAGACGCCGACCTGGGGTTTCTCGGCGACACCGATGGTCCATGGCGACCTGCTGATCTGCCTGGTCGGCGGGGAGGGGTCGGTCGCGATGGCCTTCGACAAGATGAGCGGCGCGGAGAAGTGGCGCGCGCTGAGCGCCAAGGAGCCCGGCTACTGCCCGCCGGTCGTCGTCAGACACGGCGGCGGCGACCTGCTGATCATCTGGCACCCCGAGTCGGTCAACGCCCTCGACCCGGAGACCGGGGAACTGGTGTGGACCGTGCCCTGGCCCCTGCGCTCGGGGCTCAGCGTCCCGACCCCGCAGCTGGTCGGCGACATCCTGTTCCTCTCCTCGTTCTACAACGGCTCGATGGCGCTGAGGTTGAAGCCGGGGGCCGGCCCGGAGGTCCTCTGGCGGACGGCGAAGGCGAGCGAGAAACGCACCGAGCACCTGCATGGCATCATCAACACCGCGGTGGTCTCCGGTGGCCACCTATACGGCGCTTGCAGCTACGGCGAGTTCCGCTGTCTCGAGCTGGCGACTGGCAGGCGGGTCTGGGAGTCGCTCGAGCCGGTCGGGCTAGAGCGGCCGACGCGCTGGGGCACCGTCTTCGTCACCCCACACGAGGATCGCCATTTTCTGTTCAGCGAGACCGGCGAGCTGGCGATCGCACGGCTGTCGCCCGCCGGCTACGGGGAGATCAGCCGCGCCAAGGTCATCGAGCCCGACGGCTTCGACATGCGCCAGCGGCCGATCGTCTGGTCGCACCCCGCCTACGCCATGCGCTCCTGCTTCCTGCGCAACGACTCCGAGGTGATCCGCGTATCGCTGGCGGCGGAGTAGCCACCCGCGGGAGATGCGGGGCGCAGCCAACCCGGCTACTTGTCCCACCAGGGGTTGATCGCCACTTCGCAGTTCGGCATGGCGCCCTTGAGCGCCAGCGCCCCCTCCTTGGTCAGGCCCGACTGGACGACGTTCAGCTTCTTCAGCCAGGTCAGCTGCTTGAACACGCCCACGCTCTTGTCGGTGAACGTGGTGTCGGAGGCGTCGAGTTCGCGCAGCGATTTCAGCTGGAGCAGCGAGGCCCCGCTCTCGTCGCCGATGTTGGTCATGCGGATGTTCAGCTTCTCGAGCGACGTCATCTTGGTGAGATACTTGAGCGACGCCCCGCCGTTGCTGGTGATGCGCAGGCTCAGCTCACGCAACGACGTCAGGCCCTCCAGCGGCTTGATGCTCTCGGCACCCTGGATCCCGGTCATCGTGAGGTCGAGGTACTCGAGCTTGGCAAGCCCCTCCAGGTGCTCCAACCCTTTGCTGGTGATCCCCACGAACTCCAGGTCGAGCCGCCTCAGTTCGGTCAGCCCGCCGAGGGCCGCCATCCCGGGGTCTTTGAAAGGCATGTAGGAGAGGTCGAGCTCCCGCAGCTCCGTCAACCCTTTCAGGCAGGACATCGCCGCATCGTCCCAGTCGAGGTAGCTGAGGTTCAGCGACTCCAGCCCCGTCTGCTTCGCGATGGCCGCGCCGGACCCGGGGGTGACTTTGGAGAAGCCGATATCGAGCTTCTTCAACTGGACCCCTGAGCCCTCGAGCCGCCGGATGGCCGCGTCGTCGGCGTGGGTCGAATTGAGGTTCAGCTCGGCGAGCGCGGGCAGGTATTTCAGACCCCCGAGGTCCTCAGCCGTCACCCCCGTGTGGCTCAGGTCCAACGAGGTGAGGCCGGGGAGGTCCTTCTCCTGCAGAGTCCCATATCGCTCCGGGTCCAGCTGCTTGAGACGTTGCAGGAAACTCCCGGCGCCCCCGTCGCCCTCTCCCCGGACTGTGCCCGGGAGGAGGGCGGCGGCCAGGATCCAGACGGCGCTCATCGCGGTGCCCCTCATCGTCGGATGAACCCCTCCGAGGTCACCAGGCATTCGATCATGTCCCTCAGCCCGTATCCTGTCGAGGAAGCCCGCTGCCGGATCTTCTCGATCTCCCCCTCGTCCCGGGTCGTCAGCTCCCTCCCCATGCCATAGACGAAGAGCTTCTCCAAGAAGGCGCGGGCGAGCCTGTCCTCGTCCGCCAACAGCATCTCCTTGAGGCCGCCGATGCCGTCGATCTGGCGGCCGTCGACGTACACCGCGTCGACCTCGACCCCGAGGGTCTTCTCGAGCTTGAAGTGTTCCCTGTCCCCCTCCTTTTTGACCAGCACCGGCCGGCTGTACTGCTCGCGCCAGCGCCCGATCATGTCGTAGTTCTCGAGGGCGATTCCCACCGGGTCGATCTTGTCGTGGCAGCGAGCGCAGCTCGGGTCCGCCCGGTGCTTCTTCACCAGCTCCCTGATCGAGGTCGCCCCCCTGACGTCGGCGGGGAGGGTGCTGACGTTGTTGGGCGGGACGAACTCGCTGCCGAACAGCTTCTTCAACACCCAGACCCCGCGGTAGATCGGCGAGGTCACGGTGCCGTCCGACGTCATCAGCAACATCCCCGCCTGGGTCAACAGCCCGCCGCGCCGGAGGGCGTTGGGATGCGGGCGGGGCCCTCCCTTGCCGAGCTCCACCTTGGCGAAACCGTGCCCGGGGGGGAACTTCCCGCCCAGGTGGTAGATGCCGTTGAGCACGTCGTTGATCACCGCGAAATCGGAGTCGACGAAATTGGTCACGCTCAGGTTCTCCTCCAACATCACCTTGAAAAACTCGATCGGCTCCCGGTGCAGGTAGCCCTTCACCCGGTGGAAATCCTGTTTTCTGAAAAAGGCCTCGTGCGGCTCGACCTCCTTGATCTTCTCGAGCTCCAGCCACTCGCTCACGAAGGTGTCCGTGAAACGGTGGCTCTTCGCGCCCCCGAGCATGCGGTGGAACTGCTGTCTGCGGACCGACGGATCCTTCAGCTTCCCGGCCCGGGCCAGGTCCATCAGCTCCTCGTCCGGGCAGCTGCTCCACAGGAAATAGGACAGCCTGGAGGCGATCGAGTATCCGTCCAGCTCGCCGCCCGAGCCCTCGTGCTTGTAGAGGAAGTGCGGGGAGCAGAGCATGGCCTTGAGGACGAGCTGCACCGCCCCGTTGCCGTTCTCGCCCCTCTCGATCTCCCGCTCCGCCAGCTCCCGGTAGGCTGCCAGCTCTGCGGGGGGCAGTTCGCGCCTGAAAAGCTTCGTGGCCAGGGTGGCGATGGCCCGGTCGAGGTCGCCGATGTTGCCCTGCCCGTCGAAGTCCGCGAACAGGCGCCGCACCCCCTCCGTCGGCCAGACGACGCCGTAGGGACCGGTCAGCTCGATGGCGTCGATCACCGTCGTGTGTCTCTCGCCTCCCCCCTCCGGCCGCTCGACGCGCCCCCTGCCCGGCACGGTGTTCTCGGAGAGCGCCACCCGGTTCTCAGGGCGGAGGAAGATCTTCTGCGGCCGGTTGGTGCGGAGCAACACGAAGTCCTTCCGGTGGCTGAAGATGTCCTGGTCCTCGTAGATCACCAGCCTCTTCAGTTCGTCGTCCCCGGCCGGCGCGGTCTCCTGCAGGTCGTGTCCATGGCGACCCCGGTTGGCGTAGTGGGTGGCCTTGATCTCGAAATCGTAAACGCCCTCCGGCAACCCCAGCGGCCTCTTCGAATACATCAGCCCGTAGCCGGGCTCCCCCAACACGAGACCCCCCTTCTTCTGTTTCACGTCCCAGCGCTTGTTGAAGTTCTTGGCGCTGGCCTCGAGCCGGACCGTCTCCACCTCTGGCCGGTGGGCCGGGATCACCGCTTCGGCGATGTCGAACGCCACCTCGGCATACTGCTTCATCGAGAGCGGGGAGAGGAACATCTTCTCGCCCGTGTTGCTGAAACCCTCGCCGGGGTTGTCGAGGGGCAACCTCTTGGCCAGGTCGAAGGAGGTGCCGAAGGTGTCGTTGATCGTGTTCTGGTACTCGCTGCGGTTGAGGCGCCTGTAGACGCCGGCGGCGGTCTCCCCCTCGAGGGCGAGCAGGCGGGCTCTCAGCTGGGCCTCGACCCGCGCCCGCTCGTCGTCCGTCGGCTGCCGCTCCCCGTCGTCGGGCGGCATCTCGCCCTCCAGCAGCACGGCGCGGATCTCCCTCAACAGGTCCCGCTCCGCCCACCCGGCCGCGTCGAAGGTGTCGAGCCGCAGATCGCCCCTCTGGCGTTCCTCGCCGTGGCAGCGGTAGCAATACCTCGCGAAGAACTCCCCGACCTCGTCCAGCCCCGCCCCCCCGGCCGGCTGGGGGGTGGCGGCGGCGCGCGCATCCTGCACGACGAGCGCCAGGGATACGATGATCAGAAAGCGCCCGGTCATATGCTGAGCGCCCTGCTCCCTGTGACGAACTTGTCCTCCTCGAGCCCCAGCCTCTGCATGATGGTGAGGAAGACGTTGCAGATGTCCTCGTCCTCGATGCGCCTGTAGCTGCCGTGGTCGAACCCGCCGCCCGCCAGGATCCCCTGCAGGTTGTGCCCCTGGTGTGAGTTGGCGTCCCCGAGGGCGCCGGTCAGGAAGGTGACCGTCTCGTCGTTCATCGTCCCCCTGGCGGTCTTCGTCTCGCAAAACTTCTGCAACAGGTCCGCCAGCTCGGTGGTGAGGAGCCTGTCCAGGTTGATCAGGTTCTTGATCATGTAGGGCCTCTTGCTGTGGTGCGAGGCGCCGTGGTGCCCGGAGGTGATGGTGGGGATATGGACGGTGATCGTCCGGGTCATGTCGTATTTGAATGCGAGGTACACCAGGTCGAAGACCGTCTTGATATAGAGGCGGGCGTTCTCGAAGTCGTAGTTCCGCATGACCAGGTCGTCCCTCCCCTCCATCGAGTAGTCCACCTTCAGCTCGGGTTTCTCGAGCCACTTCAGCTTTTTCTCGATGTCCTTCTCCGTCTCCCGGACCGACGAGAAATACTCCTCCAGCTTCTGCCGGTCGCCGCGGCTGACCTTCTTCTGCAGGGATCTCGCCTGGGCAAGCGAGATGTCCAATATGGTCTTCTGGTCCCCGATCTGCCCCCGGGCCTTCCCTTTGTCGATCTTGCCGAACAGGGTCTGGAACAGGGCCGACGGGTCGTTCTCGTTGTAGGCGGGGACGCCCCCGATCCACGAGCAGGACGTCGATGTCGCCGGGTTCACCTGCACCACCAGGTTCCTCAGCCGGGTCTCTTTCCCGAGCTGCTCCGCCACCACCTGGTCGACGGAGGTCCTCGATTCGCGGCTGTCCTGGGAGTCGCCGGAGAGGATCTTGTACTGGTTCGGGTGCCCCCCCAGCGGGCTCTTGTGCGAGAAGCCCCCCAGCACCGTATACTGGTCCCGCATCCGGTCCAGCGGCTTCAGCACCGGGGACGCCTCGTAGGCCTCGCCGACCTCCGCCGGGAAGAAGGCCTCGGGGTAGAAGCCGTAGTCGTAGACGATGCACAGGAAACGCTCGGCGGTCTTGCCGCCGGGGAGCCCGGCGCCCTGGCCGAAGCTCTCCAGGGACGGCAAGAAGAGCGTGCCGCCGGCGGCCTTTAGGAAGTTTCGTCTGTCGAACATGGTCTATCGCGTCGGTCGTTCCGCTATTTGAAAGTCTTCAGGTTGGGCAGGGCACCCCTCAGTTCCTCCACTTTGCCCTCGGAGAGCTTGTGCATAAAGATGTCGAGATAGACGAGCCCCTTGAGCTGTTTCAGGCCCCCGACGCTCTCGTCCCCGACCGCGCAACGGTTCAGGCTGAGGTGGGTCAGGGACGCCTTCATCGGCAGCAGGAACTTCGTGAACCCGGCGGGCAACCTCTGGCCATCCATCGCGACGAACGCCAGATCCCCGATGTCCTTGAGGCGCATCAACCTCTCCTCCCCGACGGCCTCGAACCCGACGTAGACTTTGTTGTAGCAATGGAGGCTCAACCCTTCCTGCGTTTTGAAACGGTGATAGAAGTCGAACTGCTCGGGGGTGCGGAGGCTCACCTCGCCCAGGGTGACCTCTTGGAGGTTGGGCATCTTGGCCAACGCCTGGAACACGGCGCTGCTTACCTTCGTCTGCCTCAGGTTGATGGAGCGCAGCGCCGCTAGCTCGCCGATGGAGACATCCCCCCGCACGCGGGGGTTGGCGAGCATGCCGCCGTCGGCGACGGCGGTCCCATACAGATCCAGGTGTTCCAGGGAGCCGATGGCGAAGACCTCTTTGACGCTCCTGTCATCGACATGGGTCTGGCGCAGGACGAGGCGGGTCAGCGGGATGCCGGAGAGCGCGGAAACGTCGCCGACCGCGGTCGATCCGAGATCCAGTTCCCGCAGGGAGCCGATCGCCCCCAGGTGGGCCAGGCCGCGGTCGGAGACCGAGCTCCCCGAGAGGTCGAGCTCGCGCAGCGCGGCGAACCCCTGGAGGTATTCCAGGTCTTCATCGTTGATGTTCAACGAAGACAGGTCCAACGAGGTGGCCGACCCCACGTGCCCCTCGCCCCATGCGCCGAACCGCTCCGGCGACAGATATCGGAGCCAGGCGAGAACCTCCCGCGGATCGGCCGGGTCCCTTTCGACGTTCGACGGCAGGTAGCTGTTGCGCACGGCCGCCCGCGCTTCGTCCCCCGACACCTGATACGGGATGGTGAACGCAAAGAGGAGCGCCGCGGGCGCAGCTTTGGCGGATATCATACTCTCGATTCCCACTTCGACGCCAAGCTGCGGATCGGCATCGGGCGAGCTTTCACGACCGGCGCGATCTTCCGATCGCCGGACCGCGACCCGAGAGGCGGGGTCAAAGGCGGAGGTGACATCTCAACCATCGGAAAGGAAATGTCCACTACCGGAAAGACGTTACGGATAAATTCTGGAGATCGGATTGGGGGTAGCGTGGGGGGGGAGCCCACGGCCGCCCCAGAGCGGCGTCGGCAGGGTGTCGGCACCTGATCCCACCCCACCGCCGATCCTGTCGCCCTACTGTTCATCCAACGCCACCCGGAGCCTGACGAAGAAGCGCCCCGTGGGCAGCGCGGAACGCGGAGCTTCGAACCGCGCGCGCTGGCCGCCAGCCGGCGGATATCCGGGTGCCACCTCCGAGAATATCGTGGAGCCATCAGCCCAGACCGAGAGGTCGGTGGAGACCTGCAAGTCGGCCACTACGCCGCTGGCAGAGAGGTCCCGGACAAAGTCGAAGACGACGGTGTCACCGGCGATGGTGAGAGCCGGCACGCTGCCATCAACCAGCGCGTGATCGACGAGGTCGGGGACACCGTTGGCATCGGCGTCGGCGTTCGGGTCGCCGGCGAACACGGTGGAGTCGGCGCGCCCCGGCCCGCCGCCCGGGGGTGAGCTGGCGCGCCAGCTGAGGGGGTCGTTGGGGTCGGGATCCGACTCCGGGGCGATTTGGATGAGGCTCCGGCCATCGCCATCGGCGGCCGTCGGCCAGGGCGCTACGTCGTTGTAGGTGAACTGCTGGATCAGTCCGCCGAGGGGATCCAGGAGGGTGATCTGTTCGCCGCCGTTGCTGAGTTTCGTCCCGCCACCGTCGTATTCCCCGATGGCGATCCGCATGCCGGCGATGTCGTAAGCCCCCGCAAACGCGCTCTGGCTCCGCACGACAACGATCCGTGCGCCGGGCCCGAGCGGTGGCTCGGCCGCATCGAAGGTGAACTCGATCCCCTCCACCGCGCCGTCGAAGCGGACGCCGGCGATGGGGATCGGCGACCCCGAGATGTTGACCAGCTCGATAAACTCGGTGCTGTCCGAGCCATCCGGGTTGTACATGATCTCGGAAACCCGCAGCCCGGGTACCACGGTGAACAGCGCGCTCGACAGGGCGCTCCACCCGCCGGCGAAAGTCCGGGCTTGGATCCGCCGGCTCCCGCCGACGACGAACGGTGCGGTGTACTGCGCCGCAGAACTGGAGACCCCCCCACCTGGCAGCCGCGGGTCGCTGCCGTCCGTGGTATAGTAGACGACCGCCCCACCGGGCGGACTCACGATGCCCACCTGGTCGCCGGCATCGACGATGCTGCCGAACTGGGGAACCCCGTTGATCTCGAAGGTCGGAGCCTCGACAGTGGGGTAGAGGTCGACGTTGCGGAAACGCTGGACGGCGATGGGGTGGTTCAGGTCCCAGTAGGCGTCCTGCCACGCCTCGTTGGCCAGCCACTCGACCTCCCGGCGGTAGGGTTCGGCGCGCCGGGTATCGCCCCACCGCGCCGACTCGGCGACGATCGCCTGGTCGATCTCCGCCGAGCGCCGGGCCCAGCGGGCCCTGTTGGCGGCGGGCGAGAGCAACCCGCCGTTGAAGAGCAGCGCATGGACGCGGTCGCCGAAGCGGATCTGGAAGCTCGGGTTGTGGCGCAGCCGGTCATAGAGGTAGGCGGGCGTGTTGAAGGCGGAGACCTGCTCGTAGGGGATCCCGCCGTCCCAGGCGTTGCGTGTCCGGTCGAGCGAGTTGTTGGTGATCTCCTGGTCCCAGGTGAAAAACCGGAAGCCCTCGCTGTCGGGCCCGCGGCGCCGGGCGGCCCACCAGTTGTGGTTCGGCCAATCGTCGCCGCCGGAGAAGATGTGCAGGATCATGTAGTCGATCAGGCTGTCGAGGTTTAGGTATCTGGGGAGATCCGGGTTCGGGGTACCGTCGGGGTCGTTGCCCTGGATCCTCTGGTAGGCCGCCTGGGTCGTCAGGCCCGCGCCGGCCAACGCCATCATCTCGTTCCACCGGGTGATCGTCCCGGCCTGCACGCTCCCCTCGGCATTGAAGTCGTGCACCACGTCGTATTCCTCCTCCCCCCCGCCGAAGTGGGACGCCTGGAACGAGTCGGTGGGCCGCTCCATCAGGTTGTACATGCCCCAGTAGAGCCCGTTGAGGAACACGTGTACGAACCTCCCCGCGGCGGACTCGCCGGAGAGGGCGATCTGGGAGTCCCGCATCCACTGGTCGCGGATGTAGCTGGCGCGCTCGCGCTCCCAGCGCTTGAACCCCTCCTGGATGGGCGGCCACTCGACGACCGGCCAGGTGTCGGTCGAGAGGGCTTTGAGCACCAGCACGTCGAAGCGCTCGACCGGGCTGCCCTCGAACAGGGGGAAGTCGAGCTTGCCCGCGCCGTACTCGTTGCGGAAATACATGCGGAACGAGTGTTTCGGCGTGAAGCTGTTGTTGCGGCTGACCCCGCCATGCATGCGGAGCCCGGCGTCGATCTGGAACTCCCCGCCACCGCCGCCCTGGATATACTCGACCGAGGCCGGCCGCTCCCACGCGCGCCCGTGGGCCGTGGAATTGGTGTAGATCCCCAACGGCCCCCAGAGGTTCTCGCTCGCCGTCACGATACTGACCGACGGGATCGCGGCGAGCGCCTCCGCCAGGCCGTATCCGGGGAGCGTCAAACCGGTCACCTCGGGGTCGACCTCGTTGCTGCCGGACTGCGCCGCGACCCCGCTCACGAAGAGGTAGCTCTGGGTGTCGACGTTGGTCGGAAGGTAACCGTCGCGATAGGCCATCGCCCGCAGCACGGTGGTGCCGCTGACGTTCACGGTAACCTGCGGTGCCGTGTTCATATCGGGTGCCGGGACCTGGGTGCCGTGATCCGGCGATGGTTCGCTGCCGTCAGTCGTGTATGCGATCGACGCGCCCGGGGTTGCCGTGGCGACAGTCACGCCGAAGGGGCTCTCGTAGTAGCCCCGCCCGTGGAACACGGCGGGATCGCCGGCGAAGGTGGTGTCGGCGACGAAATCGACGAAACCGCCCGAGTTTGCCCCCCCCGGCGTCGGTTCGGGGAAATAGTGTCCGGGCACCACATCGGCGCCGACCAGCTGGGGCCGAACGAGGAAATCGGACCCGTGCACCGCATCGTTGACCGCGTGGATGGCCAGGATATTGGTGCCCGGGCGTAACAGGTCAAGATGGTCGCTCAGATCGAACTGCCGCACCTTCGCCGCGTCTGCGGCAGGCCGGTCGGCCGCCGCGACCGAATCGAAGCCCACCGGATCCGGCACGTTGTCGCGCACGACCTCGGTACCGTTGAGATAGCATACGAACCCGTCGTCGTACTGCATGTCCAACAACAGGGCGTCGAACTCGACCGGCACCTGGACGACAAACGGGATGCGCAGGTAGGCCGACGAGGCAGATCCGGCGACCTGGGCCTCGACGTCCGTCTCGGCAAGTTCGCCGAAGGTCGCCAAGGCGACCTCGACGCCAGAGATCCGCAAGTGGTGGTTGTCGGCGGCCTCGACGCTGATGACCCCGGAGCCATCAGAGATATAGGTCGTGGTGTCGGTGTAGTCGGTGTTGGAGGCCGGCCTCTGCTGAGTCCAGCCTATCGAACCTGAACCCGCCGTACCCGAGACGCCGGTAAAGGTGGTCGTCCGGTTCACCACCCCGTCGGAGACACTGTCCCAGGCCCAAAACGTGATATCGAACGGGGCGTCGGGCTGGATCGCCGGCCCCGAAAACTGGAAGATGGTGCTCGTCGGCGCGTAATTGTTGAACGCGAAATCGCGATACAGGTCACCGTGATCGAACGGGGGGGCGTCCGCAATCGCGCCGCGATCGTAGAAGCCGTCCCCGCCGACGATCGTGACCGTGAGGTCACCTATGGGAGTGGGGTGAGCCTGCGACAACACACCCTGTCCGACGAAAGACCCGTCCCCCTCGGGGAAGCCAACACCAAAGTCGACCTTCAGGGACGACGTCGGCTGGGTGCCGAAACCGACCGATGCGGTGACGCCCGTCCAGCCGTCGGCGGGCGCATCCGCGAACGGCTCGTCCCCGATCGCCCCCGTCCACGACAGACCCAGGGAGCCGTCGGTCGGGACAAACATCGCCGCCGGGTCCCCGGGCGCCACGATCACATCGGCCGATGCGACCGCCCGCCCGTACGAGGTGTCGGGGCGCTGTCTAGGAAACGCCGGCGAGAAGTGTTGGACCACGACACCGGAAGGGTCGACCAGGGCCAGGTACTCGCCGGCCGCATCGAGGCGGAAGTTGGTATGTGGGTTGCCGTCGGGGTCGATGTAGTCATCGACGGTCTTGCCTGAGGCGAACACCAGCAGGCGGTCGCCGGCGGCAAGCGTCGTACCATCGGGGAACGCCCACTTGTCCAGCTGCGCCGCGTCGTCGGTGAGATGCCAGGACGCGAGGTCGGCCACCTGGTCTCCCGCATTGTAGATCTCGATCCAGTCGGAGGTAACCCCGTCCCCGTCGGACAGCCCGGTCTGGTTGTCGGCCAGGAACTCGCTGATGGTCAGTTGTGGGGCTGCCCCTAGGCTGGGCTGGAACCAGGCTACAGAGAGGGCGACCACCGAGAGTGAGGTTACGACCCTGCGCCGATCTGACCTGGAGGTTTTCATCGTCTATCTCGCCGGGAGGGTCGCGGCGAGATGTTTCGTCGCGGTTCGCGGGGAACCACCAGCTTGCGGACACTGCTCATGGACTAGGTTGAACCGAGGTGTCGCGCACCCGGTAGAAGAGCTCAGGAAACCCCTGTCCAACGACGAAGGTATCGACGAACTCGGTCGATGCCCCGTCGGAGGAAACGCTGTCCGTGAGCTCGACCCACCCCCCGGGCTGGCCGCTCCCCTGTAGAACCGTCGCATAGTCGATCGCGTAGTTCCGCCCCGGACGGGAATTGAAGGTGATCCGGACGCTGGGCGAACCGCCTCCCACGAAGACGACATCGGTGATCGCGAATGCGGCCGGCGGGCCCGAGCTGACGAGATCCCCGATCTCCGCCTCGGAGAGGATGGTGTCGAACACCTTCACGTCGTCGATCATGGATGTCGAGTAGGTTCCGCCATGGTCGATCCAGGCGCCGATGGCGAGCGGGACCGAAGGGTCGTCTACGATGGTCCCGGTATAGGGGGCCGACGCGTCGAGGCTCCCGTCGACGTACAGCTTGTGGTCACCGCCCGACGCGTAGGTGACCGCCACATGGCGCCAGGTGTCGTCTCCCACGACGGTCGTCCCTACCAGCGGCGTCTCGATGGTGAAAGGGCCGTAGGGCACCCACTGTACGACCGCCGCCGCCGGGTCTTGGCCATCCAGGAGGATGAGCTGGTTGTTGAACACGTTGTTCCCCTGCCGCGAGAAGACCACCCCGGTAGCGCCGCCAAACCCCGAACTCTGGAGCCCGGACCACTTCACCCAAAATGCGATAGTGCCGGTCTGGAGATCGTTGAGGCCGCCGCCGCCCTCCACCCTGACATGTTCGGCGAGGCTCCCGTCTACCGCGATGGCGCTATCGGGATTGTCCACGTTGTCGGGGGCGTAGGATGGGTTCCCGACCACGATGCCATCGTCGCCCGCCACGAGTTCGTCAGGGGAGCCATCGAACGGCCAATGTCGGATCAGGTCGGCGCGTGCGCCGGGTACGATATTGCCAACGGCAATCGCCGCGGCGATGGCCCCGCAACACTTGCGGACGCGCATGCTCCTTGGGGTGTCGCTGTATCTCATCGGGTTCCTTGCTTCTGGATGGGTTGGAAGGGCTCTCCGGAGTCGGGGCTGTTACGGGCGCCAGCCCTCGCGGGCGTGCGCCAGCGAGTAGACGAGGCCGGGGTCGAGATAGCCGTCGAAGATGTAGAGTTCGTCCAGGGCGGCGTCGCAGGAGCCGGCCGGCGAGTGTTTTGAGCGCCCTATCAGCAGCGGGTTGCTCGCCGGCCCACCGACCCGGGTGTCGACCGGTGGAGGTTTGGCACCCGGCGGCACGATCCCATAGTGGTGGGAGGGCTCGTACACACCATCGACATACAGCTGGACGCTCGGCCGCCCCTGGCTATCGACCTTGCCGTCATAGCAGACGGCGAGGTGGTGCCACTTCCCGTCGGCGAGATCGGTCGACCCGTTGATCCAGTTGCTCCCCGTCCAGACCTGCAGGAGGGTACGGCCGCGCAACTCCCCGCGCAGGTCTTCCCTGACCATATCCTCCCCGCTGTTCGCCCGCACGGCCCAGCTCGTATTGGGTCCCTCCATCGGGGCATCCCCCCAGGTGATGAGGGTCGCCCTGTACTGTTCGCCTTCCCCCCGCGGGCGCAGCGAGCAATTGAACCAGAAGGCGACCGAACGGGCGCCACGCCCGCCGATCCCCGCCCAGTCCGTCTTGATGTGATCCATCATCCGGTCGAAATCGAGCGCCCCCCCGTGAACCCCCTCGATGACTTCGGGCCCCTCGTTCGGGAACCCCCGCACCGAGGAGATCCCATCGACAGCCGGATGGGTACCGTCCACTGGCAGGGAGTCGCCCACGAATCCGTCGAACGACCAATGGAGATACGGCGGGGCCGGGTCATCCGTAGGCAGATAGGTAGCAAACAGGCCCGGGGAATACTCGATGTCCTCCCAGCCCCCTTCGTCGTTGGCCGCCCGGGCCTGACCCTCGGTCACGACGACGCTCCCCCCCCGCCCCCGGTGGTGGCGCACCTCCACCTCCCCAGTGAAGACGTGCACCTCGTCCACCGCTCCCGATTGCGACACCACCCCGAACTCGGTGCCCAGGTCGGTGAGCTGAAAGTCGGGGGTGTCGACCTGGAAACCGACCGCCTCTGGTGGCACCTCGAACCAGGCGATCCCGGAGACCAGGTCGACGAGATCCCCCTCGCGCAGGGTGAAGTCTGCCGGGCCGCGGACGACCCCTTTGACCCCGGATGCGAAAGCGAGTTCCACCGTGCCACGTTCGACGCGCAGCCGCGAGCCCACCTCCACCACGAGCCCCTCCGGCGCCCGTTCGCCGTCGCGGACGGCGTGCGTGAGGGTGAACTCGGTCTTCGGAGAAACCTTGAAGCGGGCGACCGGCGCGTCCGGCAGGACGACGAGGACGGAGGCGACGACCGCGGCGGCGACCGCGGCGGCGGCGGCGATCCCGGCGAGGCGGAACGCCCGCCGCTTCTGCCGCGCGAGGATGCGGTCCATGGGGACGACATTGTCGAACGACTTCTGGACGGTCTCCGCCCTCGTGCACTCCATCGCCAAACCCATGTAGACGTAGTCGAGGTACAGCCGGCACGCCTCCGGATCCTCTGTCAGAACCGCCCTCAGCGCCGCCCGGTCTGCGGCTCCCGCACTCCCGTCGAGGACATCCTGGATCTGGTACTCTACGCTTTCCGCATTCATCCGGTGTACGGGGCTGTCGCAAGGCGCGACGAAATGCATTTGCGCAAAGCGGCACGCAACCTCTGCAGAGTCGTGCGCAGGGAGCTATCGGGGCGGTTGATCCTCCTCGCGAAATCGGCGAGGCTGGTCTCGTCGGCATAGCGGATCTCGACCAGCTCGCGATCTTCGGGGGAGAGCCTCGCCATACATTGCTGCAAGGCCTGTATGCGCAGCTCCATCCCGTCGTCGCCCGCCGCAAAGTCCGCCCCTATCTGCTCGGTGATCCGCTCCGCGACCTCGGGGTCGGCCATCGCCCTGTCGAGGCGACGCAG
>JANQMB010000127.1 GCA_028280355.1 Verrucomicrobiales bacterium
TTGCCGGTGTTGGTCGCCTATCTGCACCGTGAGGGGGGCAGCCTCGGGTCGGCGGTGGGCGTGCTCTACACCTTCAATACGGCGGGTTCGGCGCTGGCCTGCTTCCTGACCGTCGCCCTGTTGTTCCCCTACCTCGGGCTGACGGGCTCGGTGTGGTTCGCGGCCGCCTGCAACCTGCTCACCGGGTGGTTGGTCTTCCTGTACTGTCGCCGGGCGCTGAGTGTTAAGTGTTAAGTGTTAAGTTTCTAGTGTTGAGCAAGAACAGAGGGGTGGCGCTGGTGCTGGCGCTGGTGGCGGGGGCGGTGTCCCTCTCGCAGGAGATCGTCTGGGTGCGGGCGGTCAGTTTCATGACCGCGTCGGAGCCGGAGGCCTTCGCCTTCACGCTGGGCAGCTTCCTGATCGGCATCGCCTGTGGGGCGATGGTCGGCCGGCGGGTCTGCGCGCGCGGCGGGGACGGCTTCGCCGCCTCGGGGGCGATGCTGTTGTTGTCGGCGCTGGTGTTCCTGGCCTCGTTGCCGCTCGCCGCCTGGTGCGCGGGGCAGGGGCTGCGCCTGCCGGCCTACCTCCTGGTCGGGCTGACGGCGGGGGCGAGCGGCGGCGTGTTCCCCATCGTCTGCGAATTGGCGCGCGGTGCGGGCGCGGCGGGCCGGGTGGTATCGTGGGTCTATCTGTGCAACATCGTCGGCGCCACCGGGGGCTCGCTGTTGACCGGCTTCGTCCTGCTCCACCTGCTGTCGCTCCAGGGCGCCGCGACCTTGGTCGCCTGCTCCGGTGCCGCCGCCGCCGCTTTCGCCTTCGCCGCGGCGCGCGGCCGGGCTGTGGTGCGGCTCGGGGGCGCCCTCGCCTCGGCCGGTGCCGCCGCCCTCGCTGCGATGCTGGGCGGCGCGCTGTTCGGGGGCTTCCTGGAGAACCTCCAGTATGAGAAGGACTACCCGCGCGACCAGCCCTTCAAGACCGTCCTGCAGAACCGCCACGGGATCATCACCATCGACGACGCGACCCGCCCGGGCGACGCCGACATCGTTTACGGCGGCGGCATCTACGACGGCCGCTACGCGGTCGACCCGCTGTCGCCGAACGGCATCTACCGCTGCTACATGATCGCCGCGCTGCACCCCGGGCCGGCCGACGTCCTGGAGATCGGCTTGAGCAGCGGCTCGTGGGCCGCGGCGCTGCTGCGCCACGAGGCGGTGCGGTCGATGCAGGTGGTCGAGATCAACCCCGGTTACGTCGAGGTGATGCGCGCCTACCCGGAGAACGCCGCGGTGCTCGACGACCCGCGCGTCGAGGTCCACGTCGACGACGGCCGGCGCTGGCTGGGGCTGCAGCCCGCGTCGGCGCGGTTCGACTTCATCCTGATGAACACCACCTTCTACTGGCGCAGCCACGCGACGAACCTGCTATCGGCCGAGTTCCTCGAGCTGTGCAAACGCCACCTCAAGCCTGGGGGGGCGGTCTTCTACAACGCCACCGGCAGCGACGACGTGGTCCGGACCGCGGCGGAGGTCTTCGAGCACGTGACGATGGTGGGGAACTTCGTCGCCGCCTCCGAGCGCCCCTTCGACATCACGGGCGAGGCGCGCCGCCGGCAGCTGCTGCGCTTCCGTGACCCCGACGGGCGGCCGACCTTCCTCCGCACGCCCGAGTTCCGCGCCGAACTGGACCGGCTGGTCGGGATGGAGCTGCCGGAGATGGGGGAGGAGATGCGCGCCTCGGGCGAGCTCCGGGTCATCACCGACGACAACATGGCCTGCGAGTTCGAGCGCCGGGGGGGCCAGTTTTTCGACAGGGGCGCGAGCTGGGGCGCGATGTTCCGCAAGATGGCAGGGGGGGCGAAGTGAAGGTCACCCTGATTGCGGCCATGGACGAGGACCGGCTCATCGGGGTCGCCGGCGGCGGTCTGCCGTGGCGTGGCCTCGAGCGCGACAAGTGCCATTTCCGCAGCTACACCGCGGGCAAGGCGCTGCTGCTCGGCAGGCGCACCTTCGAGGAGATGCTGGGTTGGTTCGACGGCGGGCACCGCCCGATCGTGGTGACGCGCGACCCCTCCTACCGCCCGGAGGGGGGGCACCCGGTGGTGGCGTCGGTGGACGAGGGGGTCGGGCTGGCGCGCGCCCGCGGGGAGGGCGAGTTGGTGGGCTGCGGCGGGGCGACGCTCTACCGGCTCGCGCTGCCGGCCGCGAGCGAGCTGAACCTGACCGTCGTGCACCACCGTTTCGGCCCGGCGGAAGGGGGGGCGTTCTTCCCCGACCCGGGGCCGGAGGGGTTCCGGGAGGTGGGGCGCGAACGTTTCGAGGCGGACGACGAGAACCCCTGGCCGATGTCGTTCGTGCTCATGCGGCGCGCGGGGGGGCGCTAGAAGCCGTCCGCGAACGGGACAGCCGGCGAACGGGGAATTCTCTTTAGGGTGATCATGATGCGCCCGGGATAGGTGTCAGTGCCCTCATCTCACATCGGACCCCAGAGCTTCTCTGGCTGGCGTTCCGGCGGTACTGCCATGTCCGCGGGGTTGAGGTTCGGTTGCATAACTTGCGGCGTCCGGCCCCCTACTTTCGCTCCATGTACAACTCGTCGATCTTTGCCAAGTTTCTTTTGGAAAACGGGACGATGTAGACGCTCTCATGCCGCATCGAACCCCAGAACTTATCCACTTGCGTCCCGGTGAAGCAACACGCATCAGCAGACGTAGCAATGATGAATTTGGTCTTGCCTTTGATCGATTCGTCAAAGGCATCGACCGCGTCGTCGGCACGACCTCTGATGTCTTCGATGACGATCTGAAGCTGGTTGTGGTCGTTGAGATCTGCGGATCGCCCTTTCAGGGTCTTGGACACAAAGTTCGGCTTCTCCGGCCCATCGAACTTCTTGACCTCCTTGATCGTGAACCAGAACTCCGCACCTGTGACCCCAGAGTAGCGGCGCGTATTTCGTTCGACAAACTCCAACACCATTATGACCTCAGGGACGTCGGATCTCTCTTTCTTGCCGTCCGCCCGAAGCCTGACCTCCTCCGCCGCCTTTCCGGCACCAGGCTCAACGATCTCCTCAAGAGATCTCGCTAGATCTGGTTCTCCAGGCTCCTCGGCCTTGACTTGTGGCAACACGAGGACGACGACCAGCGCGGCTAGCACGTGCAAAAGTTGGGTGGATCCCGTAGATCGGGGCAGGTTCGGATGGGCGACAGGGCGGGTCAGCGAACTAGTGGGATTGTTCATACATGGGCTAAGACGCGGCGGATGGAGGATCATTAGATTTTTTCCTCTTTCACTGAACTTGTGGGCAAGTGATGAGGCTGGTGTAGGGGGAGAGGTCTATTTTTCAGGGGAGATGGCGCCGTTTGTAACCTCTTTGCTTCTTGGAGGTCAGAAACCCGAGACTCCAGCCCCCAGAGGGAATCGAGGGTCGAGCTTGGATCTGGGTACCCCTTGGCGGAAGCCGTTTGAGATCTAGCGACCACGCCGTCCGCCGGAGAAAATCGTGGTAGCCATACGGGGGAGGGGAAGATATCGCAGATCCGGCAGTAATACCCGAATGCCGGCACCTACGGCGTCGCACTCAGAAGACCCGCACCCAGAACTGGACCGACTGTGAAAAGACTCCTCCTCGCCCTCATCGCCTCCGCTAGCACAGCCGCAGCCGCCGCACCGAAACCACCGGCCGAGGGCGAGCGCATCGCGATCGTCGGCAACGGTCTGGCGGAACGGATGCTCTACTTCGGCCACCTCGAGACCGAGCTGCACCTGCGCTACCCCGGCCACGGGCTCGTCGTGCGAAACATGGCCAGGCCGGGCAACACCGCCGGCTTCCGGCCGCACTCGGCGCGCAAGTCACAGTGGGCCTTCCCCGGCGCGGAGAAGTTCCACCCGCGGACCCGGCAGCACCTGGGCGAGGGGTTCTTCCCGACCCCCGACGAGTGGCTAGAACGGGTGAAGCCGGACACCGTCCTGGCTTTCTTCGGTTACAACGAGTCGTTCGACGGCGGCCGCGGCGTGGCCAATTTCCGCGCCGAGCTCGACGCTTTCGTCAAACACACCAAGGCGCAGAAATACAACGGCGCCGCCGCGCCGCGGCTGGTGATGGTCTCGCCGATCGCCTTCGAAGACCTTTCCGCCGACCGCGACCTGCCGGACGGCCAGATGGAGAACGAGAACCTCGCGCTCTACACCGGCGCCATGAAAGCGGTGTGCGCGGCGCACGGCACCGATTTCATCGACCTCTTCCACCCGACCAGGAAGATGTATGGCGAGGCGGGCGGCGCCGACTTCACGATCAACGGCTTCGCCCCTACCGACGCCGGTTACCGCGAGCTGGCAAAGGTGATCGGCGACGGCCTCTACGGGGTCGCGCCGCGCGCCTCGGAGGCCGACCCGGAGCAGCTCCGCGAGGCGGTGTTGGAGAAGGACTGGTTCTGGTTCAACGACTATCAGGTGCTCAACGGGGTGCACGTCTACGGCCGCCGCTACAACCCCTTCGGGCCGGCGAACTACCCGGACGAGCTGAAGAAGACGCGCGAGATGACACTGTTGCGCGAGGCGCGGGTGCACCAGGTCGCGCGGGGCGAGGCGGTCCGGGAGAAGGTCGACGACTCCGGCACCCACGCGTTGCCGCCGGTCGAGACCAACTTCAACCGGGAGGTGGCGTTCCTCGACGGCGAGGAGGCGATCGGCAAGATGACCGTCGCCGAGGGCTACAAGGTGGAGCTGTTCGCCTCGGAGGAAGAGTTCCCCGACCTCGCCAGCCCGGTGCAGATGTCCTTCGACAACAGGGGCAGGCTGTGGGTCGCGGTGATCCCGAGCTACCCCCACTACCGGCCGGGCGACGAGAGGCCGGACGACAAGCTGCTGGTCCTCGAGGACACCGACGGCGACGGCAAGGCGGACCGCCAGACGGTGTTCGCCGACGGGCTGCACCTGCCGATCGGCTTCGAGATCGCGCCGGAGGGGGTCTACGTGTCGCAGGAGCCGAACCTCTGCCTGCTGGTGGACGACGATGGCGACGGCCGGGCCGACCGCACCGAGATCCTCCTGCACGGCTTCGACTCGCACGACACCCATCACGCCATCTCGGCATACTGCGCGGATCCCTCGGGGGCGTTCTATCTCTGTGAGGGGCGCTTCCTGCACTCGCAGGTCGAGACGCCGTACGGGCCGCGGCGGTGCAACGACGGCGGCATCTGGCGCTTCGACCCGGCCAAGTTCCGCCTCGAGCGCTACTCGCAGACCGACTACTCCAACCCCTGGGGGATCAGCTTCGACCACTGGGAGCAGTGCTACGTCTCCGACGCCTCGGGCGGCGCGAACTGGATGGGGCTGCCGCTGTCGGCGAAGATGCCCTACGGGGTCGAGATCCCGAAGACCGCCCAGTTCGCGCCCAAGCGGGCGCGGCCGACCTCGGGCGCGGAGTTCGTCTCCTCGCGGCACTTCCCGGACGAGGTGCAGGGCCACTTCATGATCTGCAACTCCATCGGTTTCCTCGGGACGAGTTTCCACGACGTCTGGGAGGACGGGTCGGGCGTCAGCGGCAAACACGTCGGCGACCTGCTCAGCTCGACCGACCCCAACTTCCGGCCCGTCGACATCGAGTTCGCGCCGGACGGTTCGCTGTACCTGGTGGACTGGCACAACCCGCTGATCGGCCACATGCAGCACAACGCGCGCGACCCGAAGCGCGACAGCGAGCACGGCAGGGTCTACCGCATCACCTACCCCTCGCGCCCGCTCGTCGAGCCAGCGAAAGTGGCGGGAGCGGGCATCCCCGAGCTGTTGGAGAACTTGAAGCTCCCCGAGTACCGCACCCGCTACCGCACCCGCCGCGAGCTGCGCGGGCGCCCCGCGGCCGAGGTGCTGCCGGCGGTGAAGCGGTGGGCGGCCTCGCTAGACGAGGCCGACCCGGGGTACGAGCACCACCTCTGCGAGGCGCTGTGGGCGACCTGGGCGCAGAACGATGTCGACGCCGAACTGTTAGAGAAATGTCTGGCCGCAGGGGCGCACCAGGCGCGCGCCGCGGCGGTGCACGTGTTGCGGTACGCCCGCCGCGACGTCCCCGGCGCGCAGGGGCTGCTCATGAAAGCGGCGGGCGACGAGCACGGCAGGGTCCGCATGGAGGCCTTCGTGACCGCGTCGTGGATGGACAACGGCGACGGGGCGCGCATCGCCCTGGAGGCGCTGAAGAGGCCGCTCGACAAGTGGATGGCGAAGGTCTTCGGGGGCATCATGGAGCATACGCTCAAGGACGACGTCGAGGCGCTGCGGAGCACGGGCGTCCTCGACCTGGCGGACAACCCGGGCGCGCGGGACTTCCTGTCCGGCAGGCTGAAGATCGACCTCGCCGAGGGCGGGGCGGGGGGTCGGGTCGGCCCGACCCGCGAGCTCTCGGACGCTGAGATGAAGGTCTACCGCCTCGGCGCCGAGGTCTACGCCCGGGACGCCCACTGCGCCACATGCCACCAGGCGGACGGCAAGGGCGTGCCGAACATCTACCCGCCGTTGGTGGAGAGCGACTGGATCGACGACGACGAACGGCTGATCAAGATCGCGCTCAAGGGCCTGTGGGGGCCTATCGAGGTCAACGGCCAGAAGTTCGACCCGTCGAAGGGCGTGCCGCCGATGATGGGGTTCGCGGGGATGTGCACGGACGAGGAGATCGCCGCCGTGCTCAGCTACGTGCGTACCTCCTTCGGCAACAGGGGCGCCTTCATCACGGCCGCGCAGGTGGCGGCTGTGCGCAAGGAGACGGAGGGGCGCGCCAACTTCTATATGGTCGACGAGCTGTTGAAGGAGCACCCGCTGAAATAGCGGCGGCGCCCAGCCCCCCCCTGAGACGCTGGCCACCGGCGGCCGGGCGCATTCTTAGGGTAAGATATAGGATCGGGATGGAGTAATATTATAAGTATTACTTCATCCCCCTTTATCATCATGGAACCGTTCTACACAAGCGAACCCGACGACTCGCAACTCGCCAGCGGCAGGAGCTGGTTTGCCGCCTTCCTCAGCCTGGTCCCCGGCCTCGGGCACATCTACAAGGGGCACTACGTGGCGGGGGTCGGCTACCTGCTGGTCGGCATCCCGATCGTCGCCGGGGTCACCGGCCTGCTGTTGCTGGCGACCTTCGGGCTCAGCCTCGCCCTGCCGCTGATCTACATCGCGGTGGCGGCCGCCCACGCGTACGCGAGCGAGGATCTGCAGCGGCACCCGCTGCACGGGATCTAGGCGCCCGTGGCCTAGTAGCGGTTCGTCCCGCGGTCCTCCCTTCCCGAACTGACGTCGTCGGCCTTGTTCTCTATCGAGCGGCCGAGCTTCTGCAGATCGTTGCCGAAACCTTCGACCGTCCCGCAGGCGTTGAGCGAGAGGGCGGCTGCGGCGGTGGCCAGCGGGAGGAGACGGCGAAGTTTCTTCCAGGTGTTCATGGTTGCTTGGTGTGGCTTCTCCGGTGACCGGGGATCCACCGTCACCGGCCACTAGCATAGGGCGAAAATATACCGCCCTCAACGATTTCCCTCCCCGGGGGGAGGGCGCCGAATCTCTCCTCGCATTCCCGGCGTTTATCTAGCATACTGCTCAGCCCCCGCGCCCCCGGCCGGGCAGATTCACCATGGACACCCAGAGCCGGCCCCGCCCCCTCGCCGCGGCCGCCCTGTCGCTGGCGGCCGCCCTGCTGGCGGGGTCTGGCGCCGGGTTGGCGCAGGAGATCTACCTCGACGAGGGGCAGGCGGAGAAGGAGCCCAGGCGCTTCGCCATCCCGTTCGCCTTCGGGTCGGAGACCTTCGATTTCGCCTTCGGCGTCGGGGGCATGGCGAGCGGCACGCTGCAACCGCAGGCCACCTATGGCTGGGGGCTCATGGGCTCGAGCAACAGCTCGTACGGCGCCTATTTCGGGGGCATGAACTTCCGGACGCCGGGCACCGAGCGGCTCTTCTTCGACCCGCTCGCAGGGGTCACCCGCTACACGGCGATGCGCTCCTACCAGGACCTCCCCCTGCGGCTGGGCGGGTTCGACGGCCGTGCCGGTAGCAACCGGTCCGACCCCGACGACTTCCTCGAGGGGGAGGGGTGGGACGTGTTCGCGGAGGCGCGGTTCCGCTACCTGCTGCCGGTGGGACAGGGGGCGGGCGAACCCATCCACACCTACCGCCTGGACCGCGGCCTGATAACGGACGGCTTCACCGGCGGCGGCGCCTTCAACCCGCTGACCAGCGGCCGCTCCTACCTGTTGTTCACCCCGTTCTACCGCGACCGGGACTACGATATGGACGAGGGCGACGAGCTGCTGTCGGCGTCCAACGGGTTCGAGTTCGGCCTGGAGTGGGACAACCGCGACTTCGTGGCCAGCCCGTCGCGCGGCAACCGCTTCAAGGCGGTGTTCACCCGCGATTTCGGCTGGGCGGACAGCAGCGGCTCCTATTCGACCTGGGAGGTGGAGGCTTCGCAATACATCCCGCTGCCGTCGACCCGCTGGGCCCGCCAGCAGGTGCTGGCGTTCAATTTCTGGACCTCCGATACGCCGACCTGGGAGGTGACCGGCGCCGGCTCGGTGACCGGGAGGGCGCCCGAGTTCCGCTCGCCGAGCCTGGGCGGCTTCAGCCGGATGCGCGCCTTCCCGTTCTATCGCTACAACGACCGCTCGGCCATCTACTACACCGCCGAATACCGGCTCATGCCGCAGTGGAACCCGTGGGCGGAGATCGGCTGGATCGACCGCTGGCTGGAGCCCGACTGGTGGCAGATCGTCCCCTTCGTCGAGGTCGGCCGGGTCGCCCCGGAATACGATCTGGGCACCCTGCACGAGGACCTCCAGTGGGACGCCGGGCTGAGCCTCCGCTTCATGCTGAAGAAGGCGGTGGTGCGTTTCGACTGGGCGGTGGCCGAGGAGGGCAGCGGTTTCTGGGTGATGTTCGGCCAGCCGTTCTAGGCAGGCGCCCGCCCCAGACGTTTGCCCCGGCGCCGGGTGGCCCCGCCCTACGGCCGCCCCTCCTGGCGCGTTGGGGCGATTTGGTCGGCCTTCGCCCCTTGCGAACCGGGTGCCCCTCCTTTAGTCTTGCGGCCCATCCCGACCTCGGCCGCACGCCGTCGCGTCTGGGCACCCCAAGAATCACCAACAGACATGGCAGTAGCAGCGAAAGGACTAGAGGGCATCGTCGCCAACGAATCCAAACTCAGCAAAGTCGAGGGACAGGAGGGCAAGCTCTCCTACCTCGGCTATACGATCGACGCCCTCGTCGAGCACACGACTTTCGAGGAGGTCGTCCACCTCCTGCACCGCGGCAAGCTGCCGGACCGCGCCGAGCTGGACGCGCTGACCGCCACCCTGCGGGACCAGCGGCACCTGCCGGAGGGGGTGGTCGACTTCCTCAAGTCCGCCCCGGCCGACGCCGCGCCGATGGACGTGCTGCGCACGGGGGTGTCGATGCTCGGCCTCTACGATACCCGCGGCGAGGACCAGAAGCGCGAGCTCAACGAGGAGCGGGCGCTGTCCATCATCGCCAAGATCCCGCTGATCGTCGCCGGTTTCCACCGCGCGCGTCAGGGGCTGGACATCGTCGCCTCGCGCGACGACCTCAGCGAGGCCGCGCACTTCCTCTACCTCATCAACGGCGAGGAGCCGTCCGCCGACGCCGCCAAGACGCTCGACGTCGCCTACATCCTCCACGCCGACCACGGCATGAACGCGTCGACCTTCAGCTCGCGGGTCACGATCGCCACCCTGAGCGACATCTATTCCGCGATCACGTCGGCGATCGGCACCCTGAAGGGGCCGCTGCACGGGGGCGCCAACGAGGGGGTCATCCACATGTTGGAGGAGATCGGTGGCGAGGGGGAGGTCGACGCCTACGTCGATGGCAAGCTGGCTCGCAAGGAGAAGATCATGGGCATCGGCCACCGCGTCTACAAGGTGCTCGACCCGCGCGCGCCGCACCTGCAGAAGATGGCCATCAAGCTCACCGAGGAGCTCGGCGACCCGAAGTGGATCAACATGTCGGAGCGTATCGCGGAGATCATGCGCGAGCGCAAGGGGCTCAACGCCAACGTCGATTTCTACTCCGCCACGGTCTACTATAGCCTGGGTATCCCCACCGACCTGTTCACGCCGATCTTCGCCATCAGCCGCGCCGCCGGGTGGACGGCGCAGGTGCTGGAACAGCTCGACGACAACCGGCTCTACCGGCCCCTCACCGACTACACCGGCCCCGATTCGCAGCCGCCGATCTCGCCGGTCGATGAGAGGTAGGTCGCGGGTCCCCCCCGTCGCCCCCCTGGGGTCGCGGCGGGGCAGCCGCCGCAGGCCCGGGGCTGTTGAAAGCGCTGGGCTAGCGCCTATCGTCCGCCCGCGGGCAAGGGCCACCGGGTGGTGACCCGAGCCGACCCCACCCGATGAGCATCGCCGACCTGCCAGCCCGCCGGCCCGTGCTCGCCGTCGTCGCGCTGGCCGCAATCACCGGCTTGGCGCTGTTCGGCTGGACGCGGGAGCGGGAGCGCCGCACCGTCAGCAGCCCGCGGGCGAAGGCGGACCACGAGTTCAACATGGCCCTGGAGGCCGATTTCGGGTCGGATGGATCAGACGTTCTCCTGCTGGTGGACGTGCTCGGCCGCGGCGACCTGTTTGACCGCGAACCCGCCCGCGCCTTCTCCTTCGTGCTCGAGGCGGTCCGCTCGCAGCCGGCCGTGGTGCGCGTGGTGTCGTTCGACGAGATCCCCGCCTACGGCTTCGGCCTGGTGCCGCTGACCCTGTTCCCCGAGGCGGACGCCAGCGAGTCGAAGCGAGCGACCTGCCGGCGCCGCGCCCTGGAGCACCCGGTGGTGGCGGGGAACCTGCTCTCGGAGGATGCGCGGACGGCGCTCGTCCCCCTGGTGTTGGGGGTCTCTGGCCGCGAGGAGGCCGCGCGTGCGATCGGGGAGATCGAGGCGGCGGTGGCGGACGTGGCTGAGGGTTCGCCGATACGCGTGCGGCTGCTGGGCAGGGTACCGGTCGGGCTCGCCTGGGCGGCGGCGTCCGACAGCGAGCGGCTCCGTTTCCAGGTGATCGGGTACACGCTCGTGGTGACGCTCGCCCTGTTGCTGTTCCGGGGTGTCCTGACGACCCTGGTGGTGGTCGCGCCGCCGGTGATCGGGCTGTTCTGGACCTTCGGGGTGCTCGGTTTCACCGGGGAGAAGCTGTCCGGCATGTCGAAGATGGTCATGCCGATCATCCTCCTGATGATCGGGTTCACCAACGCGGCGCACCTCGTGTTCCAGATCCGCCGCGAGCGGGGTGCGGGCCTCGGGGCGCGGCAAGCCGCGGCGGCGGCGCTCAGGAAGGTCGGCCTGCCTTGCCTGCTGTCGGCGCTCACCACCGCGGCCGGCTTCGGCTCGCTGCTGGTCGCCGAGGCGGACTTGATCAGCGACTTCGGGCGCGACTGCGCGATCGGGAGCCTGCTGATCTTCGTGGCGGTGGTCCTGGTGGCGCCGCTGTTGGCCATCACCCCCCTCGGGGGGCAGCTGGCGAGCGGCCCCCCGGCGAGGGGGCGGAGGGCCGGGTGGGTGGTGCGGTTCTTCGAAGACGTGATCGGCACCGTCCTCGCCCGGGCGCGCACCGTGGTCTGGGTCGCCGTGGCGGTCACCGCCGGCTGTGCCTGGCTGGCCATCTCCACCCTGCGGCCCGACATCTTCCTCAAAAGCCAGCTGCCGGACGGCAGCGCGCCCGCCGCCGCGCTGGTGCACGCGGACTCGGAGCTCGACGGTGTCCAGGTCGTCCGCATCGCCGTCGATTGGGGGGACGGCGCCGGGATCGGTGAGGTGCTCGAGGTGCTCGGCGAGGTGGAGGTCCTGGTCGAGAACGAGCCGCTGCTCAGCCGGCCGCTGTCGATCCGCTCGGTGCTCGCCTCCCTGCCGGGTCTGGGCAGGGACTTGTCGCGGCGGGTGAACCTGCTCGGGCGGGCGCCCCCCGAGATGGTCGCCCCGCTGTTCCGCCCCGACCGCCGGCGGGCGGTGGTGGTGACGCGGGTGCAGGACGTCGGGGTGGCTACGTACGTGCCCGTCTACGACCGCCTCGAGGAGCGCCTCGCGGCGCTCGCGGAGGTACATCCCGATTTCAGTTTCGGGTTGGCCGGGAACGCGGTGAGCTGGGGGCGGTACCTCCACCGGATGGTGAACGATCTGGCGCGCAGCCTCGGGTTCGCAGTGGTGATCATCCTGGCCATGATCATCGTCGCCTACCGCTCCCTGCGGGTCGGCCTCATCGCCACCTTACCCAACCTGTTCCCGCTGCTGGCCTGCGCGGCGGCGCTGGCCCTGCTCGACCTGCCGCTGTCGCTGGAGACCGTCTGCGCCTTCACCATCTGCCTGGGCATCGCCGCCGACGACTCGATCCACTTCCTGAGCCGCTACCGTACCGAACGGGCGTCCGGCCTGGGGGTGGACGCGGCCCTCAGCGCCAGCTTCATGCGTGTCGGGCACGTGCTCTCCGTCACCACCGCGGTGATGCTGTGCGGGCTGGGGAGCATCCTGTTCAGCTCGCTCCCGATGTACCGCAGCTTCGCCGGCGTCGCCTGCACCACCCTCGCCGTCGCCCTGGTGGCCGACCTGCTCGTCCTGCCCGCGCTGTTGAAAGTGTTCGGGAGGCGCTGAGCCGGGAGGTCACCTTAAGGGGTTGACGGGGGCCTCTTCCGCAGCGTCCACTTCCTAGCTTCGAATCTTGAATATGCCATTGTTGGATCGCTACCGCTCGCTCGACAAGTGGGGGCGCCGTTACTGGTGGGTGGTCGGGGGCGGCGTCGTGCTGCTCGTCGGCCTGATCCTCTGGCTGCGGGCGGTCGAGCACCCTTGGGAGGGGAAGACCGCCCGGCGGGTCGCCCGCGGCGACCGGCTCGGGGTCGCAGACTACGTGCAGATCTACGCCTACTGGGCGGGCGTCAAGGTGGCGGTGGTCATCGCTCTGCTGCTGGCGACCTCGAAGTGGTGGTGGCGCTGGGCGCGCGGCGATGGGGGCGAGGGGGCGCTGGAGACGGTGCGCCCGAGCCCGGTGTCCCTGGCCGGGATCCTGGTCGTGCTAGTGCTCGGGGCCTTCCTCAGGGCACCGACTATGGACCGGCTGGTGATGCGGGACGAGCAGGACAACCTGCGGCGCAGCATCCACGGTTTCCACGAGATCGACCGCCGCAGCGGCGAGCCGGTTTTCCGCGAGGCGAGCTGGCAGGACGCGTTCTTCGAGAACCGATACGCCAACAACCCGGTGCTGTTCAGCATCGCGGCGAAGGCGAGCCTGGCCGCCTGGAGGGGGGCGACCGGCGCCGGGCGGGAGTACTTCGACCCGGTGGCGCTGCGCATGCCGTCGCTGGTCGGCGGGCTGGCTTCGATCGCCGGCGTGTGGTGGCTGCTGCTCATGTTCCGCATGCCGGTCCCCGCCTTCCTCGCCGCGCTCTACCTGGCCCTGCACCCGCTGCATATCGAGTACTCGGTTCAGGCGCGCGGGTATGGGATCATGATGTTGGGGGTGGTGGTGGCGGCGATCTACGCAGTGAAAGGCATGCGCCGGGGGCGCTGGCGGGACTGGATGGGCTTTGGCGCCGGGCTGTTCGTCGCGCTCTACGCCTACGCCGGGTCGATCTACTTCCTCCTCGCCTTCGGCGGTTGTGTGGGGCTGGTGTTGCTCGCCCGCGCCGTGCGCAAGAGCCGGCCGGACGCGGTCGCCCAGCTCGTCCGGCTGGCGGTGGTGGGGGTGGTCGCGGGTGCAGCCTACTACCAGCTGATCGCCCCCTCGCTACCGCAGATCGAGGCGCACCTTACCAACAAGTACGAGAAGTTCCCCCTCACCCCGCGCTGGCTGTTCCACGCCGCGACCGAATACGGCGGCGGCGCCCTGTTCATCGACGGGTGGGGGAAGGAGGACCGCAACTCGACCGCCGAGGTTGCCGAGTTCCTGCGGCTCCACATGCTGCCCGGGGAGAAGCTGTTCTTGCTGCTGGTCTTCGTGCTCACCCCGATAGTGGCCTTGTTAGGGTTCCGGCGCCTGGCCTGGGGTGGCTCCGCGGGCAGGGTGATCGCTATCGCGCCTGCGCTGGCGGTGTTGTTCGACTACCTGCACCACCAGTTCGTCACCGGGCTCTACGCGTATTTCTGGTATTGGATCTACGCACTACCCTTCCTCGCCGCGGCGGTGGGCGTGGGCCTGGCGGAGCCCGGGCGTTGGATGCGGGCCCGGCGGGGCGATGGGGGAGGCGGCGGGGTGCCGGTGCTGACGATCGCGGTGGCGGCGCTGTTCCTCGGCCTGTTCGTCTGGCAGACCGCGCCCGGGCAGCCAGGCCGGATGCACCGCCCGAAGAAGGCATTCGCGCCATACAGCGTCCATCAGCGCGGTAAGAGCAACTGGGTGGTCTACGCCGACGGGCGGATGCTCCGCCAGCTGGCCGAGGAGGAGATCCCGGAGAGTTTCCCGTGGTAGCTTGTCCGGTATTCCAAGGGGGGCGGTGGCGGGAGGTGTGATGTGTTGTGGCCTGTCCAACCCCTCAAGGCGACATAGCAGCTGGGGGGAATTGGCGGGTCAGATAACTCCGCCGTGTGCCGCCGGGGTCCTTGTAGCTATCAGGAATTCGAGCTACCCTCCCCGGGGTTATCTTGCGCGTTCGATAACAGACAAGACTTGAGCGCGTCATTTAATACACTGTTCGCCATCAATAATGGAGAAGCGGAGATCCCGTCCAATCATCCTAATCTGCGCCGCCGTCGGTTTCGTCGCTGTTGCTTCGTTTGCTTGGTATCACGGTTTCATTCCGATTGCGTCCGGGACAGGAAAAGCTGGATTACGGCATGCATTGGATCTGAGATTTCTGCCGTCATCGGTTCGACTGAACGTTAGCGGTAGCGAATCCTGGACAGATTATATCTTTGAGGCAGATATCAGCATCGCCCCCGATCAGTTCGACCGCCTAATATCTGGACGAGAGTTTGAACAATATTCCGACCGGACTTTCAGGAAGGGGATGACTCATGCCTACCGTATTCCGGACTACACGGGATTTGAGGTCGACACCGTTTGGCGTTGGTCACACAAGCCGCCCGATCTTGGAGAGGGGGATCACGGAAGTAGCTGCGCGATTTTTGTGAATAGGGCTCGTGATAAAGCCTTCATACGCTACACCGCAGACTAGGACGTGTGAGACAAAACCTCTGACGCTTTATACTGTTCCCTGGAAGAAGAGAGGATGCTAAGCGCACTCAAGGGGTTCTCACGGGGAAGGTGTATTACGGTGCGCAGGTATCGCCAATCCGACGCGTCAGTGCTGGAACGCACGATTCGAGAGATCGGGGAAAACGTGCTCGGCCACGGGTTGAAGCACTGGATGGGGCCTTACGAGGATCAGAGGGGAGCTGCATTGACCGCAGAGATTGATGGCGCCCCAGTCGGGTTCGCGTGCGTGGAGGAGTACGGTGACGGAGTCTTGCTGTTCCACTCCGACGTTGTTTCTCCGTCACGCCAAGGCAGAGGAGCCGGCACGGCCCTCACTCTCGTGCGCATGGCGATAGCATCGCCCTCCGAGGTCTCGTGGCTGGGTCTTCTCTCAACTGAGCACTCCCGGACATTCTACGAGCGGTTTGGATTCGCGGTTGAAGGGGAGTCCACCCGCGACCCCTTCTTTAAGCTCACTCTAAATCAGATGGCTGTAGGATTCTCGGAGACTCTCAGGGACGCCGCTGAGGGGAGGCTTAGAGACGAGGGCATTGCGTGCCCGCAGGATTTGCATTACGTATAGAGCAGCGAACGAACGAATGTAGCAGACCCTTGAGCTGCCCTTGGGGGCAGGGTGCCCTGCCAGACAACGGGTCAATGCTCCGGGCCTTACCTCAATATATGAATATCATTGTAACTCCCCTTGTAGCCGTTTTGATCTTCGGGGTTCTCAATCTCTCGCTAGCAGAAGAAACGATAGAGAAGCACCCAGATCGCAAGGATGTGGCCGGAGTGGACGGTGAGGACAAGGAGATGCTGGCCGCACAGAAGAAGGCGTTTGATACTCTCAAGACATTCATCGAGGCGATTCAGGATCGAGAAGACGGGAAGCGCTATCTCCTAAAAGTGAAACTGGAGGAGGGCGACGAGGTGGAACACGTCTGGCTTGAACCGGTTAAGTGGAGTGACCCGGGTCTGTTGGGTATTCTGGCTGTCGATCCAGTTGCCATCAAGAAGCATAAGAAAGGAGATGTAATTGCTCCGGTGCCATCAGAGATATCAGATTGGGTGATCCTTTCCGACGATGGTTCGAAACAGGGTGGATACACCATGGATGTAATTGAGAGACGTCGAAAAGGGGAAAGAAAGGAACGAGACAGATGAAATGTCTGACACTTTAAGCTTCTTCGAAACGCCGAGCTTCTTCACCAGCCGCAGCAGCCCCCGCTCGGCGCTGAGGTTCGAGCCGCCCCACCTCCCGGCGCCCTGCGGCGGGGAGCCGTCGGGCAGCGCGTAGGCGGGCACGATGGAGTTCTTGTGGGCGTTGAGCGCGATGTGTACTCTGTTGTTCATGGTGTGGCCCGGTTACCTGTTGATGCCACCGCGCTCAACATGTCGGATAGGCCCTGCCCCCGTGACGGGTGCAGCCCACGAAAACACCGGGGCACGCCTCTTAACTTTACTGACAGGGCGGCGCCCGATGCGCGGGCTCAGCCATACTGTCTAGCTCAAGAAACACCTTTTAAGTGGCGCGTCAGAGCAAATTGCGCTTCCGATAGTTACGGCTATTGTGAATCATGATCGCCGAGAAGTTTCCGGGCATTGAATCTCTCCCGAATGAGGAGAAGCGCCTCCTCGTAAGCGAGTTGTGCGAGAGCCTTGCCTCTCCGGATAGCGTCAATCCAGCAATCGTCCGTATTCTCGAGGAGCGCTGGGCTGACCATGAGGCAGATCCGGCTGGCGCCATGACCCTCGAAGACTTTCGGAAGCGGATTGGCGTAGCGTGACTGAGGTCATCCTACTGCAGGCCGCTCAGACTGACCTGCTTGAGATCTATTCGCGCTTCGGCGAGGCCGCATACCATGCGATCGATGCGGATCTTGAGGTCATCCGCCTAAACCCGAGGGCAGGCGCAAAGTACCACGGCGAGTTTCGTAGGAAGGTCGTTCCCGACACACCTTTCGGAGTGTTTTATAGGCGGGCCGGAGAGAGGATTATGGTCTCGTTCATTCTCGACCTAAGGCAGGATCCCGAAGCCATCGAGCAACGCCTGCGCAGCTGACGGATTCAGGAGTGAAGTGCAACGTTTGGGAGTTTGGGGTGTCGCTTTGCCCCTTGTCCGATGTTCACTCGGCTTAAGGTGGAGGCGGGAGACGGCGCCCGTCGCGCCCTCTGGCTCGACTAAAACGACAACCTGACCCCACCCAGGATGGTCCAACCGTTGTAGTTGCCGCCGTTGTCGTTGGGGTCGTTCATGTCGGCATATTCGACGCCGGTCATGAACTTCAGCTTGTTGCCGCGCAGGTACCAGTTGAGGCCGCCGTAGAGGGAGTGGTAGCGGTCGCCGCGGCCGTCGCCGACGGCGCCGGAGGCGGTCTCGTATCGGTCCCTGAGCATCAGCATGTCGCCCCCCGAGTGCGCGTAGTGGTATCGGAACACCAGCTGGAGCTTGTCGGGGACGAGGTCGATCGAGGGGGTCAGGGTCACGCCGAAGGCGTCGTCGCCGCCGTCGGCCCCGGTCGCGTAGATCACCTCGCCGGTCAGCCGGCCGCCGCCGAGCTTGCCCGAGACGCTGGTGGCGAAGGCGTGTCCGAACTCGCCCGAGGTGATCTGCCCGCTGTCGCCGTTGTACAGGTAGTCGACGCGCCAGCGCGCGTCGTCCAGCGCGTGGAACCAGTCGCCGAAATCGCGCGCCAGGTTGACCACGACGATGTCGCCCTCCGAGCTGTCGGCGCTCATGCCGATCTCGCCCTGGAACCAGCCGGCGCCGTATGCCCAGGGGCCGGCCTCGCCGCTGGCGTAGATCCCGAGCGAGTGCCGTGGCCTCAGCTGGTTGATGAGCAGCGAGCGCTCGAAGGTGATCAGCGCGTTCGACGAGGTGCTCCACTCCTGCGACCACAGCGGTTTCTGCTGCCCGACCTTGATGCCGAAGGCGTCCCAGCGGCGCCAGGCGATCCAGTGGTTGTCGATGTTGTTCTCGTCGAACTTGAACTCGTCGCCGTCGATCTTCCAGACCGTCTGCATGGTGAAGTTCTTCAGGAACTGGATGTTCAACCCCAACCGCATCCGGCGGTGGTCCCACTCGCTGGTGTCGGCCTGGTTGGAGTCGACGTGGGCATATTGGCCGTGGTAGCGGCCGACGAACCGCAGGCGCTGCAGGACCCGCGCGTCGGGTCGGTCGATGACCTCGGGGACCTCCCACAGCCAGTCGACGAAGCGATGGCCCAGAGGCACCTTGGCCTTCTCGTTGTCGGTGTTGGCGACCGAGCCGCCGAGCAGGCTCGGCACGGAGATCTCGTCGTCGACGGTCTCCTCCCCGTCGGCGGCGTCGTCCTGAGCCTGGGCGGGCGCGGGGCACAAGGCAGCCGCGACCGCCATCGCGAGGGCGAGCCGGCGCATCCCCCCTTGGCGGCGCCCATCTGACGAACGGTTGGTCATGGCCTAGCGCCAGATTGTAGTGGAGGGTGGGCGGTCCGGCAATCTCCGGGTCCCGCGGGGCGACGCCTCACCTGTCCCTGTCGAAGACCCGCAGGCGGTCGCGGAACCGCTTCTTCTCCGGTTCGGGATCGCCCCCCGCCTCCTCGGTGGTGGCCTCCGCGGTGGCGCCTTCCTCCTTCGGTTTGTCGCCGACGCCGGGGATGACCCCGATCGCGGCCCCGGCGACGTCGCCCGCCACGTCGAGGCTGCCGCCCGCCAGGTCGAGCGCCCCGCCGGCCAGCCCGCCGCTGACGTCGGCCATCTTGATCTCGGGGTCGTCGAAGGGTCCGACGACTGAGACGTCGTAGGTTCCCACGGTCGTGTTGGCCGCCAGGCCGACGAGGCCGGTCGGCCGCAGGTTGATCGTCAGGTCCTCGAAGCGCGTCTCCGCCAGGTTGACCTTGCCCTCCGGAGCCTTGATCTTTACCGACGAGGCGAACAGTTCGACCTGCGCCGGGTCGAGCACCCCGCCGGCGATCGCGAACGGCCCGCGCGCGTATCCCTTCTCGCCCTTGCGGAACCCGAAGTTGAGGCTGTTGACCATGCCGAAGATCTTGCCGAACAGCGGGAACGCGTAGAACTCGGTGTCGGCGACATCGATGATGCCCTTGCCGTTGAGCGCGGCGAGCGAGGTGGAGCCGGTGCCCTGGAAGTTCATCGATGCGGTGCCGGGCATCTCCTCCTCGTTGCCGGCGAGGCTCGCCAGCTGTTGCAGGGAGAGGCTGTCGATCAGCAGGCCGGCCCCGAACGGCAGGCCTTCCTCGAACGGCTGCACCGCGACGTCGGCGCGGACCTGTCCGCCCAGCAGGCCGACGCGGAAGTCCTCTGTCGACACGGTGCCGCCTTTCATGGCGACGGTGCTGTGCAGGTCTTCGAAGGCGAGCGGTTTGCCGCCGAGGTCCAGGACGAAACCGTCGGCACTAGTGACCTCGGCGACCAGGTCGCTGGCGGCGAGGTCGTTGAACTTCACGCTGCCCTTGACGTCCAGGATCGGCCCCGAGGCCGAGGTCACCGTCGCCAGCGGCTCGCCGGCCGCGGCCACCAGGTTGCGGGTCAACTCGACCAGGTCGAGGTCGGATTTCAGGGACCCGATGGTGGCGGACATCGTGTCGAGGTCGATGTGGCCCTCCGCCCGCAGGCTCTTGTCGCCCTGGCCCACCTCCAGCTCGGCGATCTCGATCGCCCGGAGCCCCCCGGACCACTCCGCGTGCAGGCCCAGCAGGTCCTCCGAGTCCGACGGCTCACCGAGGAAGCGGCTCAGGCTGGAGAGCGGGAGCCCCCGGCCGGTCTTGACCGTCCCCGACATGCTGAGCTCCTCGTCGAAAGGTCGCGCCGCCAGCTCGGCGCCCACCGTGTCGCCGAGCAGCCGCACGCTCAGGTCGTCGGTCGAGACCTCCCCGTCGCGCAGGGTGAAGGTGGCCGCGAGCGCTTCGACTGCCAGGGGTTCGCGGCCGAGGTCCAGGACGCAGCCGTCGTCGATCTTGATGCCGAGCACGAGGTCGCTGGCGGCCAGGTCGGTGTAGACCAGTTTGCCCCCCGCCTCGACCCCCGGCCCGGAGAGGTCTTTCACCACCGCCAGATTGGCGGCGACCTCCGGCGCCAGGATTCCTAACAAAGCAACCAGATCGAGGTCGGACTCCAGGGACGCGATCTGCACCTCCCCGGCGGGCAGGTCGACGGTGGCCTCGCCGCGCAGCGATCTCTCGCCCTGTGCGATCTCGAGCTCCTCGACCCGCAGGGTGTCGAGGTCGCCGCCCCAGCGCCCCGACAGCGACAGGACGTCTTGGGATTCCGGGGTGTCGCCCAGGTATCTCCCCAGCTCGGCGACCGACAGCGCCTCCCGGGTGGTGATCGTCCCAGACAGCTCGAGCGGTCTGGCGAAGGGGCGCGAGCTGGCGTCGGCGCGGAGCAGGCCGCCGCAGAAACCGATCTGCAGGTCCTGCGCCTTCAGTTCGTCACCCGCGAAGGCGAGCTGGGTCGAGAGGATGCGCAGCTCGGTCGCCCCCGTCCCGTCCCCGATCGTCAGCCCGTCCGGGAGCGCGATCTCGCCGGCCAGGTCGCTGCCGTCGCCGCCGCTCAGATCGACCGTCCCGGCCAGCGACCACTCCGGGGGGGTCGGATAGGAGAAGGTCGCCAGGCTATCGGCGGCCTGCGGGTAGACTTCGCCCGCCAGCCTGAGCAGGTCGAGATCGCAGCGGAGTTCGCGCACCTCGAGCTGGCCGCTGTCGAGGTCTAGCGAGGCGCTGCCGCTGAGGCTGCCCTCGCGATAGGCGAGCGACAGGCCCTCGAGCTCGGCGCGCCGTGCGTCCGCGGCGAGGTCGACGCGGAGGTCGAGCCCGATTTTGTCGATGGCCACCTGGCGCCAGTCCAGCTTCTCTCCCTGGACCGAGACCCCGGCGGCCGGCGCCCCCCCGCTGTCGGAGAACTCGACGCCGACCCGCAGCGGGGCACCCTCCCCCCCGACCTGTAGCCAGCGGGCGACATCGTCGACCGGGGAGAGGTCGAGCGCCCCGAGGTCGAGGGGTTCGGGGTCGGTCTCGCCGGCGCCGCGGTCGGGGGCGCCGCCGGCCTCCTTTTTTTTGTTGGCAACGTTTTCTAGGGAATCCCAGGCCATGGCGCCGGCGACCTCCAGCGCGATGCCCCCGTGCCTCGCTGCCAGGCCTTCGACGGCCAGGCCGGAGCTGCCGACCCATATCCGGCCCGAGGCGCCGGCCAGCGACGGGTCGGTGTCGCCGGTGAGCAACTGGACCTGCGAGCCCGCCAGGCTGATCTCGGCGCCGAGCGCTCCCGCCCTCTCGTCGAAGAAACGTGGTTTCACCGCGATGTCGCTCAGCGTGGCCAGCGGCGTCCGCCGGGCGGCGTCCCGGTACAGGGTGGCGTCGGAGAGGATAAGCCCGCGCTCGCGGGTCTGGTCGATGTCGCCGATGTCGATAAAGATCCCCCGCGCGGCGAGCTTTTTGTCGATCGTCGGCCACAGCGCGGCAAACATTTTGTCGCCGGCGAAGTAGAGCGCCCCGGCGGCGGCCAGCGCGAGCGCCAGGAGGACGCATGGCACCCAGATCAGCAGCCGCTTGAGAAGCCGCCGCCCCTTCTTGCCGCGGTTCTGGGCTGGTCGCCCGCCGTCTCCCTCTCCACCGTCCTCCATCGTTTTCGTCGCCATCTCTGTTCTGCCCTCCATCTCTGTCGCCCCAGCTTCGCCACGCCTCCCGGCTCCCGCTTCGGGGGCGAGGCTACCTGTGCCAGCGAGGGTAGCCTCGTGGCCGTGAATCCGTTTCGTTTCCAGTGTGGTCGAGGGGCGCGGGTTCGCGGGGGGAGGAAGATATCACTTTTCGGAGTTGCGGGCAATGCGAGGGGACGTCGTGGCGACGGGCGTTGACTCCCCCGGGCCCCGGTCTTAGGGCTGAGCCGTGTCCACCGCCAACCAACTAGCCGATGCCGCCCAGGAGCTGGGCTCCGCCGTCGACCGCCTGACCTTCTCGGAGCCCGTCCACTGTGTCTACAACCCCCTCGGCTATGCCTGGGCGGCGCACCGCGAGTACATCCGGCGGTTCGGCGACGGTCGCAAACGGGTCGTTTTCCTCGGCATGAACCCGGGGCCGTACGGGATGGCGCAGACGGGGGTGCCCTTCGGGGAGATCCCCGCGGTGCGCGACTGGATGGGGATCGAGGAGGAGATCGCCAAGCCCGACCCCGAGCACCCGAAACGGCCGGTCGAGGGCTTCCGCTGCGCGCGCTCCGAGGTCAGCGGCCGCCGCCTGTGGGGCTTGTTCGCCGAGCGTTTCGGGACGCCCGAGGCCTTCTTCGAGGGGCACTACGTCGCCAATTACTGTCCGCTGGTCTTCATGGAGGAATCCGGGCGCAACCGGACCCCGGACAAGCTCCCCGCCGCCGAGAAGGCGCCGATGGACGCGGCTTGTGACGCGCATCTGCGGAAGCTCTTGCTGGCCCTGCGCCCGGAGTGGGCGGTCGGGGTCGGCGCCTTCGCCGAGGGCAAACTGGCGGAGGCCGCGGCGGGCATCGACGACCCGCCGCGGGTCACCCGCGTCCTGCACCCCAGCCCGGCGAGCCCTGCGGCCAACCGGGGCTGGGGTGAGGCGGCGGTCAAACAGCTAGGGGCCGCCGGGGTCTGGGAGTGAGGCCGCCTGCGGCGGCGGATCTCGAAGATCGGAGGTCGGGTTTCGTTAGAAGCTGAACTGCCAGCCGGCGACCAGGGTCCATTCGCTGCCGAGCTGCGGGCCGTCGAGGTCGCGGTAGATCGGGAACAGGGCCTCGACGGCGAGCCGGTTGCCGGCCAGGGCACCGCCGAACTGGTAGTTGAACCCGACGCCGACGTCGAGCTGGCTGCCGCCGCGGAGGTCGGGGTCGGCGGTGGGCACGGCGCCGGCGGGGATCACCAGGTTTTTCGCCGCCCCGCTGATGTCCTCCCAGTGGCGCCCGTTGAGGCGTAGCGAGGAGCTCAGCTTTTCGGTCAGCTGGTAGGCCGCCCAGATCGAGGCGTTCACGGTGTCGCCGAGCCGGTATCCCTGGTCGTTGTCGTCCAGGTAGATGTCGCCGAGCACCTGCGCGCCCCATGAGCAGCGGTCGGCCTGGCCCAGGTAGGTGACCCCGGGTCGGATCGACCAGCTCCCCGAACCGATCTGCATGGGGTAGGGTAGCTGGGTGAGGCCCGGGCCGGGCACGACGTCCTTCTCGTCGACAGAGCCTGTGGGGAAGCCGACGCCGAGGTGCAGGTGCACGCGCTGGCGGTTCGCGTCGACGACCTTGAACAGCCCCGTCAGACTCAGGTCGCCCCAGCCTTCGGACTCGGTGCTGAAACGCGTGCCGTCGCGGCGCAGGTGGTCCATCGACAGGTAGGAGTAGGGCGCCATGAACATGAAGGTCGCCCAGTCGGTCGGGGCGTACATGGCGCCGATCATGTGCATGTGCATGTCCATCTCGGTCGGCACCACCATGTAGTCTTCGAGGACGGCCGCGTCGGAGACCGAATCGTTGCCGTCGTAGTTCGACCGCATCGGCATGTACATGTAGCGGTAGGAGAGCATGAACTCCCCCGCCTCGTGGGTGTGGTCCCCCATGACGCCGATCGGCGCGTGGCTGTCCGGGCGTCCGGCGTCCCAGAGGTCGATCGGACTCTCCCCAGGGGCTGGCGCCGGTTCGCCGGCGCGGGTGGGGGTGGTCAGGGCGAGGCCGCACAGGGCGGCGAGGGTGGTGATGGAATGGTTCATCGTATGTAAAAGAGGTGGTAGTTGAGATATGATTCGAATATTGTTAGTCATAGGGCGGTTCGCCCGGGGTTGGCGCGCACGGACCTCTCGCGCCAGGAGGGTGGAGGGGGGCGGCCGCGGTGGGCTGCGGCGGGGGACGGCAGGGTCGCCGTCGTTGGGGTCGGGGATCGGGGTCCCTTAGGCGGATCGCGGGGGATCGCGCGGCGGGGCGAGGCAGATGCCCGAGAGCGGGGCGGGCCGGTCGTCGAGCTGGAAGCGCACGCCGGGTGGGAAGAGCGGCACCCCCGCCGTCCCGGTCGCGGTGGCGAGGTTGAGCTTGGCGCCGGCCGCTGAGCGCGGATCCTCATTGTCCTGCTCCCGCCCCTCGGCGATGGAGAGGCACTGCTCGCAGGGTTCAGCGGCGAGGGCGGCGAGGAAGGAGCCGTCCGGTGCAACCGCCGCCATGTTCGACCAGGCGACCAGCTGCATCACGCCCCAGTGCCCGCCGGCGACGGCGAACAGAAAGACGCAGTTGAGCAGCTGTCCTACCCGGATTGACACGCGGGGAGCCTGGCGGCGAATCCGGGTGCAGGCAAGCGGAGAAGTGGCGAGGTTGGGGGCGATGGGAATCGAGAAGATCGTCTCCGGCGGCCAGACCGGCGCCGACCGGGCGGGGCTCGACTGGGCGCGGGACCGCGGCCTGCCACACGAGGGCTGGTGCCCCCTTGGGCGCCGGGCGGAGGATGGTGCCATCGATGCGGGATACCGCCTGCAGGAGACCCCGGGATCAGATTACATCACGCGCACCGAGTGGAACGTGCGCGATAGCGACGCGACCGTGATCTTCAGCCTCGCGGCGGAGCTCAGTGGCGGTTCGGCGGCGACGCGGCGGTTCTGTCGGAAACTGGGGCGACCCTGTCTGCATCTCTCGCGGGAGGGGACTGCGGGCCCCGGGGCGGCCTTGCGGGATTTCGTGGAGCGGCACGACGTGCGGGTCTTGAACGTCGCAGGGCCACGCGCCTCGGGCGAGCCGGGGGTCGCGGAGTTCGTGCGCGCGGTCCTCGGAGAGGCGTTCGCCGGGGGGGCGGAAAGCGCTTGAGGCGGCCCGCGGGGTGTCGGAGCGTTGGGTGGAACCATGTTCACCGTGATACGGAAGTACATCTCGACGGTGCTCTCGCTGGCGGCGGCCGCCTCCGCCGCGGCGGGCGGCGACGGCAAAGCCGACGCCGGGCTGCGCGGCGAGTGGGAGAGTTTCGACGGCGCCCGTTTCCCTTATACCAAGTGGCTTCCGGCCGGCGGGGCGAAGGCGAAAGCGGTGGTGGTGTGTGTGCATGGCCTCAGCGGCGCGGCCTCTGATTTCGAACAGCTCGGCGGCAAGCTCGCCAGGCGCGGGGTGGCGGTCTACGCATACGAGCTGCGCGGCCAGGGCAACGACCCGGAGGAGAAGCGGATCGGCGACATCCGCAGGCGCGAGCACTGGTTCGCCGACCTCGACCGCTTCACGGCCTTCGCGCGCGGGGGGCACCCCGGGGCACCGGTCTTCCTCTATGGCGAGAGCCTCGGTTCGCTGATCCTCATGCACGGCTTCGCCGCGCTCGACGCGGACAACCGGGAAGCGGTGAAGGGCGTGATGTTCGCCTCCCCCGTGATCGCCCTGCCCGGCAAGTTGCCGCCGGTGAAGAATTTCTTCGTGCACCTGGCGATCAAGATCTGCCCCTGCCTGAAGGTCTCGCTCCTGGACCTCGCCGGCGACACCGACGCGCAGGTCACCGGCGACGGCGACCACTGGGAGCAGATGGAGAAGACGCCGCACTTCGTGCGCCGCTTCACGCTGCGCATGCTCGGCACGGTCGAGGACATGGTCGAGGGTTGTGGGGAGGTCGCCGCACGTCTCCGCGTGCCGGTCCTCGTGCTCTACCCGGGGAAAGACCTCTTCACCACCCCGGAGCAGGTCGAGGCCTTCTACGAGGAGCTGGGGTCGCCCGACAAGACCAAGCAGCTTTTCGCCGAGAGCCACCATCTACTGCACTACGGCGGGGAGCGGGAGAAGGTGTTCAAGAGGATCCGCGAGTGGGTTGAGGAGCGGTCCTGATGCGGGCGTGCGCCCCGGATCTAGAGCACTTCGATGGGCTCATCCTCTCGTCCGCCCCACTTCCAGACATCGGGATCGGGGCATATGGAAACCGCCCAGATCGCTCGCTTGCGAGCGATGGAGGGTTGCCCCGTCCTTGGGCAAAAGCCTATCGGACATCTCTGTGAGATGTCTCTACCACCGGATCTTCGCGCGGTAGCGCGGGTAGGGCGCTCTCGCCGAGAGGGTCGTGGGGGGGGACGCTGGTTTTATCTAAGGGGTACAACTCGCCCTAAATGCTCTGGGTGCAGACTTCCCCGATCGCGGCCTCGAGGGCGGCTAACCCCTCGTCGATCTGCGCCGCGGTGATCGACAGCGGGGGCATGAAGACCAGGGTGTCCAACACCGGCCGCGTCAGCAGGCCGTGGGCGCGGGCGGCGGTGCAGACCCTCGCCCCGAGCGACCCGTCGCCGCCGGAGAGCTCGATCCCGGCGATCATGCCACACTGGCGGATCTCGGCGACCCTCGGCTGCCGTGCCGCCAGCCCGTCGAGGGCGGCGGCGAGGTGGTCGATCTTCGGCCCGAGGCCGGCCAGCGTGTCCTCCTCCTCGAAGACCCGGAGGCTGGCCAGCGCCGCCGCGCAGCCGAGCGGGTTGCCGCTGTAGCTGTGGCCGTAGTAGAAAGTCTCCGCCGGGCCGCCGAGGAAGGCTCTGTAGATCCGTTCTGTTGCTAGGGTCGTCGCCAGCGGGAGATACCCGCCGGTCAGCCCCTTGGCGAGCGCGAGCAGGTCGGGGGTCACGCCCTCGTGCTCGCAGGCGAACATCTTGCCCGTGCGGCCGAAGCCGGTCATCACCTCGTCGAGGATCAGGAGGGCCCCGCCCGCATCGCACCAGTCGCGCAGCTCGCGCAGGGTGCCGGGCGGCCAGAGGCGCATGCCGGCGGCGCCCTGGATCAGCGGCTCGACCACCACGCCCGCGATCTCGCCAGGGGGGATCGCGGCCAGCGCCGCGCCGTCGGCGGCGTGGACCACCGGCAGGCCGAGCTTGGCGAAGCGCCCGTGGAAGGTCTCGATGCCGCCGAGCGCCGCGGCGCCGAGCGTGTCCCCGTGGTAGGCGCCGCTGAAGGCCACGAACTTCCGCCGCCCGGCCTCGCCGCGCAGCTGGAAGTACTGCACCGCCATCTTCAGGGCGCACTCGATCGCGGTCGACCCGTCGTCGGAGAAGAACACCCGCGATAGCGTGTCGGGCGGGAACAGGCCGACCAGCTTCTCCGCCAGCCGGATCGCCGGGGGGTTGCTGGTGCCGAGGAAGGAACAGTGGGCGAGCGCGCCGAGCTGCGAGCGTACCGCCGCGTCGATCGCCGGGTGCCCGTGGCCGTGGATGTTGGTCCAGATCGAGGCGTTGCCGTCCAGGTATCGCCGCCCCTCGCCGTCGAAGAGGTAGACGCCCTCGCCGCGCTCGATCACCAGCGGGGTATGCCCCTCCGCACACCAGTCGGCCATCTGGGTGAAGGGGTGCCAGAGATAGGTTTTGTCGAGGTCGGCGAGGGTCACGGTTGGCGTGTGGCCGCAAGCGTTCTCCGAGAGCGGGAGCTGGTCAAATGCGGAGCGGGCGGCGGTGCCGGATCCGCGACAGAAAGTGCTCGGCGCCCGGGGCGCGCCGGGTATAGGCTGCGGCGATGACTGAGAAGACGAGAGACGACGACAAGGCGCTGTCCCGCAGGGCGGCGATCGGGCGGAGTTTGGCGGCGGCCGGTGCGGCCGGTGGGATCCTGGCGACTGGCGCCCGCGCCGGGGAAGCCGCGGGTTCTGGCAAGCGCGGCGTGACGAGAGGCAACATCAACCAGTCGGTGGTGTTCTGGTGCTTCAACGTCGCCGGCGACAAGTGGGACATCGAGAAGACCTGCCAGGTGACCAAGGAGCTCGGCGGCAAGAGCGTCGAGCTGTGCGGGCCCGGTGCCTGGCCGACCTTGGAGAAGCACGGCCTGAAGTGCGCCATCTCCCCGAACGGGATGCCCGGCGCGCCCTTCGTCAAGGGGCTCAACAACCCGCGCTACCACGAGGAGGTGATCGCCACCACCAAGAAGGCCATCGACGCCTGCGCCGACGCCGGCGTCGAGCGGGTCATCGCCTTCAACGGTTTCAAGTACAGGGACGCCGAGGACCCCGACAGCGGGGAGATCCCGCTGGAGGAGGGCGCGGCCAACTGCGTCAAGGCGCTCAAGGAGCTCGGCGCCTACGGGGCGAAGAAGGGCGTCACGGTTTGCCTCGAGCACCTCAACACCCGCGACGACACCCACCCGATGAAGGGCCACCCCGGATACCAGGGCGACGACCTCGACTACTGTGCGGAGATCGTCAAGGCCGCCGGTTCGACACACGTGAAGCTGCTGTTCGACATCTACCATGTGCAGGTGATGAACGGCGACGTCATCCGCCGCATCGGCCAATACAAGGACATCATCGGCCACATCCACACCGCCGGGAACCCCGGCCGCGGCGAGCTCGACGACAACCAGGAGATCCACTATGTCGGCGCCATGAAGAAGCTGGTCGAGATCGGTTACAAGGGGTACGTCGGCCAGGAGTTCATCCCGACCCGCGACGCCTACGCCGGGCTGGCGGACGCGATGGAGCTCTGTGACGTCTAGCCCCCCGTCCCGCGATGCGCGTCTTGGCGATGGCGGTCCTCCTGTCCGGGGCTCTCGCGCCACGGGTGGCCGGCGACGAGGACATCCCCCTCGACCGGTCGATGAACCCCTACTCGAGGCGGGTCTTACGCTAGTGAACACCGGGGTCGTCCGGACGCGCGATTGGAGAGATGGGACAGTCCGGATCCATGGAGCGGCTACCGCTCGACTGCGAGGTCACCTACTGGCCGGAATTTCTGGCGGCTGAGGAGCGGCGGGCCCTCTTTGACGAGATCGTCGGCGGTTACGCGGTGGCGGACCGCGAGGTCGGTTTGCCCGACGGCACCACGTGCACGATGGAGACGGGTGTCTACCTCTTCG
This sequence comes from Verrucomicrobiales bacterium, assembly GCA_028280355.1. Classification (GTDB taxonomy): domain Bacteria; phylum Verrucomicrobiota; class Verrucomicrobiia; order Verrucomicrobiales; family DEV007; genus JANQMB01. Next base: position 28,900 of record JANQMB010000127.1, read on the forward strand.
CCGACGCGGAGCTGACCTCGTATGAGGCGTTCCCTGAAGCCTGGGGCGGGAGGTCGCCGTGGCCGGAGCGGCTCGGAGAGGTGAGGGGGCGGATCGAGGACGCGGTCGGGCACCGCTTCCAGGTGGCGAGGTGTGTCCACTACCGCGACGGCGGCGACGGCATGGCGTTCCACAGCGACCCGCCGGCCTACGGGCCGACCGACGCCATCGCTTCGCTGAGCCTCGGGGCGGAGCGCCGTTTCGTGTTCCGGAACATCGCGCGCCCGGAAAAAATGTACGAGCTAGGGCTCGCCGATGGTAGCCTCCTCTTCATGGGCGAGGTGTGCCAGGAGCGCTACCAGCACGCGGTGCCGCGCTGTGACACGTCCACCGGACCGCGGATCAATCTGACCTTCCGCAAGTACGGCTAGGGTGTTCTGACGTCACCCAGATCGCTCGCAAGCGAGCTTCCTACAGCGGGCATCCTCTTGTAGGAAGCTCGCTTGCGAGCGATAAGCGGGTTGCTCCGGGTGACGGAGAAACGGCGGGCGCCCGGTTGTCATGGGCGGTGGTTCGGGCGACGGTCACCACATGGGGACGGGCGAGCGGTACTTCGACGTCATCGTGGTCGGCGTCGGCTCGATGGGGTCGGCGGCCTGCGCGCACCTCGCCGCGCGTGGGGCGCGGGTGTTGGGGTTGGAACAGTTCGAGATCCCCCACCGGCACGGCTCGCACCACGGGCATTCGAGGATGATCCGGCAGGCGTACTACGAGCACCCCGACTATGTCCCCCTGCTCCGGCGCGCCTATCAGCTCTGGGACGAGCTACAGCTCCGGGACGGCGGCCGGGAGTTTTTCTATCGCACCGGCGGGATCTACCTCGGTCCGGAGGAGGGGGCGATCGTCTCCGGTTCGCTGGGTTCTGCCCGGGAGCACGGGCTCGAACACCAGCTCCACGATGCGGGGGAGGTGCAACGGCGCTTCCCGCAGTTCCGGCCCGGTGGGGGACATCTCGGGTTCTTCGAAAACGAGGCTGGGTTCCTGGTGCCGGAGCTGGCGATCATGGCGCATGCCGCGTGGGCTCGGGAAGGCGGCGCCTCGTTGCTCGAGGGCGAGGCCCTCGTCTCGTGGGGCGCCGCAGGTTCGGGGGTCGAGGTGAAGACGGCGGCTGGCGTCTCCTATCAGGCGGACCACCTGGTGTTCGCGGGCGGGGCGTGGAGCTCGCAGCTCGTCGCGGGCTTGGGGGTCGAGTTGGCCGTGACCCGCCAGGTCCTGGCGTGGTTCGAACCGCTAGGTGACCGTGGCCGCTTCGCGCCCGGGCGGTTCCCCTGTTGGTTCGTGGAGACGGAGCCGCCATACGGCCACTACGGTTTCCCCGTCCTACCGGGAGACCCCGGGCTGAAGGTCGCGCTGCATCGGCCGGGGGAACCCATCGCGCCCGGACAGCTGCGCACCGCCGGCCTGGCGCCCCGCGAGGCTGAGATCGACCGCCTCCACGCAGTGCTCGACGAGTTCCTCCCCGGCTGTGCCGGCGAACTTTCGCAGGCCTGTACCTGTCTCTACACCAATAGCCCGGATGGCCACTTCGTGGTCGGCCACCACCCCGAGTTCGAACAGGTCAGCGTCGCCTGCGGCTTCAGCGGCCACGGTTTCAAATTCGCCAGCGTGATGGGCGAGGCCCTGGCCGACCTCGCGTTGGACGGCGGGACGGAGCTGCCGATCGGGTTCCTGGGCCCGGGGAGGTTCGTGGGGTGAGCCGGGGCGGGCGCGCCGCTCATTGCTGGGTCACCCGCACCCGCGCGAAAAGGATGGCGCGGGGTCCGCTGGTGCGAACCCGCAACATCTGGGCGGTGTTGGCCAGGACCTCGAGCGAGCTGTCCTCCTGCCAGGTCTTGAAATCTGCCGTGGTCTCGAGGACGTAGTTGACGTCGCTGCGGTCGCCCGGTTTCGTCAGGGTGAAAGTGGTTCGCCCGGTCTGGCGGTCGTGTTCCATGGCCAGTGGCGAGATGAAGTCTGACGTGCCCGCCAGGTATCCGAACGCGTATTCGGCGAAGTTGACGTAGGGGTCGCCGTCGGGGTTCTGCAGGGCGCCTGTCATGCCGCCGATGTTCTGTTGCTGGGCGATCCAGTTGGCGTAGGTGTTGCCGGCGGCTGGGACGATCGTGAAATCGCTGTCCGAGATATCGAAGAAGACGTTGCCGGCCGCCTCGACCTTGACCCTCGCCTGGCTGGTGGCGACCCCCGGGAGGATCACCGCCTCGCTGCCGTCGTTGGGCGTGGCTGCGGCGAGGAGGTAGGGGAAACTCTGGCCGCCGTCGGTGGACAGGCGGATGTTGACCTGGCTCGCGTTGACGGGCGCGGCCGCCGTGTTGGCGACGTTCCAGGTGACGGTCCGGTTCCCCGACTGCCAGCTGACGGCGGTGTTGGGGCTGGAGACGACGAACGGGCCGCTGCCGGCATCCACGGTCACCTGGAGGTCGTCGCTCCGCACGCCGCCGCCGCTGGACTGGTTGTCGAACGCCGTCACCCGGAAGTTCATCACCCGCGCCACGGTCGGCAGCGCTTCTTCCGGGGCGCTCTGGTTGGCGAGGATCCGCGCCAGCCGGGGGAAGGTTCGGGAGTTCGATGGCACCGGCTCGTAGACGCGGAAGAGGGGGCTCTGGCCGTCGTCGGCGGCGCTGAGGCGGCGCCCCGCGCCCGTGTCGATCTGTTCCCAGGAGTAGGTCAGCGAGTGTCCGTCGGCGTCCTGGCCGGTGGCGGTGAGGGTGAAGGGCGTGCTTCTCGGGATCACCACGTCCTGGCCTGCGCTGACGGTCGGCGTCTGGTTGTTGGAGGAGGGTGAGGTGTGTGCCCCCACGCTCTGCAGGTGGGCCTCGATCTTGGCGATGCTCACGCTGTGGAAGTGGGGGATGGAGTTGTCTTCGTAGGAGTCGTCGAGGATCCCCGCGTAGGCCATGATGCTGACACCGGCGCCGGGCTCGACGGCCAGGTCCGGGGCGCGCTGTCCATCCGGGTTGTCGAAGGTGTGGTCGGAGCCGAACTGGTGCCCGACCTCGTGGGCGACGTAGTCGACCCAGAACGGGTCGCCGTTGGGCGCCGGGTCGGACGTCACCCCGTAGTACTTGTCGAACGTGCGCACCGCGGCGAGCGCCGCCAGGCCGCCGCCGTCCGACCGGGACACCACGTGTCCGAGGTCGTAGTTGGCCTCACCCAGGACGGAGGGGTTGTTCCAGGTTCCGACGATCTCGTCAGGGAGGAAGTCCAATTCGCTACCGAACGGGTCCGTGGCGGCGTTGGTGTAGACGAACTGGTCGTTGTTGGGGACGAGCACCATGCGCACGGCCAGCTCCCGCTCGTAGATGCCGTTGAGGCGCGCGAGCATCGCGTTGACCGCGGCGACCCCGTCGGCCTTCGACCCGCCGTGGTATTGGGTGTACTCCCCGGTGGCCGCGATGACGATGCGGTAGGTC
>JANQMB010000143.1 GCA_028280355.1 Verrucomicrobiales bacterium
CGCGCACGCGGTCGCTGTCGGCGAGCAGCCCCATCAGCTCGGCCGACGACCCGTAGCGGACCGGCTCGGCCGCCCCGGGGGTCAGCAGCTCGCCGTCCTCGCGGAGGTCGTTGCCGTGCTCGTCGGTGTGGTGGAAGGCGCCGAGCCCGTCGAAGCGCTCGAGGCCGTAGGCGAGCGGCTCGAATTTCGCGTGGCACCCGCCACACGATTTGTCGGTGACGCGGATCTCCGCGATCCTGCGTTGCGAGTATCCGGGCTCCGCCGGCACCGGGGTGGTATCGAGCCCTGGCGGGGGGTCGTTTACCGCCCCGCGCAGCAGGTCGTGGAGGATGAACAGGCCGCGGGCGACCATCGAGGCCTCGTCGCCGCCGACGGTGAGGGTGCTGCCCTGGGTGAGCAGGCCGCCGCGGGAGGGGACGCCCGACAGATCGTAACGGGAGAGCTCCCCCAGGGGGCTGGCCTCTGCCCCGGTGGGGTCAGGGTTCGCCGCCCCGGCCGCGAGGCCGTAGTGTTCCGCCAGGCGTGGGGTGGCGAAGGTGAACTGCGCGTCGAAAAGGTCGGCGAGCGGCCGGCGCTGCACCCAGGCGATCTCGTCGAAGAACGCTAGCGTCTCCGCGCGCATGTCCCCGGCCAGCTCGGGCTGCCAGGCCGGGAAGCGCCGCTGGTCCGGGGCGAGGTTGGCGAGCCTGTCGAGGTCCAGCCACTCGGCCGCGAAATGCGCCGAGCGTGTGCGGGCGCGGGGGTCCTCGAGCATCCGCGCGACGTGTTTCGCCGCCGCGCCCCGGTCGCGGAGCTCGCCCTGCGCCGCCGCGTGCATCAGCTCCTCGTCCGGCGGCCCGCCCCAGATGATGTAGCTCATCCGCGAGGCGAGCCCGTAGTCGCCGAGCGGCGAGGGGCCGCCGTCGCCGTGTTGCCGCTCGATCATGTACATGAAGCGGGGCGACTGCAGCATGGCCTCGAGCACGGAGCCCACCGCCTCCTCGAACCCGCCGCCGGCGGCGACCACCGAGGTGACGACGCCCTGGTAGGAGTCGACCTCGTGCCGTTCGAGCGGGCCGCGCAGCACCCACCGGCCGAGGCTCTCGATGAGGGCGCGCATCGGTTTCTCCTTGAGCTTCAACTTGCTCGAGAAACGCCCCGCGAACCCGCGGACGTCCATCTCGCCGACGATCGTCGCTGCCAGTTGCGCGTAGGCGTCGACGTGTTGGAGGTCGACGCCGAGGTTATAGGCCGTGTTGCTGAACCCGTCGGCGCGCAGGTCGGGGGGCAGGAGTTCCCTCGCGGCAGCGCCGATATCGACGCCCAGCGTCGCGCGGACGGTCTCGATGTATTCCGCCACCGTCAGGCGGCGGACGAAGACGCGGCCGGCGTCGGTGCCCCGCACGTAGAGCGAGGGGTCGACGACGTCCAGCGGCCAGTCCGCGCCGGCGTCGATCCAGCGTTTGAGGAGGGCCTTCTCGCGCACCGACAACGGCTCCCGGTCCTCGGGCATCTCGTCGTTGGCGACGGCGTGCCACAGCGGGCTGTCCGCGGCCGACCCGGGGACGATGGTGCCGCCATGTCCGTCTGCGCCGAGCGCGGCATCCCTCCGCGACAGGTCGAGCTTGCCCTCGCGGGTGCTCGAGTCGTGGCACTCGAGGCAGTGTTTGGCCAGCAGCGGGGCGATCTCCGCGTGGAACAGCTCGGCGTTCTCTTCGGCGCCCGCCCTGGCGAGCATCGCCGCGGTGCCGGCGTCCGCCCCGGCGCTGAAGTTGCCGAGGACCTCGCTCGCCGAGAGGGCGCGGCTGTAGATCGCCACCAGGTGGTAGGTCCCCCGCCAGGGGCGGCGGCCGGAGGCCTCGTCGCCGAGGCAGAGGTGGAACCCGCTGTCCCAGTTCGACAACCCGCCGGCCACGTTCCCCCCGGCGCTCTGCCTGCCATCGACGAAGAGGCGTGCGGCGCCGTTGCGGTCGCGGGTGTAGACGACGTGGGTCAAACGCGCCGCGGCGCTCCCGGGTGGGGTCGAGAGCGAGGGCAGCCCGTTGGCGCTGGTGCGGCCGGTGCGCAGGCGGGCGTCGATGCGGTCGCCGTCTTGCCCGAGGGTGAAATTGCGCCGGTTGGTGTCTCTGGAGAGGGTCACGATGCGCGCCGGTCCGTCCTGTCTCGAGTCGGCCGGCCGCAGCCAGGCCTCGATGCTGATCTCGCCGGTCGCGCGCACCGACTCGATAACCTTGCTGGCCGGCCTGCCGGTGGAGATCGACGTCTCGCCGCGGATCTCGAGCGAGCCACGCGTGCGGCGCACCGCGTTGGGGTTGGAGATCTTGAGGTCGGCCGGTTCGCCGACCCCGGAGCGGTCCCTGACCAGGTCGCCCTCGGCGTCCTCGAAATCGTAGAGCACCTGCAGGCCGCGCGGGGAGCGCCTCTCGCCGCCGCCGTCCTGGGCGACCGGTATCGCGCGGGGCGGTCCGGTGCCGGGTCCCGCCGGCAGGTTGTTGTTGGCGGTGCCGGGTGCCGTCGTCCTGGTTGTCGCCTTGGGGCCCGCCTCGAACAGCCTGGCGACCTCGCCCGCCGGCAGGTCGCGGGCGTAGATCGCGACCAGGTAATAGGTGCCACGCCAGGGGCGGGTCCGGTTGACTTCGCCGCCGAGGGCCAGGTGCCAGGAGTCGTCCCAGTTCGAGGGGCGGCCAGACACCTTGCGGGAGGTGGCCAGCCGCCCGTTGATATAGAGCCGCGCCTCGCCCCCGCGCGCCCTGGAGTACACGATGTGGGTCGGTTTGTCGCGCGCGGTGCGCGCCTTCGAGGGGAGCGACGGGAGGCCGTTGTGGCTCGTCTTGTCGGTGCGGAAGCGGACGTCGTAACGGCTGCCCTCCTGGCCTAGCGTGAAGTTGCGCCGGGTGGTGTCTCTGGAGAGGGTGACGATGCGTGCCGGGCCGCGCTGTTTGGAGTCGGACGGCCGGACCCAGGCCTCGATGGAGAAGGCGCCCGACCCGCGCACCGCGGAGCTGATCTTGGTCGCCGGCCCGCTCGAGCGGATGGGGGTCGCGCGGCGCAGCTCGAGCTTGCCCCGCGATCTCCGCACCGCCTTCCGGTCGCGGATCTCCAAGTCCAACGGCGGCAGGACCCCGGAGCGGTCGTGTACCGTCGTGCCGCCCGCATCGCGGAAGTCATAAAGCGCTATCGCACCGCTGCGCTCCACCCCCCGGGCCGCGGCCGCGTCGCCGGTGGCGGCGGCGCCGGACAGCAACAGGGCGGTGAGCTTCGCTAGCGGCCTGGGGTGGGGCGTCGCGTGTGGTTCTCGGTGGCGCATCGGGGGGCGCACCGACAATCGGACTTCCCGCCCCCGTCCGCCACTACTCTTGCACAAGGTGTCAGCATATTAATCTAACCGATGGCCGTCGCCCCCGCCCGGTGTCTCCTCCGGCCAGCATGCTCCCGCCGCATCACCCGCGCCGCTTCGACCAGCGTGTGGAGGGCCGGTTCGACCTCCGCCCACCTCCTCGTCTTGAGGCCGCAGTCGGGGTTGACCCACAGGTTGCCCGCCGGGATCCGCAAGCACGCCTCGCGGAGCAGGGGGGTCATCTCGCCGAGCTTCGGGACGCGCGGCGAGTGGATGTCGTACACCCCGGGACCGATCTCGTTCGGGTATTCGAAGTCGGCGAAGGCCCCGAGCAGCTCCATGTTCGACCGCGAGGTCTCGATGGTGACCACGTCCGCGTCGAGGGCGGCGATGGAGTCGATGATGTCGTTGAACTCGCTGTAGCACATGTGGGTGTGGATCTGGGTGGAGTCGGCGACCGACGACGAGCTGAGCCGGAAGGCGTCGACCGCCCACGCGAGGTAGCGCCCGCGTGCGGCCGCCCGCAGCGGCAGGCCCTCGCGAAAGGCGGGCTCGTCGATCTGGATGGCCCGCAGGCCAGCCCGCTCCAGGTCGGCGACCTCGTCGCGGATGGCCAGCGCGATCTGGGTCGCGGTCTCCGCCCTCGGCTGGTCGTCCCGGACGAAGCTCCACTGCAGCATCGTCACCGGCCCGGTGAGCATCCCCTTCATGGGTTTCCGGGTGAGGGACTGGGCATAGGTCGCCCAGTCGACCGTCATCGGCGCCGGCCGGGACACATCGCCGTAGACGATCGGGGGTTTCACGCAGCGCGACCCGTAGCTCTGCACCCAGCCGTTCCGGGTGAGGGCGAAGCCGTCCAGCTTCTCGCCGAAAAACTCGACCATGTCGGTGCGCTCGAACTCGCCGTGCACGAGCATGTCGAGGCCGGCCTCCTCCTGGACGGAGATGCACCGTTTGACCTGGGTCTCGAGGAACTCCCGGTAGGGCGCATCGCCCAGCTCGCCCCGGCGCCAGCGGGAGCGCGCCCGCCTCACCTCCGCCGTCTGTGGGAAGGAGCCGATGGTGGTGGTCGGGAACGGCGGGAGGTCGAGCTCCGCCCGCTGGGCGGCCTGGCGCGCCGGGAACGCCGATGCCCGCCCCAGGTGCCCGGGACCGACAGCCGCCCCGCGCGCCCTGACCTTCGGGTCGCGGAGCCTCCTGTCGCCCCGGCGCCGGTCGTGGAGCCGGGTGTTGGCCTCGAGTTCTTCGACCGGCGCCTTCCACCCCAAGAAGTCGCGGAGGAAAGTCAGCTCCCCCAGTTTCTCTTCGGCGAAGGCCAGCCAGCCCCGGACCTCCGGGTCGATCCCGTCCTCGTCGCGCAGGGTGAGGGGGCAGTGCAGCAGCGAGCAGGAGCTGCCGACCATCAGGCGCCCGTCGCCGAGCGCGGCGCGGGCCTTTTTCAGCGCCCCAAGGCTCTCGCGGTAGTCGTTCCGCCACACGTTTCTCCCGTCGACCACCCCGAGCGAAAGCGAACGGCCGTCGGGGACGGCGGCGATCGCGGCGTCGAGCTCGCCCGCCGACCTGGTCGCGTCGATGTGGAACGCCGCGACCGGTAGCGAGAAGAAGGTCTCGAGGTTCCCCTCGAGCGCCCCGAAGTAGCTGGTGGCGATGATCTCCACGCCGGGCGCCGCCGCGGCGAGGAACCGGTAGCTGTTGTCCGCCGCCCGCAGCCAGTCGTCGCCGAGGTCGGTGGCGAAGACCGGCTCGTCGAGCTGGACCCAACCGGCGCCCCGTGCGGCCAGCTCGGAGAGGATGTCGGCGTACACCGGCAGCAGGGCGACGAGGAGGGCGAGGGGGTCGGACGCAGGGCCGGTGGATTTCCCCAACGCGAGGTAGGTCACCGGGCCGACCAGGGTCGGCTTGGGGGTGATCCCCAGCGCCCTCGCCTCGTCGAACTCGTCGAAGACCTTGCTGCCGGAGAGGGCGAAGGTCGCGCCCGGCTCGAACTCCGGGACGATATAGTGGTAGTTGGTGTCGAACCACTTCGTCATCTCACACGCCCTCGCCCCGTCCGTGCCGCGGGCCATGGCGAACATCGTGTCGGCGCCGACCTCTCCCCCGGGGTGGCCGAAGCGCTCCGGGACGTTGCCCAGCAGGCAGGACATGTCGAGGACGTGGTCGTAGAGGCTGAAGTCGTTGCAGGGGATCAGGTCGATCCCGGCGGCCACCTGCCGGTTCCAGTTCTGCTCGCGCAGCGCCCGCCCGGCCGCCTCCAGCTCATCGCGGCCGACCCTCCCGGCCCAGTAGTTCTCCATCGCCGCCTTCAGCTCGCGCCGCTCGCCGATCCGCGGGTATCCCAACAAGTTCGTTTTGAGTTCTGACATCGACAAAGCCAACACGTGCTCAGGGAGTTGATCGATCCTCAATATATTCACGTTTAACTTGAAAAATATTCACGCTATCTGATGCTCGGTCGATGTTCGAAACCCGGCATTTCCAGACCCTCATCGCCTTGGCGGAGGCGGGTAGCCAGGCGGGGGCGGCGCGGCGGCTCCACCTGACCCAGTCCGCCCTGTCCCACCAGCTCAAGGGGATCGAGGAGAGGTGCGGCGGCGAGTTTTTCGTGCGCAAGTCGCGGCCCCTGCGCTGGACCCCGGTGGGCGAGCGGGCGGTCGCGTTGGCCTACGACGTGGTGCGGGCGATCGACGCGGCGCGGCGGGACATCGACCGTGTCCTGGAGGGGAGGTCGGGGGAGCTGCGGATCGCCGTGGAGTGCCACTCGTGTTTCGACTGGCTGATGCCGTCGATGGACCTGTTCCGCGAGGGCTGGCCGGACGTCGAGATGGACCTGGTGTCGGGGTTCCACCCCGACCCCATCGCGCTGTTGGAGGAGAACCGCGCCGACCTGGTGATCGTCTCGCAGCGGCGCCAGCGCAGGGGGGTGGAGTTCCACCCGCTGTTCGACTACCAGCAGCCCGCCCTGCTGGCCAACGACCACCCGCTGTTGCGCAAGCGCCATCTTACCGCGACGGATTTCAGGGGCGAGGTTCTGATCACCTACCCGATCCCGGACGACCGCATGGACCTGATGCGCCAGGTCCTCGGCCCGGCGGGGGTCGACCCCCCGAGGCGGACGGCGATGCTCACCGTCGCCATCCTGCAGCTGGTCGCCAGCCGGAAGGGGATCAGCACCTTGCCGGGCTGGGCGGTGCAGCCTTACCTGGACCGGGGCTACATCTCCTGCCGCCCGATCACCGCGCGGGGGATGAGCTGCCGCCTCTACGCGGCGGTCGGCCGGTCTGCCTCGGCGACCGCCTACATGCGGGAGTTCGTCCGCGTCATGCGGGAGGTCAGCCTGCGGGACCTGCAGGGGGTCGAGCTCGCCGTCTAGGCGGCCGCCGGCCTAGCGGATCGTCCTGCCATAGCGGATCTTGCTGCCGCCGTCACCCCTGTAGCGGATCAGCACCTCGTTCGGGTGACCGTCGGGCAGGGTCTTGAGGCTCATGTGCAGGTTGTAGTCGTGTGCGATCGACCACAGCAGCTGGCGGCGCGAGATGCCCAACGAGTCCATCGTCACCAGCGGCATCTTGTCGGGCCTCTCGACGACGGTGTAGCGGAGGCGGGTGAACGGCGGGTTGGCGAGCACCTGGTCGAGCGGTATCTTGTTGTAGTAGACGCGGACTGGTGCATCCATCCATTCGTTATAGGGCTCGTGCCAGCTGAACAGGAAGTCGCGCGGCACGGCCGCCCTCGGTTCGACGAGGCTCGGGGTGGGCCGCTCCCGGAACAGCTCGCAGCCCCCCAGGCCGAGGGTGAGGGCCAGGGTGCAACAGGCGGCGATCCGGCGGGTCGGGGGGATGGTGGTCGGGGTCGTTGGCATGGTCTTCCGTGGCTCGGGATCCTAGTGGGCGCCGCGGGCTCGCGCGACATTATTTTTGGAGCCCGGCGGGGCGCGGGTGTTCAAAAATCTCCCAGATTGTGGGGGCGGTGGGCTGCTGGGGCGCGTCTGGGGGCGTTCGAAATTTTTTCCGCAACGCCCTTGTCTGTCGTCGGGATTGGGGTTTGTTGTACCTTTCCACTCACCCCCCCCTAACCCTACCGGTTCCACAGTCTGCTCCCCCTCAGGATTTGTGGCGCGTCGCCCTCGCGTATGCGCTGCCGACCAAGGGACGCGGGCATGGCACCCCCCAACCCACACACAACATGATCTCACTCTGCCCCCGTCGCCCACACGGGCTTTTCGTGTTCTTCTCCCTTTCCGCCTGTCTGGCGGCCGCCTCGCACGCGGGGACGCTGGTCGGAGGCGGTGGCCAGTGGAAGGTCCGCCAGGTCAACTCGACCTTCACCCCGGCGAGCATCGCCGATGCCGAGACCGCGCTGGGTGGCTACAAGAGCATCGGCGAACGCGGGGTCGCCGTGGCGCAGGTCGACTTCGGCGCCGCTGGCCAGTTCGGCCTCAACCAGCCCTTCCCCGGGCTGGTCAACGGCAGCGAGAACTTCGCGGTCGAGGTCACGGGCGAGATCGAGGTGACCAGCCCGGGCGACATCAGCTTCGGTTTCTTCTCCGACGATTGGGCCAGGTTGCGCATCGACGGCAACCTGGTGGCGGAGTCGGCCGCCGTCGGCCAGAACACCTTCGGCACGGTGAACCTTGCCGCCGGCGTGCATACGGTCGAGCTCGTCTATTACGAGGGCCTGGGGTCGGAGGAGCTCGAGCTCTTCGTCGCCACCACCCATGGGACCTTCAACGATTTCGCCGCCGCGACCTGGGAGCTGCTCGACGCGACCTCGTCGCAGGCGCCGGCCGACGTCACGGTCAGCTCGACGGACTTCCCGGTCAACGCCGCCGCCGGTGCGGCGGTCGGCGACCTGGGCGCGGTCGGTGGCGCGGGCGGCCCGCATCATTTCGCCATCGTCTACCCGCTCGACCCGGCGCCGGTCGAGCTGGTGGCCGCGGGCGCCAGCTGGCGCTACTTGGACACCGGCGTCCCCGCCCCCGCCGGTTGGACGACGGTTGGCTACGACGACAGCGCCTGGTTCGGACCGGGGGCCGGCCCGCTGGGCTATGGCGACGCTGCCATCGCCACGACGACCGGCTTCGGCCCGGACGCCAACAACAAGTTTCCGGCCTACTATTTCCGCCACGGGTTCACCTTGCAAGTCGGTGAGCTGGCGCGCGTCGACTCGCTGCGCCTGCGGCTGCTGCGCGACGACGGGGCGGCAGTCTACATCAACGGCGTCGAGGTGCTGCGCAACGCCCTGCCGGCTGGGGCGCTCGACAACACCACCCTCGCCTCGCGGACCGCGGGAGGGGCGTCCGAGCAAGTCTACTACGAGTTCGTCATCGACCACTCGATGTTGGTCGAGGGCGCCAACGTGATCGCGGTGGAGGTCCACCAGGCGGCGGTCACCAGCAGCGACCTCATCTTCGACGCCTCGCTGGACTACCAGAGGCGTTCGAGCCTGCCTGCGGAGCTGGCCGACTTCGACCTGAGCGGCAACCAGCTCGTCCTCGCCACCGCCGCGGCGTCGATCCCCGCCAACATCTCGGACACGTTCGACGTCCCGGTACGCGCGACCAACGCCTATGGGGCTAGCTTCGAGAAGACTTTTCAGCTGACTGCCGTGGCCGCGGGTAGCAACCCCCCGACGGCGATCGCCATCGACAGCTCCAACCTCCTCGAGTCGGCCCCGGCCGGCACCCTGGTGGGCACGCTGTCAGCGACCGACGCCGACGCCGGCGACGGCCACACCTTCGAGCTCGTCTCGGCCGGGTTCCCGGACAGCGCCAGCTTCACCGTCTCCGGCAGCCAGCTGCTCTCCGGGGCGGCCGCCTTCGACGCTTCCGTCAAGGCGACCTACGACGTCCGCGTGCGCGCCACCGACCCCGCTGGCGCGACCTTCGAGCAGACACTACAGATCACCATCACCCCCGCCCCCGCCAGGGTCGCGGTCACCCCGAACAGCCTGCCGGAGAACGCCCGGGCGTTCTCTCTGGTGGGGACCCTCTCCACCGATGACCCGCTGAGCGATACCCACACTTACCGTCTGGTCTACCCCGTCGACCCGACCCCGGTCGACCTGATCAGCTTTGGCGACAGCTGGAGGTACCTCGATGACGGGTCCGACCAGGGGACCGCGTGGGCCGGTTCCACGTTCAACGACCTCTCGTGGGCCACCGGGGCTGCCCCGCTCGGCTACGGCCTCCGGAGCTCGTCGCCGCCCGACCCGGATGTCGCGCCGACCACCGTGGTCGCCTTTGGGCCGAACCCCGACAACAAGTTCGCCACCACCTACTTCCGCAAGGACTTCACGGTCGCCGACCCGAACCTGGTGGAGTCGCTGAGCTTCAGCCTCGCCCTCGACGACGGCGCCATCATCTATATTAACGGCACGCCGATCGTCTCGATCCGCGCCGCCGGGGTCGATTCCTTCGACGACTACACCGGTCAGGGGGACGGGGGGGAGACCACGCTCGACAACTTCACCCTCACCGGGTTCTTCGGTGACCTGCTGGTCGCGGGCCAGAACGTGATGGCCATCGAGGTCCACCAGAGCGGCCCCACCAGCAGCGACCTGTGGCTCGACCTCTCGCTGAGCGCGACCGTCCGCACACCCAACGGCGACTCGGACTACTTCTACATGATCGGGGACCGGCTGTTCATCAACCGTGACCTCGGCGACATCCCGGTGACCGACGGCGGGTCGCTGACGGTGCAGGTCGAGTCGACCAGCGCCCTCGGTGACGTGTTCACCGACGACGTGACGATCAGCGTCGGACCCGCCCTCACCACCCCCCCGCAGGACATTGTGCTCGACAACACCTCCGTCAACGAAGTCCAGCCCCCTGGCCAGGTGGTGGGGAACCTGAGCAGCACCGACCCGGACGGCGGGGCCTTCGTCTACAGCCTCGCCGCGGACCCGAGCTTCCCGGACAACGCGCTGTTCGGGATCGTCGGCGACCAGCTGGTCACGGCCACCGTGCTCGACGCCGACGACGCCGCGACGCGCACCGTCAGGGTCACGACGACCGACAACACCGGCCTGTCGTTCAGCAAGACTTTCGTGATCTCGGTCAACACCGTCTCCCAGCCCCCGACCGCGATCACCGTCGCACCCGCGACCTTCCCGGTCGATGCGCCCGTCGGGACGGCCATCGGCACCCTCGACGCCGTCGACGGCAACGCCTCGGACACCCACACCTTCGCGTTCGGGACCTGGCCGGATCTCCTGGGTGCGCCGATCCTCCCATTCGGGTCGGTGTGGAGATACCGCGACGACGGGATCGACCTCGGCGACACCTGGCGCCAGGTGGGGACGGACGACTCGCTGTGGCCCCAGGGTGCGGCGGAGCTCGGATACGGCGATGGCGACGAGGTGACGACGGTCGGCTTCGTCGACACCGACCCTGTGGCGCCGGACATCCAGAAGAACGCCACGACCTACTTCCGCCACACGGTCTCCGGGGTCACCCCGACGGGGGGGCAGTACCAGCTCAGCGTCCGGTATGACGATGCGGTGGCCGTCTACATCAACGGGATCGAGGTTTACCGGAGCCCCAACCTGGTCCCGGGCGCCACCGCCACCACCTTTGCGACCGTGGAGTCCCCCGACAACACCCTCGCGACGATCAACCTCGCGCCGGGCGTCATCGCCGCGGGCGACAACGTGGTCGCAGTCGAGATCCACCAGGCGAACCCGACCAGCTCCGACATCAGTTTCGATCTCGAGATCAGGCCCTTCGTCGCCAGCCCGTTCCCGTCCTACTTCGCGATCAACGGCGACCAGCTGGAGACTGCCGGCAACTTCCCCGACCTCGGTCTCGGGATCCCGTTCACCTTCGAGGTCCCGATCATCGCCAGCGACCCGTCCGGCAACGACTTCGAGATGCTGGTGTTGGTGACCATGACCGGCGGCGGCTCCGACACCGACGGCGACGGCCTCCCCGACGCCTGGGAGGAGGCCAATTTCGGCGTCGGCAACTTGAGCCAGGGGCCGGGCGACGACCCGGATGGCGACGGCGACAGCAACGCCGAGGAGTACGCCGCCGGCACCGACCCCAACGACCCCGGCGACTTCCTGCAGATCACCAGGGTCGAGATCGTCGCGGGCGACGCCCAGGTCACCTGGCCCGCGAAGGCCGGCCACACCTACGCGCTCTATTGGAGCGGCGACCTGAGCGGCGGCAGCTGGCAGCTCGTGCAGGGCGGGCTGACGGTGGCCTCCGACGGCGACCTGACAGGGACCGACACCGGCGTCCCCGTCCCCGGCGCCCGCAGCTACCGGGTGGAGGCGACCGTGACCCCGGCTCCGTAGTCGCGCCCCCCCCTTGATCTGGGGGCGACGCCGTGAGAAGGTTCGCGCCGCCCGGCCCCCGGGCGGCGCGAGACGACATGAAACGGCTACGCCTCCACGACACGCTCACCCGCGAGCGCCGCGACATCTACCCCGAGGACGGCGAGACGCTGCGGTTCTATTGCTGCGGGCCGACGGTCTACGGGCCGGCGCACATCGGGAACTTCAGGGCCTTCCTCGTGCAGGACCTGTTCCGCCGGGTGGTCGAGCTCTCCGGCCAGCCGACCCGCCACGTCCGCAACATCACCGACCTCGACGACAAGACCATCCGCGTCTCGCAGGAGGAGGGCGTCACCCTGCGGGACTTCACCGCGCGCTGGACGGAGCGTTTCCACGCCGATGCGGGCAAGCTCAACCTGCTCGGGCCCCACGTGGAGCCCGGCGCCGTCGCCCACATCCCCGAGCAGATCTCCCTCATCGAGAAGCTGATCGAGAAGGGGCACGCCTACCGCTCGGACGACGGTTCGGTGTATTTCGCCGTCGGCTCCTACGCCCCCTACGGCAAGTTGTCGCGCCTCGACACCCGCGAGCTGAAGACCGGGGCGGGGGAGACGGCCAACGACGCCGACGAGTACGAGAAGGACAACCTGTCCGACTTCGCCCTGTGGAAGGCGCGCAAGCCCGAGGACGGCGACAATTTCTGGGACAGCCCCTGGGGGGAGGGCCGGCCTGGCTGGCACCTCGAGTGCAGCGCCATGGGCATGAAATACCTCGGCGAGTCCTTCGACCTGCATGCCGGGGGCGTCGACCTGTGCTTCCCCCACCACGAGAACGAGATCGCCCAAAGCGAGGCCTGCACCGGCCACGAGTTCGCCCGCCACTGGTTCCACAACGAGCACCTGATGGTCGAGGGCAACAAGATGAGCAAGAGCCTGGGCAACCTCTACACCCTCGACGACATCGAGGCGCGCGGGCACAGCGCCGCCGAGCTGCGGTACGCCCTGCTCTCCGGTCAGTACCGCACCAAGATCAACTTCAGCTTCGAGCGCCTCG
>JANQMB010000321.1 GCA_028280355.1 Verrucomicrobiales bacterium
ACCTCCTCGAAGGTCAGGTCGCCGCGGTTGCGGAACGCCAGGTTGTGCTCGAGCCGGGCGGGCGAATTTTCGAAGTGGTCCCAGATGGTCTTGCCGATCCTGTCGGCCTGGGTGAAGGGGAGGTCGGAGTTGGTGAAGTCGCGGGAGACACCGTTGGTGACGAAGAGGTCGAGGAGCCCGTCGTTGTCGAAGTCCGCGAGTTTCGGCGCCCACGACCAGTCGGTGTTGGCGATGCCGGACAGCTCGGCCGTCTCGTAGAAGGTGCCCGTGCCGGAGTTCACCATCAGGCAGTTCCTCATCACCTGTCTCGGCTGGATCGACTCGACGACCTGCTGGCCGGAACCCATGTTCCCCATCGACACCTTCGCCCGATAGTGCGTGGTGGCCGCCATGTCGAGCGTGATGAGGTCGGGCAGGCCGTCGTTGTTCACGTCGCCCGCGTCCGCCCCCATCGAGAACCAGGAGATATAGTTGAAAACGCGGTGTGCGACCTCGGTGAAGGTCCCGTCGCCGTTGTTGCGGTACAGCTGGTCGGGGTCGACGAAGTCGTTGCTGACGTAGAGGTCTGTCCAACCGTCGGAGTCGAAGTCCAACCAGGTGGCGGCGAGCCCCTGTCCCGCCCCGACGATGCCCGCCTGCCCGCCGATCTCGACGAAACGTCCGGAGTCGTTGCGCAAGAGCCTGTCCGGCCGGCCGGCCTCCTCGATGTCGTAGGCGCCCGCCGATCTCTGCCGCAGCCGATAGAACTTCTGGAACTCCGGGGACACCTCCAACCTCCCTCCGCCCAAGTGAACCACCGGCGGTTTCGGGGGGCGTCCGCCCTGCCGGAAGAGGCGGTTGGTAAGCAGGTAGACGTCGAGGTCGCCGTCCCTGTCGAAGTCGCAGAAGGTGGCCAGCAGGCTGGCGTCGACCAGGTCGAGCCCGAAGTCCGCCGCCGCCTCCTCGAAACGCCCTTTGCCATCGTTGAGGTACAGGTGGTTCCGGGCGTCATAGTTGCAGACGTAGAGGTCCAGGTCCCCGTCCCCCTCGATGTCGACCGCGGTGGCGCCGGTGCCCCAGGCGGTAGCGCCCCCCAGGCCGCTCTCTCGGGTGACGTCGTCGAACCGGAACGGGCCGGTCTGCCGGTACAGTTTCTGTTCCCCCGAGGCGCCCGCCAGAAAGAGGTCGATCTTCCCGTCCCCATCGAAGTCCCCGAGGACCACCCCGCCGCACGCTAACCCGGACTGGTAGAGCCGCTTCAACGGGTGGTCGAGGTCGATATCAGTCTGGAAATCGACCCCGGTGACCTCCGGCGCGAGCCGCTCGAAAAGTGGCCCGCCGGGCTTCCCCGCAGGTGAGGCGAGGGGCGTTGCGACGAGGCGCGGGGGGGGCGGGACGTCGGCCTCCGGCGGGGGATCTGCGGGGCGGTCGCAAGCCACCGTCCCGATCAGCGTTGCACCCAGGCCAAGCCGTCTTGGGACGATCGATCTCATGGGACGCGTTTGGTAGTGAGGTTCGATTGTGAGGCGACTCGGGAGCTCCTTCCAGAAGAAAGCGCTGCCGGATAGGGGGAACTCCCAGCTCCCCAACCCTCACAAAGAAAACCCCGACGCCCAATTGGGCGGCCGGGGTTCTCTGTGAAGACTTGTCGGACCCCTTACTTCCGGCGCCGGCGGCGCAGCAGCACGGGGGCGGCGAGGCCGAGCAGGGCGACCGAGGACGGCTCAGGGATCTCGACGATCTGCACGCCGAAGATCCCCATGTGGAAATTGGCCCCGCCGGAGTCGGCATTCAGGGCGATGGCGACATTGCTTCCGCTCACCCCGCCGAACCTCACGTAGTTGCCGGACGTGCCGCCACCTGTGGCTTCGACGAAGGGGCCGTTCGAAAACAACTGATCCGTCACCGCGACAGCGGACCCGCCGTTGAGGGTGATAACCCCCGTATTGCCGCTCCCATTTGAACCGAAATAGACGTAGACATCGTAGAGGCTATAGGAGAGTCCAGCGAAACTGACGGTCGCATCGACGCCGGTGTTGTTTTCGGTGAGCAGGTAGTCGGACATCAGCCGGTCGTTGGCGTTCGGGCTGGGATCATCCGCAGCGGACCATGTCGTGTGACCGGCCCAGCTCACGGTCGCCCCGCTGTTCACCCCGGTGTTGTCCACCAAGGTGTCTGCGATCGGGCTCGCGATGGAGGTGGTGGTCAACCCCCCCGACAGGCCGCCATCTCCAGCCGTGTTGGCGTCGGTGTTGTTCCAGTTGACCTGGGGGACGACGCCAGTGCTTTCTCCGGCGCCTAGCGTTTCCGGGCCGCTTCCCTCTCGGCCGTCCACGAAGTTCAAGCCGATGCTAGCGGCCCGAGCTCCGGCGAGGAAACCGGAGGATATCATAACGGCCGTTAGCAAGGTGGTGGCCAATGCGGTACGTATTTTCATTATTGTTTTGTTTTGTTTTGTGTTGAGCGGGGGGAGGAAATTTTCTGGAAGACGGATCGCGTGATCGAGTTGTTCTCTACAGCTTTGAAACTGGGTGTTATCAAGACCGGGGCGTCCGTACTCTTGAGCTATGGGAGGGCGTCCCTTCCCGCCGTATCCGCGGGCTGAATCTCGCACGTTCTGGAATTCTCATCGTGGTCAGTAGAGGCGGACACCGACAGACCTCGACAGATCCAAAACGCACCCATCGGATGCATTCGGCACAACACCAGAGACTGGGGCAGCCGGCCATCAACCCGAATAAAGAGACGAGGCGCAAACGTTGACCCAGAGGCCTGATTTTTGGCTCAGGCCGGCAGTTCTCGGCGTTGGGATTCTATGAGGAATGTGAGGTGTCCACAGTGAAAGACCCGCGGGCGGGTCGGATGTTACATGTATTTGTCAAAATTTCTCCATGCCCCCTATTTGCCCTGGCCGCCTCTCCCAGGATATGATGGGGCGACGAGGCGACACGGCACCGGGCACGCAACGCATATGGCACGCCGCCTGGACACCATCAAGATCTCCTGGTGAACAGGTCGGCTACCAGCAGATGTTCCAAATCAAATAGTGGTGGCAACACTTCCTATCTTGAATATGATTCCTCTCGCGATCTGGCCAATAGGATGCGTATGTCCGATCTGCCTATTGAGACATGGACAAACCCCTTCCGAAGTATGGTCGCCCGGGCGCCCGCACGCGGACCTGGCAGGACTCCCTATCCTCACCGATAGCCGATACGATCCATGTCCATCGATTGCGACAGCGAGTTCGTGAGCTTGCTGACCGAGCACCAGCACCTGCTAGGCGACTACATGTTCTCGCTCATGCCGAACCACCCCGACATCCGAGATGTCCTCCAAGAGGTCAACATCTGGCTCTGGGAGAACAGGGGGTCATTCGAGCTGGGGACGAACTTCAAGGCGTGGGCATTCCAGGTCGCCCGCTACCGGATACTGAAGGAGAAGAGAAGGTTGCGACGCCACAACTGGCTCGTCCTCGACGGCGATATAACCGAGATGCTATCCGGCGGGGACGACCAGACCCCAGCGCAGCTCGAGGACCGGCGGGAGGCGCTCAGGCACTGCCTGGAGAAGCTGCATCCCGATGAGCGGTCGCTGCTGCGGGCCCGCTATGCCTCGGAGACCAACCTCGAACGCTATGCCGCCGACAGCGGGCAACGCCCCGGAACCCTGCGGGTGGCGCTCCATCGCCTGCGCTCCGCGCTGAGGCGCTGCATCGAGCAGCGGATGGCCAGCGAACCCATGTGACCGATGACCAAAGAAAAGTTGGAATCCGCCGTGTCCATGCTGATGGAGAACGAGATCTCCCCGGAGGTGTTCGCCCAGCTGCAGGCCCACCTTCGCGCCTCGGAGGAGGCCAGGCGCTCTTACCGGAACCTCACCTCCCTGCACTTCCTGCTGTACACGGAGGAGGGGGGGCTCGCCCTCGACGGGCCAGGTGGCCCGATCCCCATGAACCACATCCTCGCCCGGCAGAAGCGGCGCACCCTACGGGCCGCGCTACTCGTCGGCGCGGCGGCGGTGGCGGCGGCGTTCGTGGTATCGATGCTCATCACCTTGCCTGACGCCCCGGCCGCCCGCGTCAAAGGTTCGTCGCTCGCCGACTACTCGATTACCCACCCACCCTCCGAAGAGGCAGCGACACCAGAAGAGGACGCGTTGGCGGTCGGCTCTAGGCTGAGGGTGAACAGGGGGGTGATCGAACTCACCTTCAAGTCCGGGGTGACTGGGGTCGTCCGCGCCCCCGCCGACCTCACCATCGTCGAGGAGGGCCTCACCTCGCTGAAGGAGGGGATCGCCTGGTTCGAGGTCCCCTCCCGGGCGGCCGGTTTCCAAGTCGAGACCCCGGACCTGTTACTCACCGACCTCGGCACCAGGTTCGGGGTCGTCTCCAACCGCACCGCTGGCGACGAGGTGCATGTCTTCGCCGGCCAGGTAGAGATCGAGAGCCGCCGTGGGGCCTCACCCCTGCCCCCCGTCCGCCTCTCCTCCGACAGCGCCCGCCTCGCGAAACCCGATGGCGGCTGGGAGGTCGTGGAGGTCGACCCCGCGCAGTTCTTCACCGCCCTGCCATCGCAGACCCCCCTCCCCCCCTATCTCCACTGGTCGTTTGACGGGCCCGACGCCGCCGCGGTGGGGGGCGAACACCCGGAACGCGATACCATCCGCAGCAGCGGCCCCGCCGGGAGGGACGATCTCGAACAAGTCCCCGGCAGGGTCGGTCAGGCGTTGCGCCTAGGCCCATCGAGCGGACGGATCGGAACCGATTGGAAGGGGATCGGGGGGGCGCGGTCTCGGTCGATCGCCTTCTGGGTGAAGATACCAAAGCCCCAACCGGACGCCCAACCCCACGACAAGACGATTCTCAGCTGGGGGGGGCCCTATAGGGGCACCGGCCATTGTGCGATGCAACTGTTGGCGAGAGACAGGACTGGGGAGGTTAACTATACCCCCTCCATGGTGTTCGACCAATTTCACGTCAATACGAAGGAGCCGTTGGCGTACGGCGAATGGCACCACGTCGCCCTGGTGTACGGCTCGCAGGGAGGGCGAGAAGGAAACGGTACGGTGAAGATCTTCGTCGACGGGGAGAACGTGACGGCGGATCAGACGGAACGTTTCCCCAGAGTCGACACGGACATCAGTTCCGAGGGCGCGCTCCCCCTCCAGATCGCGACCCCCCGCTCTGGCATCGACAAATGGTTCGAGGGCGCGATCGACGAACTCTACATCTTCGATGGGAGAATCGGACAGGGCGTCATCGATGAGCTGGCCAACCCCTCCCCGCTGTCCGCCCAAACCGCATCCCCATAGCGCGCCCCGAGCCTCACACCCCGGCGCCCCGAAGCGGTGGGGCCACCGCCCCAGCACCGCCGCGCTCACCTCCCCCTCAGCGCCCTGACTGCGATCCCGACCCCGGCCACCACGAACAGGGCCGGGAACCAGAGCGTGTACAGCGGCGCCATCGTGCCGTGCTCCAGGACGGCGCGCGCCGGGTCCTCCGGGTCGACCCAGCAGCTCACCTGCGCGCCGGCCGGGTAACGCTCGACCACCGCCGCGGCGCGCTCCGCGTGGGAACTCGATCCGTCCACCCGCTTCACGTTCGTCCCCAGGAACCGCTCGCCGCCGACGCGGTACCCGTATTCCACCGCCGCGCGATAGGCGAGCGGGCTGTTCGGCGTCGGCCGCGCCTCGACCACCTCCGACCGGCTCACCACACAGGGCGTCTCCTGCCAGCCGCGGGTCTCGCGAGCCTTGCCCACCCCGAGCAGCAGGGCGTAGACGAAAAACGCCCCGATCATGGCGACCACC
>JANQMB010000167.1 GCA_028280355.1 Verrucomicrobiales bacterium
CCGCTCGAAGGCCGCGCCGAGCCGAACCTCGACCTGCGATCTGATGTGGCTCCGCGCCCGGTTCACCGCCCTCCTCGGTGTGCCGTGGTCGACGACAATCGCGGCGGGTCGCCTCAGGCCGCGGGAGTTCGCGGCCGCCCGAACCTGGTCTGCCAACAAGTCTGCAACCACGCCCTCCCCCGGATGGTGTAGGTCGACTAAACTGGGGGCGATACGAACCTCAAGCCCTGGCCAGGCCTTCCTCAGCTCCGCGACCCGCTGCGGCACGTACTCAAAAATCGCGGCGCTGTGGCCGAAAAACAACGGCACGACGAGGAACGAATCGACCCCCGCACCGCGCCGGTCGTGCAGGAACGGCTCGAAGATCCAGGCCGGTTCGCCGTCGAGCTCGGCCGCGTCGACACCGGAGGAGTGGAACAGCGAGACCGGGTGAACCGGAGTGTCGATCTCGACCGCCAGCGCGCCGGCGAGCTTGCGCAGGCAGCGCGTCGCGGCGGCTCTGGAAGAGCCGTTGTCGACGAGGAGGACACAGGGGGCTGGAGCCATCGGGCCGTTCATCGCCTGGCTGTCGGCAGGCAGGTGACCGGAGGGGGCAGGTGCCCCTCAGGCTGAGCCCCCCGCGCCGATCGCCGCGGCGATGCTGTTGACGTTCTGGAGGATCTGTTTGGCTTTCTCGGCATCCTCCACCTTGAGGCCAAAGTGTTTCTCGAGCGCCACCACCAGCTGGAGCGCGTCCACCGAGTCGAGCCCCAACCCCTCGCCGAACAGGGCCATCTCGTCGCCGATCTCCGCCGGTTCCTCCGATAGCATCAACTCCTCGACAAGGATCGCTTTGATCTTCTCCTTTAGCTCGGATTGCGCACTGCTCATCAGGTCGTCTAGTGGATGCCGCCGTCGATTTTGAGCACCGAACCTGTGATATATGCTGCGTCCGGACAAGCGAGAAATACGACCGCCGCAGCGACCTCGTCCGGCCTCCCAAACCGCCGCATCGGGACGGTCCGCATCGCCGCCTTGCGAGCGTCCTCGTCCATCCCGGCCAGGGCGTCGGTGTCGATATAGCCTGGGCAGACGGTGTTCACGGTGACGCCAGCGCGCGCGACCTCACGGGCCAAGGTGCGGCTCAGAGCGACGACCCCGGCCTTGGCGGCGGCGTAGTTGGTCTGCCCCACCGGGGCGCTCAGGGCGCTGAGTGACGCGATGTTGACGATCCTCCCCGCCCGCTGTGCCATCATCGGCTTCGCCACACAGCGGCAACCGAAAAAGGTCCCGGTGAGATTGGAGTCCAGAACCTCCTGCCAACCCGTGTCGGACATGTTCGCCAACAGCGCGTCCTCGTGATGCCCGGCGGCGTTCACCAGGACGTCGATCCGACCCGAATCGTCGATTACCGCAGCGAGGGCGGCCTCCCATGCCCGTCGGTCCGTGACATCGAGATCGAGCATCCGAGCTCTCCCCGCGAATTCGCCGCACAGCGCCGACGCCTCGTCACGCCCGCGTCGAACCCCCAGCCAGACGTGATCCTCGGGCGAATCCTCGAGAAACCGACGGGCGACGGCAAGCCCGATTCCCCCATTGGCTCCGGTAATTAGGATTGAACGCACAACGTCTATTTTTTACGTGTTTTTTATAAATCTAGCTCCAGCGCATCCCTGATTGGTGCCCGCGCCGCTAACCAGCGCAGAGTCCGCCTCTCCCGCCTGCAGGCTGGCTACTGCTGCGACGCAAGACCAACCCACAGAGACGCCGAACCCCTCTCCGAAGACCTCCCCGATGCAATGGCGAACCCCATCCCAATCCCCCCATAGCGCGCCCTCATGACCGGACTGGTAAACGGGGTCGCCGGCCTGCCCCTGCAGTTGTCCGCGCATCTCCCGTAAGGCCGCCTCGCGGGACCGGTTGGCGGTGATGGTGTGGACGTCGGTCAGGCACCCGACCTCGACCTCCGCACGATCCGACCGCCCCAACAGCAGCGCCGCAGCCCCCTCGCCGACCACCGTACCCGGCCGGAAGAGGTCGAGCGCCGACGCGGTGAGCCAGTCGCTCTCCTCGGTCGCGGCGACAAGCACCGAGTCTGCCTCGTCGTCGAGCAGCCACCGGGTGGCGAGTTCCAGACCGGCGATGTACTGCGACTCGTCCCCCACCAGGGTGTAGTTGACCTCGTCCGTCTCCAGCAACGCGCTCAGGTGGCTGGCGGGTGCGTTGAACACGGTCTCCGGGAACACGATCGGGCTGGCGGTCGCCGGGTCGTCGAGCACCTCGCGATAGAACCGCTGGCTGTAGTTGACGTTCCCGGTGTAGCTGGTGACGACGACTGCGAGCCGCCCGAGTTCGGCGGAGCGATCCCCGATGGCTTCGAGGGCCGCCGCCGCCAGGAACCGTCCCGCTGGGCTCGAACGCCGCAGGCGCGGGTGGCGCAGGAAGGGCAGCTTGGTCTCGGGCTTAGGTACGGGGCGACGCCGGAAGGCCAGGTCGGTCCCATCGGCACCTAGGAACGGCTGGCTTTCGACCGGCGCCCCGCCCGCGAGGGCGGCTCGCATTGCCGCGACCCCCCAACCTGCCGGGGTCACGACCCCAGCACCGCACACGGCGATCTTCTCTCTACCCCCGCTCATGCGGCCACTTTTTCCAGCACCAGGGAGGCATTCGCGCCGCCGAAACCAAACGAGTTGGTCAGGGCGACCTGCAGGTCGGGCGCCTCCCGCGGCTCCGCCACCAGGTCGAAGTCGCAGGCGGGATCACACCTCTCGACGCTCACATTGGGGGGCAACCAGCCCCCCCTCAGCGCCATCAGGCAGACCGCGGTCTCGACCGCACCCGCCCCCCCCAGCAGGTGACCGATCCCACCCTTGGTGGAGCTGACCCGGACGTCCCGGGAACCGGCACCCGCCCAGCGGCAGATCGCGTTGGCCTCCGCGGAGTCGTTCAGCGGCGTGCCGGTGCCATGGGAGTTGATGTAGCCGACCCGCTCGCTGGAACAACGCGCCACGGCACAGGCGCGCGTCATGCTGCGCAACGCGGCGTCGCCCCCCGGATGGGGTTGGGTCAGGTGGTGGCGATCCGTGGCCGCCCCATACCCGGAGACCTCGCCGTAGATCGTCGCCCCCCGCCGGCGGGCGACCTCGAGGGGTTCGAGGCAGAACATGGCCGCGCCCTCGCCGAGCGCCAGGCCATCGCGGTCGGCAGCGAACGGGCGCGGGCTCGTCGTCGATAGCGCCTGCAACGAGTCGAAGCCTGCGAACACGAGCCGCGAAAGCGCATCGTATCCCCCGGCGAACGCGCGTTCGGCACGCCCCTTGGCGACCAGGTCGAAGGCGTGCCCGATGGCGTTTGCCCCGGACGAGCAGGCGTTGCTGATGATGGAGATCGGGCCGGGGAGGTCAAAGGCGTCGCAGAGCTTCTGGGCCTGGCGCTGGGGCTGGTAACCGTCGACCATCGTCGCCTGGCCGAGGCGGGATGCCCCTGAGAGCACGGCGCGGTAGTAGTCCTGCCCGAGCTGCATCGCCCCCGCCGAGGTCCCCAGACAGACCGGCAAATCGTCGCCCCCGCAGTCCCCCTCCCAACCCGAGGTGGCCAGGGCCTCCGCCGAAGCGTGGAGCAACATCGCCGTCGCCCGGTCGACCCGGCCACGCTGGCGGGCGCTGAGCTTAGTGTCGGGCAACCGCCCGGGGAGGGTCAGCTCGCCCGCCTGTCGGGCGCGCTGGGCGCTGACATCGAACAGCGAAACGGGCCGCAGGGCGACACGCCCAGACCGGAAGCCGTCCGCGTTCACCCCCCATCCGCAACCGAAAGGGGAGATGATCCCCGCCCCGGTGACGACCACCCGGCGGGCGCCATCGCGACGCTTGTCTCCAGCACTGAATGCCATCACCAAACCTAGCGACCGCCTCCGCACCATCGAGAGGAAAGTTTGAATTTCGTCCGCCCCCCCCAGATACTCGCCGCTCGATGTCGCCGCTCTACCAACGCTGGCTCGACCTCGCCGCCCGCCGCCCGGACGAGGTCGCGGTGGTCGAGGCGGGCACCGGGGACCGCCACCGCTTTGGCGAACTCGCAGAGCGGGCCGGCGCCGCCCCGAAGGTGGAGGCGCCACTGGTCTCCGCCGCCCGGGGCGTCGGCCTGCTGCTCGACACGCTGCGCTGCTGGCGCGACGGACAGGCTCTGCTACCGGTCGAGAGGAGGGATGCGGTAGCCCCGGAGGTGCTGGGGTCGCTGCCCCCCGACATCTGCCACCTCAAGCAGACCTCGGGCACCACCGGCACCCCGAAACTGGTGCTCTTCAAGGCCGCGCAGCTGGCCGCCGACGTCGATCAGATCGTCGCCACCATGCGCCTGGACGCCTTCCGGCAAAACATCGGCGTCATCTCGCTCGCCCACTCCTACGGGTTTTCGAACCTTGTCCTGCCGCTCCTGCTACACGGGATCCCGCTGGTCCTCGCCGACAGCCCCCTGCCCGCCGCGGTCGGCACCGCCCTCTCGGTGGCCGGCGACGGCTCCGTCCTGCCCGCTGTCCCGGCGATGTGGCGAGCCTGGCTCGACGCCCAGATCCTCCAATCCTCCGCCATCTCGCTGGCCATCTCGGCGGGCGCACCGCTATCGGCGAAGCTCGAACGGGACGCCTTCGAACACTGCGGCCTCAAGATCCACAACTTCTACGGCGCCAGCGAATGCGGCGGGATCGCCTACGACCGCAGCCCGACACCGCGACACGACGAGACCTTGGCCGGCACGGCGCTC
>JANQMB010000196.1 GCA_028280355.1 Verrucomicrobiales bacterium
CGAGGCCGCCCTACCTTCGCCCATGGCGTCCGCGCATCCGCGACGCGGTAGGGCGCTCTCGCCACTGCCAGCGCGAAGCGCATCTCCATGGCGGAGCCAAAATGCAGAGCCGAGCGCAGCGAGGATAAGGGCGCCGCGGGGGCGATGCCGGCTTCGTCTGGGGGGGCAAACCCGTTTTAAAGGCTCTAGCCCTCCCCGAGAAGTTCCTTGATCTTCGCCTTGGAGGCCCCCGAACCGGTGGCGAGAACCTTGTTCTCCGCATCGACCAGGACGTAGTTCGGGACGCCCCGCCCGGCGTGTTTGGAGATCTCCTTCACCTTCTTCAGGCTGCGGAACTTGACCGCCGGCCAGGGGAAGCCCTCCTTCGCCGCCCAGTCCTCCATCGAGCCCTCGTCCCCATCGCGGCTGTACCAGACCAGCTCGACCTCCGGCTCGTCGGCGATCTCGGACTTGTACCATTCCACCAACTGTGGAACGCTCTGGCGGCAGGGGCCTCACCAGGAGGCCGAGAAATAGAGCAGGTAGTACTTGGCCGGCGTCGCGGGTTCGTACTTCTTGAAACTCTTCCCGGACAGCTTGACCAGCTTGCCCTCGAGCGCCGATGGGATCTCGGCGCCGGCGAGCTTCTCGGCCTCAGCCTTCCGCTCCGCCTCCTTCTCGATCCGCACGAGCTCCGCCTTGACCCACTCGCGGTCCCCCTCGCTGAGCACGGCCTCCGGGAAGGTCATCCTCCGGCCATTGGCGCGCTTGACGGTGACTTGGCCATCTTTGAACTCGACGAACTCGCCCTCGAAACTCTTCGAGCCGTCGGCGCTCTTCCAGGTCCTCGCGTCAGCCGCCAGGGTCAGTGCAGACGAGACGCCAGCCGTCGCCAATAGGGCTCCCAGCCTCTTCCCAATTCGCATGGGGCGAGGTTAACGGGGCGGACGGCGGCTGTCAAACGTCCCCGGCGATCGCGTCGCCCATCTCGGCCGTCCCCACCCGGCGCGTGCCTTCCTTGCCGGTGAAGATGTCGCCGGTGCGCGCCCCGGCGTCGATCGCCCCCCTGACTGCGGCCTCGACCGCCCCGGCCGCCTCCTCCAGGCCCCGGCCGCCTCCTCCAGGCCGAACGAGTGGCGCAGCATCAGGGCTGCCGACAGGATCTGCGCGCAGGGGTTCGCGACCCCCTGGCCGGCAATGTCCGGGGCGGAGCCCCCGCTGGGCTCATACATCCCGAAATACAGCCCATCCCCCCTCCCCTCGCCGAGGCTCGCGCTGGCGAGCATGCCGAGCGAGCCGGCGATCATCGCCATCTCGTCCGACAGGATATCCCCGAAGAGGTTGGGGGCGAGCACGACGTCGAAGTCGCGCGGCCGGCGGATCAGCTGCATGGCGGCGTTGTCGACGTAGAGGTGTTCGAGCCTCACCTCGGGGTACTCCGCGGCCACCGCCTCGACGGTCTCGCGCCAGAGGATGCCGTTGCGCAAGACGTTCGCCTTGTCGATCGAGGTGAGTAGCTTGCGGCGTCCGGCGGCCGCCTTGAACGCGATGTGGGCGATCCGTTCGATCTCCGAGGCGCGGTATACCATCGTGTCGACCGCCACCCGCTCCCCGCCCTCCTCGCGGATCTCCTTCGGCTCGCCGAAATAGATGCCGCCGGTGAGCTCCCGCACACATAGTACATCGAAGCCGCCCTCGACCAGCTCCGGCCGCACCGGGGACGCGTGCGTCAGCGAGGGGAAACAGACGGAGGGGCGGAGGTTGGCGAAGAGCTCGAAGCGCTTGCGCAGCGGCAGCAGCGCCCCGCGCTCGGGCTGGATGTCCGGCGGCAGCGACTCCCACTTCGGGCCGCCCACCGACCCGAACAGGATGGCGTCGGCCGCCTCGCAGGCTCCCACCGTCGCCTCTGGCAGCGGTCCGCCGGTGGCGTCGATGGCGGCGCCGCCGACCAGCTGCTCGTCGTAGTCGAAGCGGACACCGAACCTCGCCGAGACCGCGTCGAGGACGCGGCGCGCCTCCAGCATCACTTCTGGGCCGATGCCGTCGCCGGCGAGGACTGCTACCCGGTAGCTCTGATCGCTCATGGGCGCTGAGGCTCGATCAGGGCGCCACGTTTTGCAACCGCGGGAACGACCTTATCTCGCCGCCCGGACGAAGGCGCGGACCTGTTCCACGTCTTTGATCCCCGGGGCGGACTCGACGCCGCTGGCCACATCGACCGCCGCCGGCCGGACGCCGGCCACCGCCCGGGCGACGTTCTCCGAGGTCAGGCCGCCGGCCAGCACCACCCGGTAGCCCGGCTGGGCCACCACCAGGCGGCGCCCCAGCTCCCAGTCGAAACTCTCGCCGCTGCCGCCGTATTCCCCAGGGCAGTAGGCGTCCAGCAGGACGGTCTCGGTCCCGTAACCGGTCACCCCGCCGAGGGAGTCGGGCGACCGCACGCCAAACGCTTTGACGAAGGGGAACCTGCCGGCGAAACGCCGGCAATACTGCGCGGACTCGTCGCCGTGGAACTGGGCGGCGTGGATGGCGCCCGACTCTAGCAGCCCGAGCACCTCGTCGGCATCGGCGTTGACGAACACCCCGACGCGGTCGACCCCCGCCGGCAGCCGGGCCGCCCAGCCGGCGAATTCGTCTGGGGGCAGGTAGCGCTTCGAACCGGACCAGAAATTGAACCCCAACGCGTCGGCCCCAGCCGCGGCGACAGCGGCCGCGTTCTCGTAGGTGGTGAGGCCGCAGACCTTCACCCCCACGTGCCCCCTTTCGACAAAACGCGGGTTCATCGCGACCCTCAGTTGAACGCCGCCCCCTCCCCGCGCAGCGCCACCACGCCCCTCACCCGGTCGAGGATGCGGTCGACCGAGAGCGGCTTGAGCAACACCCCCTTCACCCTCGCCTCGCGGCGCAGCTCCTCGGTGCGCGACGCGTCCCCCGCGTCGGCGATGTAGACGACCGCCGGGCTGGTGCGCGCGCCGGCGTGGCAATGGGGGTAGGCCTTGGAGAGGAGCTCGTAGAGGAGCTGGCCGTGGATCACCGGCAGGCCCAGCCCGAACATGAACAGCGCGTACTCCCGCTGCAGGGCGAGCTCGTAGGCGTACTCCGCCGAGGGCGTGGAGTCGACCTCGCAGTCGGCGAACTGCCCCAAGGTCTCGCGGACCAGGCGCAGTGTGCCGATGTCGTCATGTGCCACGAGCACCCGTGGGGTGGTGGGGTTTTCATTTGCGTCGCGGTCCGGCATCGGTTGGGTTCTACCTTTGCGCAGATCCTGACAGTCCGCCACGTATTCCACGCCCGGGCATGCCGTCCGAACTATGGCCTCATCGAACTCCACCATCCGCATCCGAGGCGCGAGGCAGCACAACCTCAAGGCGATCGACGTCGACATCCCCCGCGACCGGCTGGTCGTGGTCACCGGGCCGAGCGGCTCCGGCAAGTCCTCGCTCGCCTTCAACACCCTCTACGCGGAGGGCCAGCGGCGCTACGTCGAGAGCCTGTCCGCCTACGCGCGGCAGTTCCTCGACCAGTTGGAGAAGCCGGACGTCGATTTCATCGAGGGGCTCTCCCCCGCGATCGCCATCGAGCAGCGCAGCTCCGCCCCCAACCCGCGCTCGACCATCGCCACCGTAACCGAGATCTACGACTACCTGCGCATCCTCTACGCCGCGATCGGCCAGCCCCACGACCCGGCGACCGGGGAGGCGGTCGGCAAGCTCACCCCCGGGCAGATCGTCGACGCCCTGGTCGATCGCCCCGAGCGCACCCGCCTCGTCCTGCTCGCGCCCGTGTTGCGTGGCGAGACGGGGGATCTCAAACACGTCCTCGAACGGCTCAAGCGCAACGGCTTCGTGCGCGCGCGGGTCGATGGGGAGATCTTCGAGCTGGACGGCGACCTGCCCAAGTTCGACCGCAAGGGCAAGCACAGCGTCGAGGCGGTCGTCGACCGGCTGGTCGTCAAAGAGGGCGCCCGGGCGCGCCTGGTGGGGTCCGTCGAGACGGCGCTGCGTTGGGGTGGGGGCGATCTCGAGGCCCTCGTCCAACCGCCCGGTGACGAGGGCTGGGGGCACGAGGTTTTCACCACGGCATTCGCCAACCCGGCGACCGGCTTCCGGATGCCGGAGCTCACCCCGAAGCACTTCTCCTTCAACAGCCACCTCGGCGCGTGCCCCGCCTGCCAGGGGCTCGGGAGCATCCTCCAGCCCGACCCGGAGCTGTTCGTGTCCGATGTCGAGAAGGGGCTGGCCGACGGCGCCGTGAAGACCTGGTGGGCGCGCAACAAGAAGCTCAAGGCGCTCCACGACCGGCAGATCGCGGCGCTCGCCGAACATTTCGGCGTGGCGCTAGACACCCCTTGGAAGCAGATCCCAGAGACTTTCCGCGACGCCCTGTTCAACGGCACCGGCGACGTCGCCGTCAAGACCGGCTGGAAGACCAGCGCCACCACGCGCAGCTTGGAGAAGCCCTACGAGGGCCTGCTCGCCCAGGCGGCGCGGCTCCACGAACAGAGCGACAGCGAGACGACCCGCCGCAACGTGCGCCGCTTCATGAACCCGCAGCCGTGCAAGCGCTGCCGGGGGCGCCGGCTGCGGCCTGAAGTCCTCGGCGTCACCCTGGGTGACGCAGGACACGGCGAGCTGTCGATCGACGAGTTCACCGGGCTCGGGATCGGCGACGCGCGCCGCTGGCTGGAGGGGCTCTCCCTCACCGGGCGGCAGCTTGAGATCATCGGGGATGTGACCCGCGAGATCGGCAAACGCCTCGAGTTTCTCGAACACGTCGGGCTCTCCTACCTCACCCTCGACCGCGAGAGCGGCACCCTCTCCGGAGGGGAGGCGCAGCGCATCCGGTTGGCCACCCAGATCGGCGCCGGCCTCGCCGGGGTCCTCTACGTCCTCGACGAGCCGAGCATCGGCCTCCACCAGCAGGACAACGCCCGCCTCATCGAGACGCTCAAGCGCCTCCGCGACCTAGGCAACTCCGTGGTCGTGGTCGAACACGACGCCGAGACCATCGGCGCGGCCGACCACGTCATCGACATCGGCCCCGCGGCCGGGCCGCGCGGTGGCGAGGTGGTCGCCGAGGGCAGCCCGGAGGAGATCGGCGCACACGGGCGCTCGGTCACCGGCAAGTACCTCAGCGGCCGCCTGGAGATCTCCGTCCCCAAACGGCGGGTGAAGCCGCCGGCGCCGGCGGGCGGCGCGGTCCTCGACAGCGGGTGGATCACCGTCCACGGCGCCAGCGAACACAACCTGCAGTCGGTCGATGCGGCCTTCCCGGTCGGCTGCCTGACCTGCGTCACCGGCATGTCGGGCAGCGGGAAATCGACCCTCGTCGACGACATCTTCCGGCGCGCCCTGTTCCGCCGCTACTACGGCTCCAAGGAGGCGCCGGGCGCCCACGAGTCGATCTCCGGCCTGGAGCAGATCGACAAGGCCATCGTCATCGACCAGTCGCCGATCGGCCGCAGCCCGCGCTCCAACCCGGTCACCTACGCCGGCGCGTTCACGCCGATCCGCGACCTGTTCG
>JANQMB010000199.1 GCA_028280355.1 Verrucomicrobiales bacterium
TCCTTGTGCGCGGTGCAGATCGCCACTACGTCGGATGAGGCGATGCCGGCGGCGCGCAGCACGTCCTTGCGGGTGCCGCCGCCGTAATAGATGCGGAAGCCGAACTTGGCCTCGCCGTCGGCGTTGATACGGTAGCCCTGCAGGCCGTCCTCCGGCAACTTCGCCAAGGTCCGCTCGATGTCGCCGGACACGGAGCGGTAGCGCTGGTAACTGTGCTCGAGGGTCTTCTCGATCCACTCGTCGCGGGTGAACACCAGGTCGTTGCTAGAGTCGATGACGGTCTGCCACAGGGTGCTGGCGATATCGAACCTGCCCTGTTTCGCATACTGGTCGGCGCGGGCGAGGAGCTCGTCCGTCTCGGAGTCCGTCCGCAAGGTCGCCCCCTCGATGCCGGGGCCCTCTTGCTGGACCTCGTCGAAGTCTCCGAACGCGATATCGAGGGCCATCGAGCCCGGCGCCCACAGGGAGGCCACGACGAGCGCCGCGGCCATCCGGCGGCCGCGGCCCTGGGGGATCCTATGGTTGGTCGCGATCATCTACACATCTTCTTATCTACGCGCCCCGATCCACCAACCGAACAGCAATTCGACGGCGAGGATACCGGCCAGCAGGAACAGTATCAGTTTCCAGATCTCGCTGCGAGCCACCGACGCGCCGAGCTCGATAACCGGTTGCCCGCGGGGGACGAACTCGACCGCGGCGCCACCGAGGTCGCCGCGGATCGCCCCCTCGCTGGCCCGGCGCAGGTCGCCCTCGCCGGTGTCGATGTTCGCCGCGAACAGCACCGGCTCGGCGGCGCCACCATCGGTCGGGGTCAGCATGAGCTGGTAGATCCCTTTCTTCGCGGTCTCCTCGAAATCCAACGACCACACCGGCGTGTCCCCACCGTCGCCCTCGGGGGGCCGCGCCTCGACCCCGGACGCCCCGCTCACCCCCGGGGTGAGCACCTCGACCTCAGGGCGGAACTTGCGCAGGTCGACCGTCTGGTGGATGGGCTGGGAGACACCGATCATCCCCTCGCCGGCGCGGTTGCGCGCCATGTAGCGGATGAGCTCGTGGGTGGTGATGAGGAAGGCCGCGCCGTTCTCCGGGAAGTTGTTCCAGTCGTTGTCCATGGGGGTGCTCCACACCATCACGCGCCCGTCGCCGAGCCCCCTCTCCACCACCGCCGGCGAACGCCCGGGATCGGTGAGCGCGGCCAGCACCCGCGGCGCACCGCCGTCCGCGCCCCCTTCCGCGGTGCCCCCTCCCGGGGCGGGCTCACCCGCAGCCCCGCCGACCTCGCAACGCCACCAGCGGAACACCTTCACCCCGTCGAGGAGCTGCCTGTTGTCGCCGTCGAAGAACCGGAACAGCGGGTGGTTCGCGATGGCCGGCTCGATGAGCGCCCAGCTCTCCTCCTGCTCGTCGCCCTCGATCGCCGCCAGCTTCGCCGGGAGGAGGCCGTTGCCCTCCTTGTAGAGCACCTCGTTGTAGACGTCCTCGTCGGTCTGGTCGCCGAGCAAGAACACCAGCCCACCGCCCTCGCGGACCCACGCCTCCAGCGCCTCCGCGCGCGCCTGGGTCACGCGGTAGAGGTTCGCCACCACGACCACCTCGTAGCCGGACAGGTCGACGGCGTCGAACTCGTTGTCGTCGACCACGGTGACATCGACCCCTGACTGTGCCGGGCCATCTGGCGCCAGGGCGTTGTTCAGGTAGAAGGTCTCGCTCTGCCCGAAGACCCCAGACGGGTCGCCATCGACCACCAGCACGCGGATGCCCCGTACGATCCGCGCCGGGAAATAGCGGACGTTGTCCCCCTCCAGCAGGTCGCCGCCATCCGTGACGTCGTCGCCGAGGGACACCTCGACCGGCACCGGCTCGGGCATCTCGTCCCCGGCGCCGGCCGGGCTACTGAAAGTATAGGTGAACGCGGCGACCGCCGTGCCCCCCGCGGGGACCTCGGGGACCACCGCGGTGACCGGCAAGGTCTCGCCGGCCGCGAACCGCACGGCGACGTCGCGCGCGTCCCGCGTGCCGCGGTTGCGCACGACCACCTCGAACTCCGCCGGGACATCGGCGATGAGCGCCTTGTCCAGGGGCCTGACCTCCTCGACGACGAGGTTCTCCTCCCCGTCACCCCCGAGGTCGACCACGTAGCACCCGGCGGCCATCTCGGAGATCCTCTTCAAGGTCTGCACCACGCCGGCGTCCGAACCCGCCTCCGCCGAGCCCTCCCAGTCGCGGCGGCGCAGGTCGGTGAGGACATAGACGACGCGGTTGAGGCTGGCGGTGTCGTCCTTGAAGCCCCTCTCCACCTGCAGCAGGGCGGCGCCGAGGTCGCCGCCGGTGTCCTGGACCTCGAGCCCCTTGAACTCGTCCAACATGTCCCCCATCGAGGCCTCCGTCAGCGGCAGCCCGTTGGGCGCGGGGCGCTCCGGGTCGGTGGTGCGCACCAGGGTGATCAGGTCGTCCCCGCTGTCGTTGGCCAGCGCCTCGATCCAGCTCTGCAACATCGACGAGGCCTCCTCCATCGGCGACCTCTCCCCCGCCGTCGCCGCCATGCTCAGCGAGTCGTCCAGGACGATGACCCTCTCCGTCTGCCCAGCCTTGAAGAAGCCGGCGGGGTTCACGTCGAGGAAGGGGCGCGCGAGCAGCAAGCCGATCAAGACCATCGCGATGCAGCGCAGGAGCAGCAGGATGAACTCCTCCAGCTTCACCCGGCGCCGGTTGAGCCGCTGGGCCTCGAGCAGGAAGTCCATCGC
Organism: Verrucomicrobiales bacterium; assembly: GCA_028280355.1. GTDB lineage: Bacteria > Verrucomicrobiota > Verrucomicrobiia > Verrucomicrobiales > DEV007 > JANQMB01. Next base: position 2,748 of record JANQMB010000199.1, read on the forward strand.
CGCCCAGTCGATGCGCTTGAACCGGCGGCGGTTGAGGAGGTGGATGATGATTGGCGAGGCGACCGCGATCAGGCCGCCGACGAACAACAGTGGGTTGACCAGGAAAGCGGACATGGCGTCAGCGGGCCCTCCCCTTGCGCGTGTTGTAGTGTTTGCGGAAACTGAGGTAGCGCGAGAGGACGGCGTCGAGCGGCTCCCCGGTGTCCAGCAACGCATAGTCGACGCCGAGGCGGTCGCACACCTTGCGGACGTCCCTGCGGTAGCGGTCGACGATCTCCAGGTAGGTCTTGCGCAGCGCCCGCGGGTCGGCGTGCACCTCGTCCGGGCTCTCGAGCCCGACGAACCGGGTGTTGTCCTCGAACGGGAACTCCAGCTCGTCGCGGTCCATGACGTGGAACACCACCACCTCGTGCTTGCGCAGGCGGAACTGCTGCAGGGAACGCCGCAGCGTGGGGAGGTCGGCGAACAGGTCCGAGATGATCACCACCAGCCCGCGGGCGCGGATCTGCGGCACCAGCTCCAGGAACACGTCGCCGACGTCGGTCTCCTCGTCCGGCTCGGTCTCGCCTAGCAGATGGACCATCTCCTTGAGGTGGTTGCTGCGCGCGCTCGGCGGCAGCACGTCGCGGACCGCCGTGTTGAAGGTCACCAGCCCCACCGCGTCGCCCTGGTGCTGGAGCAGGTGGGCGAGCGAGGCGCCCGCCGTCGCCGCGTAGTCGAACTTCCGCCAGCCGGCGCCGCGGTAGCCCATCGACTTCGAGCAGTCGACGATCAGGGTGGTCTTGAGGTTGGTCTCCTCCTCGTACTCCTTGATGTAGAGCCGGTCGGTCTTCGACCACACCTTCCAGTCGATGTGCTTGATCTCGTCGCCGGGGGCGTATTCCCGGTGCGAGGCGAACTCGACCGCGAAGCCGTTGTAGGGGCTCTTGTGCTGGCCGGTGATGAACCCCTCGACGACCAGCCGCGCCCGCACGTCGAGCCGCTTGATCCGCTCGAGGACTTTCGGGTCTAGGTAGTTTGGAGTTTCGGTCGTTGCCATGTCGCGGCGCGTGGCGGCCCCTCAGATATCGGCCGGCTACGCAGCGCTGAACGCGGACGCCAGCTCGGGGGCGACCTGGTCGTCCTCGTGCTTCTCGGGGACTTCCTCGATCAGCTTGTCGACGACCTTGTCGCTCGTGATGCCGTTCGATTCGGCGTTGAAGGTGGTGATGATGCGGTGCCTCAACACGGGGTGGGCGATCGAACGCACGTCGGCGACCGTCGCGTGCGAGCGGCCGGACATCACCGCCTTCGCCTTGGCGCCGAGGAGGAGGTACTGCACGGCGCGCGGCCCCGCCCCCCAGCTGAGCAGGTCGTGCACGAAGTCCGGCACCCCCTCGCTCTCGGTGACGCGCGTGGCGCGCACCAGGCGCAGCGCGTAGTGGATCACGTGCGGCGGCACCGGGACCCTGCGGACGAGGCCCTGGATCTTCTCGATGTCCTCGCCGCTGAGCACCTCGTCCACCGACGCGACGTCGGCGGAGGTGGTGGTCGCCGCCACCTTGTACTCCTCAGCGTAGCTCGGGTAGTCGACGAACACCTTGAACATGAAACGGTCCTGCTGGGCCTCCGGGAGGGTGTAGGTGCCCTCCTGCTCGATCGGGTTCTGGGTCGCCAGGACGAAGAAGGGGTTGGGGAGGGTGTGGCGCGTCATGCCGATGGTGACCTGGCGCTCCTGCATCGACTCCAGCAGCGCCGCCTGGGTCTTCGGCGGCGTCCGGTTGATCTCGTCGGCGAGGACGATGTTGGCGAAGATCGGACCGTTGAGGAACTTGAACTCCCGGGCGCCCGAACTCTTGTCCTCCTGGATCACCTCGGTGCCGGTGATGTCGGAGGGCATCAGGTCGGGGGTGAACTGGATGCGGTTGAAATCGAGCCGCAGCGACTTCGCCAGCGTGCTGACCATGAGGGTCTTGGCGAGCCCCGGCACCCCTTCGAGGAGGCAGTGCCCGCGCGAGAAGATCGCGATCAGCAACTGGTCGATCACCTCCTCCTGGCCGACGATGACTTTGCCCAGCTCACCGCGGATGTTGGCGGTCGCGGTCTTGAAGGTTTCGAGTGCTTCGAGCTCCTCGCTCGAGAAGTCGGCCGACGGATTGGTAGCGCTATCAGACATAGATTTACTCGTAGATACTGTAAAAGCTGGGTGACGATAACCGAAACGCCCGGACAAGCCAGAAGATTAGGCCATTCGCCCGCCCCAAGATAGGACGGAATTGGGCCGGCGACGTTCAAAGCGACGCCCACCAAGAATACAACGGCGCCCGGGGGGCGACCTGTCTAGAAATCCCCGCGGCGGCTACTCGTCCGCCTCGCCCCCCTCGACGGCGGCGGGCTCCCCCTCTCCATCGCCCTCATCGCCCTCATCGCCGGCCGCCTCTTTGGCCTCCTGCGCTTCCTTGAGGGCATCGGCGACGGAGACCGGCGGGGTGGTGGCGACCACCTCCGCGGCGGGTTTCCCCGGCGTGGTGCTCGCCCCCGGCAGCACGCCGGGGATGGTGGCACCGGGGAGACCCGGGATCGGCGCGCCCGGGATCGGGGTTTCGCCGGCCGGGGGAGTGTCGCCCCCCTCGGTCTTCTCCTTCACCAGCTCGTCCCGACCTTTGAAGAACTTCTCCGCGGCCCAGCTGTCGATCTCGTAGATCGTGCCGGCGAAGGCCTTCTCCTTCTCCAGCTTCTCCTCGAGCCTCTTCTTCTCAGCCGCGAACTCCTCGTCGCGCTGCTTCTTGAGATCTTCCGCCTTCTTCTTGTCCTCGTCGCTGGCGTCGTCGGCGACCGCCTCGTCCTCCCCGGGCACGCGCTCCTCGTCGAGCGTCGCATCGACTTCGACCGACAGGTAGTACTTGGGTTTGGTGGCGGCGGGGTCGGCGGCGCCGTCCTCCGGGGCGTCGCCCTCGGGGGCCTTCCGCCCCAGCTTCACCTTGTAACCGAAACCCTCGAAGGTGGTGACCTCGACGGTGACCGGCTCGTCGAGGCCGGTCGCCTCGGGCGCGGCCGCGTCGCCGACCACCACGTCGCGGAAGCTGGCGCTGGAGAAGGCCGAGGCGATCGTCCCGGTGTTGGTCGTGTTGAGCTCCTCGTCGTCCGCGAGCCCCTCCAAAGCGAGGTCGCCGCCCTCCTCCTCGCGGGAGAACTTGAACCCCTCCCCCCCGGGGTGGCCGACGGTCACGTCCTTGTGTTTCTCGACCCGGAAAAAGTCGCGCTGCAACCAGCTGCTAGGGCTGGGGTCGATGTCGAACAGGGAGTCCGAGACGATGAACACCTGCCCCTCGTTGGACGGGGTGCGGACGTAGCGGCCGCTCCCGCCCCCGGCGCGCCCGGAGCCGTCCGTCGCCCCGGCGTAGCGTTTGCCCAGCACCAGGGTGGCCAGCTCGCCGCCGTCGCCGTCGCCCATCTCGACCAGCACGCCGGCCTTGTCGTCCTCCCCCCCCGCGGGCGCCTTCAGCTCGAAACGGCCGTAGGTGGACGCCCCGGCGCGGCGCGCCTCCGCGATCTCGAGGCCGCGCAGCGCCTTGAGCACGCGGCTGAGCTTGCCGAAATCGGCGGGGTAACCGGCGCGCTCCTTCACCGCCCACTCGCCGCCCTTCCTCTCCAGCTCGACGGACTTCTCGTCGCCGGTGATCTTGAAGCTGGCGACCTCGTTCACCGCCAGGCCGGGGAGCACGGCGTCGCCCGCGGCGAGGCCACCCGCCTCCTCGCCACCTTTCCCCCCGCCGCCGGTGGCGATCGCGATGATGATGGCCACGACCAGCAGCGCAGCCAGGACGATCAGATGTTTCGCTTTCATCGTAGAGTCAGTATTCGAATTGGGAAACCGGGCAGGGGTGCGGTCAGCGGGCAGAGGTCCTCATGCGGCGGACGACGAGGTGCACGATGCCGAGGATCGCGATCAGCACGGGGATGCCGATGATGTTCCAGTTCTTGATCCGGTTCTCGATCTTGCGGATGTCCTTGCGCAGCTCGCGGTTCAGCTCGCGCTTGCGCTTCGCCGCCTCGACCTCCTGCTCCTTGAGGTCGTTGATCTTCTCCATGACCTCCGGGGAGACGACGACCATCTGGTTGCTCCCCTGCTCCTGCATCAGTTTCGACAGCTCGGAGGAGAGGTCGCGCTGCTTCTCGTCGACCTTGACGATCTCCTTCATCAGCTCCTTCGAAGCCTCGGCGCGCAGGTCCTTGAACTTGTTGAAGGGCCGCCGCGTGCTGCCGCGGCTGCGGATGGCGATGAGGTCCGCACCGCCGGCGGCCTGCTCGACCGCCCCCTCCAGGAGCGGCACGTTGTGGTTGCGGTACTGGACGCCGAACATGCTGCGCAACACCGCGAGGCTGTCGAACAACATGTCGGAGTCGGCCACCAACAGCACGCTGCCCTCGGACTGCGACTCGGTGAGCCACTCCGCCTTCTCGGCCTCGCCGTCCGACTCGCCGTCGCCGGCCTCGTCCCCTTCCCCGTCCTCCGCCGCATCGTCCCCTGCCCCGGGCTTGCCGTCGGGGAAGGCCGTCTTGAAGCTGCCGGTGAGGCGGATCGCCAGCGGGTATTCCTTACCGGAGGGGTCGAAGTCGCGGGTGATCTGGTCCGGGTTGAACTGGGCGGTCTGCGGGGAGACGAGCTGCGACTTCTCGGAAGACCTGACCAGCGTGGAGACGTCGATGCCGTCCTTCTCCTCGATGTAGAACACGCCCGCCATGTAGAGGAGCAGGTCGCGCATCGAGCTGGTCAGGGCGTCGTCCTCGTCGATGCCCTCGGCCGAGATGCTGAGCACGGTGGGGTTGATCCGGGTCTCGGTCTGGGCGGTCTCGAAGGTGCGGTCGGCGATCACCTGGTTGGCCTCGAAGGTCACGCCCCAGGCGGGGAGCAGGGTCTTGAGGTCGGACGAGGTCGGGATCCCCGGCGGCTGCTGCCCGCCGAAGGGCTGCCGCCGCGGCTGGGAGTCCGCCGCCACCGCGCTGAAGGCGTCGAGGAAGGCCACGATGCGGCCGCCGCGGAGCAGGAACTGGTCCAGCGCGAACTCGGCCGCCTCCCCGAGCCCGGCGGGGTGGACGAGCAGCACGACGTCGATGTCCTCGGGGATCTCCTCCACATCGACACCGAGGTCGACAAGGTTGCTTTCGCCGTCCGAGGGGTCCGGGTCATAGTCGCGCTGCAGGGCTGCGTAGAAATGCCAGGGCCTCTGCTGCTGGGCCTGCGGCCCGAAGGGCGCGGCCGGCGGTCCGCCGCCCACCGGGAGGGCGGAGATCAGGCCGATCTTCGGCGGCGATTCGCGGGTGACCTCGACGATCGCCCGCGAGATGTCGTACTCGAGCATCTGGTCGCGGTTGGGCAGCAACAGCGGGATCGACGACTTGCGGTCGAGGCAGGTCGCGGTGAGGCCGATGTAGGCGGGCTCGTTGAGGCGCCCGGGCACCGAGCGCAGGTTGTTCAGCTTGGCGCGGTCCTCCGCCTCCGAGTCGGGCTCGGGGTCGACCCGCTCGATCTCCAGCAGGTCGCCCTTCGCGTTGCGCGCGTACTCGCCGAGCAGGGCGTCCACCCGCTTGGCGAAGGTGGTCAGCTCGGGCGGCATGTTGTCCTTGTCCTGGGAAACGAAGAAGCTCAGCGTCACCGGGGTGTCGAGGCCGCCGAGGATATCCCTGGTGCCGTCGGAGAGGGTGTGGAGCTTGTCCTCGGTGAGGTCGATCTTCACCGGCGCGGTGTTCTTGACGATCAGGTTGACCGTCACGAGCAGGGCGAAGACGATGGCCAGCCCGAGGGCTGAGAACAGCCAGCCCGGGGCGGGCCCGGCAGGTTTGGGTTCGGGGTCAGACATGGCGTGGGAGGTGGCGTTGGCTTAGGCGCGCTTGGACTTGATGACGACGCTGGTGGCGAAGAGGCAGAACCCCACCATGGAGAGGTAGAAGACCAGGTTGGGGAGGCTGACGACGCCGCGCTTCATCTCGTTGTAGTGGGAGAACATGCTGAACGACGAGATCGCCTCCGACGCGCCACCGCCGAGCACGTCCGAGAAATAGTCCTGCACCGGGGGCACGGCGATCAGCAGGAGGACGAAACAGATGGTCACCGAGATGATCAGGCAGGCCACCACGCTGCGGGTGAGGGCGCTGACCGCGCAGGTGATGGCGAGGCAGGCGGCGCCGTAGAAGAAGGTGGCGAGATACCCGCCCCAGACGGTGCCGTTGTCCGGGTCGCCGAGGTAGGCGACTGTGATGACGATCGGGAAGGAGGCCGCGACCGCGATCGTGATCACCGCCAGGCCGGCGAGGAACTTGCCGACGATGGCGTGCCAGGTGGCGACGGGCATGGTGAGCAGCAGCTCGATCGTCCCCGTGCGGTGCTCCTCCGACCACAGCCGCATGCCCACCGCGGGGGCGAGGAACATCAGCAGCCACGCCGGCCACATGAAGTAGGAGAACTCCAGCGACGCGTCCTGCGCGTTCGGGTCGAAGAAGTTCCGGAACCAGAAGGTGAGCGCCATCGACAGCACGACGAAGATCACCACGAACACGTAGGCGAGCATCGAGTTGAACTGCGCCTTGAGCTCGCGCTTGAAGACGATCCAGATATTTCGCAAAGCGGACATGGGAAATCGGATAGGTTCGTTTCGGCCCGCCTAGCCTGCGGCGGCGAGCTTGGTATCGGCGACCGTGATCTCGCGGAACACCTCGTCGAGGCGCCCCTCCTCGACCCTCAGCTCCTCGAGCATCAGCCCCTTGTTTTTGCAGAGGTTGAACACCGCCTCGGCAAGCGCCCCGCCCGCCTTGCCCGGGACGAGCTGCCCGGAGAAGGAGAGCTCGCCCGCCTTGAACTCACGCACCTCGGCGACCCCCGGGAGCCCCTCCAGGGCGGCGCGGATCCCTGCCCCGGCCTGACCGCTGACGCGAACGGTCACCGCCCCGGCCGACTTCGACTTCGACTTCAGCTCGTCCGGGCTCCCATCGGCGACGACCCTGCCCTGGTCGATGATGATGGCGCGCGTGCAGGCCGCCTCCACCTCCTCCAGGATATGGGTCGAGAAGATGATCGCCTTCTCCTCCCCCATGCGCCGGATGAGGTTGCGCACCTCCTGCTTCTGGTTCGGATCAAGCCCGTCGGTGGGCTCGTCGAGGATCAGGATGTCGGGGTCGTGGAGGACCGACTGGGCGAGGCAGGTGCGGTGCCGGTACCCCTTCGACAGGGTGTCGATGCTCTGGTTGCGAACCGGCTCGAGGAAGCAGGTGTCGAGCGCCCGGTCGACCGCCGCCGCCTTCCCGGCGCCGGAGTAGCCGCGGAGCTCGGCGATGAAGTGCAGGAAGGCCGCCACGCTCATATCGGCGTAGAGCGGCGCCGACTCGGGCAGGTATCCGATCTTGCCCTTGGCGGCGATCGGCCGCGCCACCGCGTCGACCCCGTCGATGGTGACCGAGCCCGCGCTGGGGGGCAGGTAACCCGTGACCATCCGCATGGTGGTCGATTTCCCGGCCCCGTTCGGGCCGAGGAACCCGAGGACCTCGCCCCGGCCGACCTTGAACGAGACGTCGTCGACGGCGAGTTTGGAACCGAACCGTTTCGATAGGTTTCTGACTTCAATCATGCTTCCTTCGAATGTCTAGCTGCTAGGTCTGAGGGGCGGGCGGGACTAAACTAGAGAAAAAACGCTGCTCAAGCGGGAATTTGTTTAGCCGCCGCGGAAGATTTTTCAACTCGATTTCCGGCGCCGCCGCGGCCATCCTCCAGACCCGATGAAGCTGCTGTCCTGGAATGTGAACGGCCTACGCGCCGCCCTCGGCAAGGGTTTCCGCGAGTTCTTCGAGGGTGAGGACGCCGACGTCGTCTGCCTGCAGGAGACCAAAGCGCGCCCGGAACAGGTCGACCTCGGCTGGATGGATGGCCACCACGCCTTCTGGAACCCCGCCGAGAAGGCGGGCTACTCGGGCACGGCGGTGTTTTGCAAGGGCGAGCCCTCCGAGGTGAGCTACGGGCTCGGCATCCCCGAGCATGACCGCGAGGGGCGGGTCATCACCCTGAAGTTCGAGGATTTCTTCCTGGTGAACGTGTACACCCCGAACTCGCAGAACGAGCTGCGCCGGCTGGACTACCGCCAGGTCTGGGACCGGGACTTCCTGGACTACCTGAAGCGGCTCGAGGGGGACCTGCCGGTGGTGTTCTGCGGCGACCTCAACGTCGCCCACAAGGAGATCGACCTCGCCCGCCCCAAACCCAACCGCAGGAACGCCGGCTTCACCGACGAGGAGCGCGCCGGCTTTTCGGCGCTGGTCGGCGCCGGGTTCATCGACACTTTCCGCGAGTTCGAGGAGGGTGGCGGCCACTACTCCTGGTGGAGCTACCGCGCCGGCGCGCGGGCGAGGAACGTCGGCTGGCGCATCGACTACTGGGGGATCTCGGCGGCGCTGAGGGGGCGCCTCAAGTCATCCTGGATCCTCAACGAGGTCATGGGCTCCGACCACTGCCCGGTGGGGATGGAACTGCGCTAGCCACCGCGCCGGCGGCCAGCCCCCTACCCCTGGCCACCCCACGCCCTGACCAACGTCCCGTACAGCTGGCCGGTGGCCGTCTCGCCCTCGTAGACAAAGAACTCGTCGATGCGGGAGAAGCCGTTCTCGGTCGTCTCACCGAACTCGAGGACCAGCGAGTACTCGACCCCGCCGATGACCGCGGGGATCTCGGCGGCGACCTGGCCGAACTGGACGTAGTCGGCGCTCTGCGCGCGTGTGTTGCCCTCGCTGTTAGGGGAGTTGATCAGGTTGAGGTCGTAATCGAAGCGCTCCTCCTGCGTGTTGCCGGCGAAGTTGAGGCTGATCGTCAGATCGAGGCCGCTCGCCCCCGTGCCACCTGTGATCGTGCCGTTGTAGTATTCGATCGAACCCAGCAGGAACCGCTCGCCCGGCATCACGTCGTAGAACGAGGCGCCCTCGTAGAGGATCCAGCTCGGGTCGGTGAAGCCGCCGCGGCGGTGCGGCGTCCCCCAGGTAAAGTAGTTGCCCCAGCCACCGGTCACCATGTCCGGGCCGCCGACGGGGTTCGAGAACAGCCCGCTGGTGGAACCGGTGATGACGAAGGTCGACTCGTAGGCCTCGGTGACCGGGACGCTGTCGATCCAGTGGTCGGGGTCGATCGACACGCTGTAGGCCGACACCGACGCCCCCGCCGGGACGGTGACCGTGCCGCCGGAGTAGATGCTCCAGCCACCGCCGTCGATCGAGTAGAACACCTCGGAGACCCCGGCGGGGTTGGTGTCCTCGAAGGTCAGGGGCAGGTCGAAGTTGCTGTACTCATAGGTCCCTCCGGGGACGGAGAACACCGGGGGGTTCAACGCCAGGACGGCGGGCGGCGTGGCGCCATCGGGCTCCTCTTCCTCCGGGGTACCCCCGGTCGGGCGCTCGCCGATACCCTGCTCGCCCCGGCCGAACTCCTCGTAGTCCCAGATCCAACCGCCGCTCTGCGACGCCAGCTTGACCACGCCGACCCTCGCCTCCGAACGAACCTCCCCGCCAGAGTCGCCGAGCTCGAACCACTTGGCACCGGCCGCCCCCGATCGGGCGAGCGCGAAACGTTTCCTGGCCGGATCCCAAACCGCCCTCAGACCGCCGTCCGACGCCTCCGCCGAGGTCTGCATCACCGCCCGCAACCTCGGGTCGACGGTCGCACCACGATAGCCGTTGAAACGTCTCGCCGAATCCCGGTCGGCGACCGACTTCAGCTTGGCGAGGGCGTCGTCGATCGACGCTACGCCGGACAGATCGCCACCGCTCGCCACGTAAACCGACACCGCCCCGTTGAGCATTTTGACGTGCGACTGGAGCTTCGAACGGCTGCTGCTCCCCCCGATGTCCGCCCAGACGAACTTGATCCCGGCCGCCAGGATCCCGATCACCAGGACGACGATGAGAACTTCAATGAGGGAGATGGCCGCCTGGTTCGAACGCGCGATCCGGGACTTGTTTGAGATGTTCGCTTTCATGGGACTTACCGCTTTTTAGGGGTTGGTGTTGAAGAAATGAGAATTCTAGAAAATATGACAACGCTCGGAAATTTTTCAACCAAATTATGATAATTTTCTTAATTCTTGTTCTGTAAATTGAGAAATTATCAGATCATCTTGAGAATTAAGCTCCGATCACTTCTGGCCCTTTCGCAAATTGAAGAACCTCGGAACATCCTATCCCCCGTCGTTTTCAGCTCCTGATCCCCATGAAACCTACGCTGCGGGGGTGTTTCTCCCCCCGGTTGTCCCCACGACCGGGGCGGTGGGATCTCTTGCCGAAGAGGTCGCGCGCCTTCTCGGCACTGATCCGGACGACCTTTCTTTGAGAGAAAAGGCGCCGACGAGGCTAGGAGAGCACCTCTCGCGCCCTCAGCACGTCCTGCCCGATCTGGGTCTGCAACGCCTCGACGCCGTCGAACCGCTGCTCGCCCCGCAGCAGGGAGACAAAGTGCACCTCGAGTTCGGCGCCGTAGATATCCGTGTCGTAGTCGAACAGGTGAACCTCGAGAAGTGGCTTTTCCCGCCGCTGTTCGACAGTCGGTCGGAGGCCGAGATTGGCGACACCCGACCGGCGTTCGCCGCCCACGTCCACCCGCACCGCGTAGACGCCAGTGGGCGGTAGCTGCTCGACCTCGGGGGACAGGTTGGCGGTCGGGTAGCCGATCTTGCGCCCCAGCTGATCCCCCTCCAGCACAGTCCCGAACAAGGAATAGGGGCGGCCGAGCAGATCCGACACCAGCGCCAGATCGCCAGCGTCGAGCGCCGTGCGGACACGGGTGCTGCTGATCACCTCGCCACCGCTATCCCGAACCGGCGCCACCCCGTCGACATGGAAACCGAGTTCGGCCCCGAGGGTGGACAGCAGCTCGAGGTCGCCCGCCCGCCCCTTTCCAAAACGGAATCCGGCACCGACGGCGACGCTCCCCACGTTTCCCCCATCGACCACTTCCCTGACGAAGTCCCCGGCTCCCTGGCACGCCCTCCGGTCGTCGAACTCGACCACCAACATCCCGCCAGCCCCCAGGGCGGAGGCGAGGCGCAGCTTGTGCTCCAAGGTACAGAGCAGCTTAGGGGCGCCGGCCGGCCTCAGCACCCTTACCGGATGGGGGTCAAAGGTGAGCACGACCGCCTCGCCGCCCCGCGAGACGGCGCTGCCGATCACCGCAGCATGCCCGCGGTGCACGCCGTCGAACACCCCGATCGCTAGGTTCAGCGGCCCCCCGAGACAGCGCAGTTCGCCAATGTCGCGCAAGATCCGCATCGGGGTTCCTTCCTTCTCCTATATAGTTGGGGGTGTTACGCCCCGCGCAGTTTGGACACGTCGGCGAGCGACATGGCGCGGCTGGCGACGCTCTCGCGCGTCCCGGCCTTCAGTTCGTCGAAGGTGATCGCGCCGTCCGCCACGAATTTCCCCGACTTCGTGCGGCGCAGCGCCGAGAGGTGGGCACCGCAGCCGAGCTCCTGCCCGATCTCGTGGGCGTAGGTGCGGACGTAGAACCCCTTGCTGCACACCACCCGGAAATCGAACTCCGGCAACCGCAGTTCGCCGAGCTCGTAGTTGTAGACGTGTACGAGCCGGGGATCGCGCTTCACCTCCTTGCCCTGCCGGGCGAGCTTGTAGAGCGGAACACCGTCCTTCTTGATCGCCGAGACCATCGGCGGCGTCTGGTAGAAGTCCCCCGTGAACTTGTCCATCGCGGCCGCTATCGTATCGGCGTCGAACTCGGGGACCTCCCGGGTCTCGACCACCTCCCCCTGCCGGTCCTGGGTGGTGGTGGCCTCGCCCAGCTTCACCGTCCCGATGTACTCCTTGTCCTCGCTCATGAGGAGGTCCTGGATCTTGGTCCCCCTGCCCAGGGTGAGGATGAGCAGGCCGGTGGCCATCGGGTCGAGTGTCCCACAGTGCCCGATCTTCTTCTGTTTCAGCGTCCGGCGCGCGACCGCGACCACGTCGTGCGAGGTCATGTCGGGCGCCTTGTCGACAAGGAGGACTCCGTCAATGTTTTCCATAATCTAGCTTAGGGTCTGGTCGATCCTGTCCAAAACGCGGCCGCTGACCTCGCCCAGGCCGCCCTCGATTCGCGCGCCGGCAGCGAGGGCGTGCCCGCCGCCGCCGAAGGTCTTACAGATCTCGCACACGTCCGCCGCGGCGGCCGATTTCGAGCGCATGCTCACCCGCACGGTACCGCCGCGGAGCTCCTCGAAGAACACGGCGACATCGACGCCCTCGATCGCCCGGATGAGGTCGGTGAGGTTCTCGCTGTCGTCGGGCTGCAGGGACAGCGCGTCCTTGGTCGCCAGGTCGAGCGCCCAGCTGGCCACCCTCCCCCCCGAAGTCAGGCGCAGGACCCCCAACAGCTCGCGCAGCAGCTCGATGCGCCGGAACGGGTAGCGCTCATAGACCATCGAGGACAGCGCGCCCGCGTCGGCCCCGGCGCGCAGCAGCTCGGCGCCGATCTCGAAGGTGCGGGCGGTGGTCGCAGGGTACCGGAACCCGCCGGTGTCGGTCGAGATGGCGACGAACAGGCTGTCGCGCGCCTCCGGGGTCAGCGGCAGGCCCGCTTCAGAGATCAGCTCGAAAAGGATCTGCCCCGTCGCCGGGGCGCCGGCGTCGACATGGACGAGGTCCCCGTAGCGCTCGTTGCTGATGTGGTGGTCGATGTTGAGCAGCATCGGCACGGCGGCGGTCGAGGCGAGGCAACCCTCGCCGAGCCGCGAGCGGTTGGCGGTATCGAGGGCGACACAGAGGTCCGCCTCGACCTCGCCCCCACCCGGGCGCTCGACCATCTCCGCCCCGGCCAGGAACCTCAGCGAGGCCGGGCAGCCGTCCTCGTTGAGCACTACGACCTGCTTGCCCGCCGCCAGCAGAGACGAGGCGAGGGCGATCTGCGAGCCGATGGCGTCGCCGTCCGGCCGGACGTGTCCGAGGACGACCACCCGCCCCGCCGCGAGCAGGGCCTCGGCGGCCTCGGCGAGAGAGACCGGCCGCCCCTCAGACATCCTCCCCCTCCCGGTCGAGCTCGACCTCCTCCGTCTCCTCCCAGTCGTCTTGATCCCCCTCCTCCCCGTCGTGATCCTCCCCGTCGATCCCCTCGATCACCGACAGCGTGCGGACGCCGCGCTCGACCGAGTCGTCGAGTTTGAAGTGCAGTTTGGGGGAGTACTTGAGGACGACGCGTTTGTTGAGCTGTCGCTGGATGTTGCCGCGCTCCCTGTTCAGCAGCGCGACCGCCTTGCGCCCCTCCCCCTCGCCGCCGATGACGCCGACGAAGACGTGCCCGTTGCGCAGGTCCGGGGTGACGTCCACGTCGTTGACCGTCACCAGGGAGTCGAACACGTAGTCGCGCGCGACCACCAGACCGATCTCGCGTTTGAGCAGCTCGCGGACACGTAGCAGTCGCTGGCTCATGAGGTTCGATGGGCTTCGCGGTGCCGGCGGGACCCCCCCGCCCGGGCGGGGGCGCCCAACCGAACGCCGCCGGGCGATGCGGCGATCTCTATAGGGTCTGCTCGACCTTCTCCAACTCGTAGCACTGGATGATGTCGCCGGGCTCGTATTCTAGATAGTTGCCGAGGCGGATGCCGCACTCGAGGCCGGTCTTGACCTCGTCGACGTCGTCCTGGAAACGCCTGAGGGTGACGATGCCGCCGTCGTAGACCGCCTGCCCGTCCCTCAGCACCCGGGCGCGCGCCTTGCGGTCGATCCTGCCGGACACGACGATACAGCCGCCGACGCGCCCGCGCTTGATCTTGAACACCTGTTTGACCTCCGCCCTGCCCATCTCGTTCTCGCGGGTCTCGATATCGAGGATCCCCACCATGGCCTCCTTCACCTGGTCGATCAGCTCGTAGATCACGCTGTAGAGCCTCACCTCGACCCCCTCGCGCTTCGCGGCGACCAGCGCCTTGTTCTCCACCTTGACGCCGAAGCCGATGATGACCGCGTCGGAGGCGCTGCCCAGCAGGACGTCCGATTCGGTCACCGGACCGGCCGCCGCGTGCAGGAACTCGATCTCCACCTTGTCGCTCTCGATCTCCAGCAACGATGTCTGGATCGCCTCGAGGGAGCCCTGCACGTCCGCCTTGAGGACGATCTTTAGGGTCTTCTTCATCGGCTCGGACGAGAAGATATCCTGCAGGCGGGCGCGCGGCGGGGCCGACAGCTTCTCCTGACGGATCGTCGCGAGGCGCTCCTCGCTGAGTTTCTTGGCGGCGCGCTCGTTGTCCATCACGACGAGCTCGTCGCCGACCTTGGGCACCCCGCTGAAACCGAGCACCTCGATGGGCATCGAGGGGGCGGCCTCCTTGACCTGGTTGCCGCGGTCGTCCAAGAGCAGTTTGACCTTGCCGCTGTAGGAGCCGCAGATGAAGGGGTCGCCGACCTTCAGCGTCCCGGTCTGCA
>JANQMB010000206.1 GCA_028280355.1 Verrucomicrobiales bacterium
CCCTTCGTCGGCCGCATCTACGATTGGTACCGGGCGGAGACCGGCGAGGAGTACTCCGGCGCGGGCGACCCCGGGGTACAGTCGGTGCACGAGATCTACGGCTACTACAAAAAGTTCGGATACCCGACCGAGGTGATGGGGGCGAGCTTCCGCAACGTCGGGCAGATCCTCGAGCTGGCGGGTTGCGACCTGTTGACCATCAGCCCGGGCCTGCTCGAAGAGCTCCAGGGCGACGACGCCCCGGTGGCGCGCAAGCTGGACCCCGACGCGGCGGCCTCCGCCGACATCGCGCGCCTCGAGCTCGACGAGAAAACCTTCCGATACCGGATGAACGAGGACGCGATGGCGATCGAGAAAACTGCGGAGGGGATCCGCAAGTTCGCCGCCGACATGGGCAAGCTCGAAGACCTGGTCCGAGGGGAGCTATGAGCGAGAACGACGACAGCCAGGCGGGGGATCCCGCGGGCGACGGGCACGTCCACACCGAGACCGGCAGGGCGACGACGCGTATCGCCGGCGGGGCGCCGTCGCGGGCGCAGCGTGGCGGGCGGACGCCCGCCGTCCTGGGGGTCGCCGCGCTGGTGGCCGGCAGCGCCTGGTTGCTGTGGTGGCTGTTCGGGAAGTTCTTCTCCGTGACGCTGTTCGCCGGTGCCCTGAGCTCCGTCGGCATGATGTGGTACACCTACATGCGGAGGCGCTCGCCCGCCGACGGCATCATCTTCTACAGCCACAACCAGATCCTCTACTACTGGCCGATCTGGCTCGGCTCCTTCGTGATGAGCGACCTCACCGGCCTGTTCGGCCAGGAGGGGCGCGTGCGCATCGGCGCGGGGGAGGAGGTGCCGACCATGCTCTCGACGCCCGGCATGGGGCTGTTCTTCCTGGTGGTGATCGCCCTGGTGATCTTCTTCACCAGCGTCAACATCCGCGGCGTGTGGGCGGTGGTGCTGGCCGTGTCGGTGGTCGCCGCCGGGCTGCTGCTCAGCGTGTTCGACTGGTGGGGACACGTGATGGCCTACCTCGGCGGGTTGACGCTCTACGTGAACCGGGACTTCTACAGCGCCATGGGCACGGTGCTGTTCGTGCCGTGGTTCCTGGTGGTGTTCCTGTTCGACATGCGCCGCTATTTCCACTTCATGCCGGCGCAGATCAAGATGGTGAACGAGATCGGCGAGGGCGAGAAGTCCTTCGACTCGATGGGGGTCGTGATGGAGAAGCAGCGCGACAACTTCGTGCAGCACATGGCGCTGGGCTTCGGCTCGGGCGACCTCGTCATCACCACCTCCGGCGGCCAGCGCGACATCATCACCTTCCCCAACGTGCTGCGCATCGACAGGGTGCTCGACGAGATCCAGGCGATCCGCGAGCGGCGGGGGAGGGACCTCATCTAGCGACCCGAGATGCCCCCTGTCCTCCGCATCGCCACCCTCGTGACCCTGGCCGGCATCGCCCCGGCGGCCGGGCAGTTCTTCAACGACTTCGACGAGCCGCCGCACGACTACTGGACGGCGGAGATGCGGGACCCGATGTCGACGCTCCTGCGCGAGGTCGAGGCCGGGCGGCTAGAGCTCGGCGAGAGGCCGGGGCTGCCGCTGGTGCGGCGCCTGCTGGAGGAGCTGGACATCCCGGTGGAGTCGCAGGTGCTGGTTTTCTCGAGGACCAGCCTGCAGCGCGGCGCGGTGTCCCCGAAGAACCCGAGGGCGATCTATTTCAACGAGGACAGCTACCTCGGCTGGATGCCGGGGGGGAGGATCGAGATCGCCAGCTCGGACCCCGAGCGCGGGGCGGTGTTCTACTTCCAGCGCGAGCTCGACGACGAGGCCTCGCCGCTGTTCACGCGCGACAAGGTCTGTATCCAATGCCACGCGGGCAGCGCCACGAACTTCCTGCCGGGCTTGCTCGGCAGGTCGGTGTTCCCCGACCGGCGCGGGCGGAGCCTGAAGGCCATCGAGTCCTTCGAACGGGTCGGGCACGAGGTGCCGTTGCGCGATCGCTGGGGAGGCTGGTACGTGAGCGGCGGGCACGAGGGCCTGCGCCACATGGGGAACTCGCAGGCCTTGCGCGCCGGTGGCCAGGTGGACATCGACCGGGCCGCCAACGCCGCCCCCGGGACATTGGGCCGTTTCTTCGACACCACCAGATACCCGGTTGAGACCAGCGACATCGTGTCGCTGTTGGTGTTGGACCACCAGATCAGCATGCATTTCGAGCTGATGGAGGCGCACTATATCGTCCGGCAGATGATCGCGGATCAGGGGTGGGGGGGCGGCGCGGTGCCGGACGACCCGCCCGCCGAGTTCGTGGGTCAGCTCGCCGCCGCCGCCGAGCGGGTGGTCGGGTACATGCTGTTTCAGGGCGAGGCCGAGCTCGGCGACACGGAGATCGCCGGCGACGGCGCATTCCGGCGCACGTTCCTCGCCGACCGGCGCCCCGATTCTGAGGCGCGATCGTTGAAGGACCTTCACCTGCGCGGGCGCCTGTTCCGCCACCGGTGCAGCTACATGATCTACTCGGGTAGCTTCACCGGGCTCCCGGAGGTGTTGAAGGGGGCAGTCTACCGGCGTCTGGCGGAGGTGCTGGGCGCAGAGGAGGCGCCCGAGGGCTACCGCCACCTGCCCGCCGTCGAACGGGCGGCGATCTTGGACATCCTCAGGGAGACCGTGCCGGGCTTTCCTGGGGAGCGTTGATCCATCTGTAGCGATGAGCGTGAGCAAGTCGATAGGGTGGCCCCCCACTCGCGAGCCGGCCTCCACTCGCTCACGCTCGTGGCTACACCTGACGCCGGCCGCTATCGGTGTGCTTCTTTCAGGTGTTCCCCGAGGAGGTCGCGTCCGAAATCGCCGTCGAAGTCGCGCCAGACGGCGTGAACGTGGTTGGCGTCGTTCTGGGTGTTGTCGTATTCGAACAGGAACTGCTCGCCCTGGATCCGGTAGTAGTGCCCCTCGCCGGGCTCGACGCCGCCGGCCCAGGCGAAGTGCAACTCGAGTTTGCCGTCGATCGGTTTGCGCCCGCCGATCTCCTTGAGGATCGCCGGGCGATACTTCGCGGCGTAGGTCGCGACGAGCGTCCGCAGGATGCGTTGCTGGTCCCCGTTGAGCTTGGCGTAGGGGATGCCCCTGGCGGGGAGGAAGGCGGCCTTGTCCGCCCGGCGCTTCTGTCCGGTGATGATGTCGGCCGGAGCCTCCTCGGCGATGACCGCCTGCTTGCGCTGGCCGGCGTCGAGGGACTTGACCAGCCCCCGGGCGGAGTCCTGTTCCGCGGCCAGGATCTCGAGCCCCTCCATCGGCCCCGCCTTCACGACGCCGGGGTTGGTACCGAAGAAGGAGGGGGTGACGGAGAACTGTTTGCCCTCGACGACGGCGATGTTGATCGACAGATGGTGGCCCTCGAAGCGCCACGACCAAGTCCCGCCGGCCTCCGGGGTGCCGAAGATCGAGACGTAGTAGAGCTCCGGGTCGCGGATCGGGTTGCCGTTCTCGAGCTGGTGCAGGATCGCCTCCAGCGTCATGATGGTGGTGGCCTGCCGGTATCCCTCATTGCTCATCGCGCTGGCGAGCAGGGCGTGAGCGAGCAGGCGCTGCTGAGGGGTCATGGCCTTGATCGATAGCCCCCCTCGCTTGCCGTCGGGCTTGATGAAGCGGTCCGGGACGAAATGCCAGCCCTCCCGGTGGTCGGCGTCGAGCGGGAAGGCCGCGCTCGCCCTCTGGGCCTCGTCGAGCGAGGCCAGGAAGGTCTTGGCGGCGGAGGCCATGTCCCCGGCGGGGTCGTCGCCGTGTCCGTCGTGGGCCGCCGCGCCCAGGGTCGATGCGGCGAGGGTTAGGAGGAGAGTCAGGGCGAGGGCGGCGGACGGGCGAGGCATGTCGGCGGGAGGTGGCTAGGGTTTTAGTCTAACGCATACCAGCTGCCGTTTATCACGCGCGAACAGGTGCCCGCCGCTCAACGCCGGGTAGGCGCGGGTGCCGTTGGCGAGCACCTGGCCGCGTGCGGTCGGCTCGAAGCGCTCGGTGTCGGCCGCGGCGAGGACCAGTTCGCCGCGTTCGGTGAGGGCCACCAGGGTGTCCCCGGCCAAGGTGGCGCTGCCGGCGGGGAGCCGGCCGGAACTCCATTTGAGCCCGCCGCCCGCCGCCTCGATGCAGCGCAGTTCGGTGCCGCTCTCCTGGCGGCCGTGGAAGCCGATCAGATGGTCGTCGTATAGCACCGGGGTGGCATAGTGACAGTCGAGCCGGTCCCCCGCAGCCCAGACTGGGGTCACCTCGCCCCGCGCGGGATCGATCTGCCAGAGGGCGGCGCCGACCCCGTAACAGGCCGACAGGAACACCTTGTCGGGCGGGACGAAGACCGGGCTGGCGGCGTTCACCGACGGGCCGATCGCCGAGCGGTGCCGGCGGTCGATGACGACCTTGCCGCCCGCCGGGTCGAGGCAGACGAAACCGGCGCGGGTGAAGTGCAGGGTGTAGCCGCGCCCCGCCAAAGTCGCCCGGACCGGTGAGGCGTACCCGGCCTCGTGGGGCGGCGAGCGCCATTTCAGCGAGCCGTCGTCCGGGTCGAGCCCGACGATGCCGGCGCGGTCGCCGCCGATCTGTAGGATGAGGGAGCCTCCCGCGAGCAGCGGCGAGACGGCGCGCCCGAAGAACCCTTTGTCCGCCCCGAGGGTTCCGCGGAGGTCCTTCGACCACAGCTCCGCCCCCGACTTGGCGTCCAGGCAGTGCGCCATGCCCTCGGCGCCGAACAGGTACACTTTGTCGCCGGCGACCAGTGGCACCGCGCGCGGCCCGTTGTCGAAGCCGAAGTCGTCGACGTAGTCGGTCGCATACCCGAACTCCCAGCGCGGCTCCCCGCTATCCGCCGTCAGCGCCTCGATGACGGCGCGGTCGCCCTTGCGATGGAAGATGTATACGGATCCGCCCGCCACCGCCGGCCCGGCGAAACCGCTGCCCACCTCGTGCCGCCAGACGATCTGTGGGCCGTCTCCAGCGAAAGTTCCGGCGACCTTTGCGTCCGGTGCCCTGCCGTCGCGGTGTGGGCCGAGGAACTGTGGCCAGTCGGCGCCGGCGGGGGATGCCAGCAGCAGGCAGGTGGCGCAGCAGCGGAGCGGGACAGTCATCGCAAACCTGGATACCATGTGCCCCGCGCCTGGTCGTCGACCTCGGCAATGGGGCGCATCCCCCTGAGGAAACACCCCCCGCATCGGGGCGGCAACCCGTGATTGCGGGTGGGCGAGATGGCAAAGTTTGGAATTGCGAACTATTTGGGATTGCCTAAGATCTGACGCATCCCCACCCCCAATGCCCCTTGCTGCCCGTCATTTCAACCGGACCCGTCCTGTATGGATCGGGCTCATCCTTTGGATGATCAATTACGTGATGGCCTGCGGGGGGCTGGTGGCGCTGGGTTTGACCTTCTTGGTCGACCCCTCCTACGGGAAGCTGTTCGTCGTCCTAGCGCTCATCTACGTGTTCGTCTTGGCGATCCGCTGGATCCATGGCAGCAACGTCTCCTGCCCGCTCTGCCACGGCCGCATCTTGCACCACAGCAAGTGCCACAAACACCGCGACGCGCGGCGCGTCGGGCTGTTCGGATACACCAGCAGCCTGTTCGTGGACATCTTGTTGAAGGGGAAGTTCACCTGCATGTACTGCGGGACCCCCTTCAGGATGAGGCGCTGACCGTGCGGGCTGCGTTAGGCCCCGACGACGGCGACCTTGACGCCGCAGGCAAGGTGGCCTAAGCCCGGTTGATGCCGGGGACGCCGCGCCACCACTTCGCATACGTGTTCGAGCGTTTCCCGACGTTCACGCAGACGTTCTGCGTGCGCGAGGTGACCGAGATGCGGCGCCTCGGGTTGCGGCCGCTGGTGTTCTCGATCCGCGATACGCGGGACGAGCCCCTGGACGAGCACTTCCCCGCCGAGCTCGTCGAGTCGGTCCACTTCCTCCCGCCGCGCGAGGAGCTCACCGCCCTGGTCAAGGCGTGGAAGGCGGAGGGCGCCCTCCCGCAGGAGGCCGTCCTGACCTTGCGCCATTGGGGCGATGTACCCGACAAGGGGCGCGTCTACGAGGCGATCTATGTCGGGATGAAGATGCGCGAGGCCGGGGTCGCCCACGCCCATTCGCACTTCGCCGGGGTCGGGGCGCGCTGCTGTTTTTGGTTGAAGCGCTTCTTCGGGTCGAGCTACTCGTTCACCGGCCACGCCAACGACCTCTTCGAGGAGGCGCCCTTCGAGGTCGGGCTCGCCGACCTGATGCGCGAGGCGGCGCTGGTGGTGACGGTTAGCGATTACACCGCCGGCTGGCTGAAGGAGCGGTTCCCGCGCCAGCGCGGCCGGGTGCGGCGGGTCTACAACGGCCTCGACCTGGCGCCCTTCGAGGCCGCCGCCCGGGAGGGCGCGCCGGGGGATGGTGGGGGACCGCCGCTGGTGCTGAGCGTCGGGCGGCTGATCGAGAAGAAGGGCTTCGACGACCTGGTGCGCGCCTGCGCCCACCTCAGGTCGATCGGGTCGCCGCCGTTCCGCTGTGTGATCGTCGGGGACGGCCCGCTGGAGGGGGAGCTGCGCGAGCTGATCGAGAAACTGGGGGTCGGGGGCGAGGTCGAGCTGGCGGGGGCGAAGACGCAACCGGAGATCATCGAACTGCTCTCTCGCGCCGCGGTCTTCGCGCTGCCCTGCGTGACCGAGAAGGGTGGGGGGAAGGACAACCTCCCGACGGTGATCATGGAGGCGATGGCGTCGCGGCTGCCCTGCGTCTCGACGCGGCTGGCCGGCGTGCCGGAGATGGTCGTCCACGGCGAGACCGGACTGCTCACCGGGGAGCGCGAGCCAGAAGCCTTCGCGGAGGCGCTCGCCGACCTGCTCGGCGACCCCGCGCTCCGCGGCCGGATGGGCGCGGCGGGTCAGCGAAGGGCGCGCGAGCTGTTCGCCAAGGAGGAGACCGCGAGGGCGCTGCGGGACGGGCTCGTCGCGGGGGGGAAGGTGCGGTTCGATGTCGGGTTGGCGATGCGCTCGCCCGGTCTCGCCGCCCGGTATCTGGGACAACGGTTGCGGCGTATCGGCCGCCGGTTACGTGTCCGCAAGCCGAGCCGCTTCGCCCTTGCCGAGCAGGCCGCCAAGCGCGCCCGCGAGGCGGCCGATGTCGGCTGAGGTGTGGGCGGCGGTGAGCGTGACCCGCAGCCGCGCGCTGCCGCGGGCGACGGTGGGGTGCCGGATCGCCGGCACCAACAGGCCAGCCTCGCGGAGCGAGCGGGCGGCGTCGAGGGCGCGCCGCTCTTCGCCGAGGACGATCGGCATGATGGCCGCCGCCGGGGGCGTGAGGCCGAGCGCGGAGGCCAGCCGGTCGGCGTTGCCCCGCAGCTGCTCGCGCAGGGCGTCGCCGGCATCGGAGCCGATGATATCGAGCGCCGCCGCCGCCGCCGCCGCCTGGGCGGGCGGCGGGGCGGTCGAGTAGATGAAGCTGCGCGCCCGGTTGGCGAGCAGCTCGACCCACGCCGGCGATGCGGCGATGCAGCCACCGGCGCTGCCGGCCGACTTGCCGAAGGTGGCCATGATCAGGTCGACCTCGGAGGCCAGGCCGAGCTCGTGGGCGAGGCGGCGTCCGCCTGGGCCGCGCAGCCCCAGGGCGTGGGCCTCGTCGACCAGCAGCAGGGCGCCGGATTGCGACTTCAGATGGCAGATCTCGTCGAGCGGGGCGGTGTCGCCGTCCATGCTGAACACCGATTCGGTCGCCACCAGGACCCTGCCGTCCGGCGGGCTGGCGGCGGCGGCCGAGCGCAGCAGGCGCTCCAGCTTGCCGGTGTGGTTGTGCGGAAACACCCGCAGGGTCGCGCCGCTGAGGCGGGCGCCGTCGATGATGCTGGCGTGGCAGCGCTTGTCGATGATCGCCGTATCGCCCTTGCGCAGCAGGGAGGACATCGTCCCGACCGCCGCCGCATACCCGCTGGCGAAGGTGAGCGCGGCGCCCTTCCCGAAGAACTCTGCCGCCCTCTGCTCGAGGAGCCGGTGAGGCGGGGTGGCGCCGTAGAGAAGCCGCGATGCGGCGGCGCCCGTCCCGTAGGCCTCGGTCGCGGCCGCCGCCGCCGCCTTCAGTTCGGCCGAGGTGGCCAGGCCAAGGTAGTCGTTGGAGGCGAAACTCAGCAGCTGGTCGCCGCCCGCGGAGACCTCGCGCCCCGGCGGCGAGGCCAGGTGTCCGGGTTGGCGGTGGAGATCCTGCTCGCGCAGGGCGTCGAGCTCTGACTCTGGGCTGCGCATCGGCCCGGCGGGCGGCGTCGGCTCAGGCCGCCGGCCCCTCGACCTCGCCCGCGGAGTTCGCCAGCGCCTGCATCTCGTCGGGCAGGTAGGCCTTGAAACGCTTCTTGTCGATGGCCTTCATGTAGGCCTCGAAGGGGTTGATCACACCGTCCTTCAACTTGCCCCAGATGGACTCGTCCATGAACTGCATGCCCTCGCTCTTGCCGCCGATGATCACGTCGTAGAGCTTCTGCGTGGCACCCTCCCGGATGATCGCGGCGACGGCAGAGTTCGACACCATGATCTCGTTGACGGCGACCCGGCCGGGCTTGTCGGAGCGCTTGCAGAGCAGCTGGGCGACCACCCCGCGCAGGGAGGCGGCGAGCATGGTGCGGATCTGGCTCTGCTGGTCGGAGGGGAACACGTCGATCAGGCGGTCGACGGTCTTGCGCGCGTTGTTGGTGTGCAGGGTGCCAAACACGAGCAGGCCGGTCTCCGCCGCGGTCAGGGCCAGCGAGATCGTCTCCAGGTCGCGCATCTCGCCGACCAGGACGATGTCGGCGTCCTCGCGCAGGGCGGCGCGTAGACCGTCGGCGAAACTCGGCGTCTGGATCGGGACCTCGCGCTGGGTGATGATCGACTTCTTGTTGCCGTGGACGAACTCGATCGGCTCTTCGACGGTGACGATATGGCGCGAGAAGTTGACGTTGATGTAGTCGATCAGCGCCGCCAGGGTCGTCGATTTCCCCGAGCCGGTGGGGCCGGTGACCAGCACCAGGCCGCTGCGGATGTGGCCGAACTGTTTGACGACCTCGGGGATCCCGAGCTGTTCGAGGGTGGCGATTTTGGTCGGGATCAGGCGGAACACGCAGGCGTACCCGTGGCTCTGCTTGAGGTAGTTGCAGCGGAAGCGCGAGGCCGTGTCCATCTCGTAGGCGAAGTCGAGGTCGCCGCTGGCCTGGTAGTGCTCCCAGCCCTTCTCGCTGGCGATCTCCTGCATCATCGCCCCGAGCGTCTCCCCCGTGAGCTCGGGCTCGCCCTCGATGGCCGAGATCGCCCCGTGGACGCGGATCTTCGGCGGCTCGCCCTGGCTGAGGTGGAGGTCCGAGCCGCCGTTCTCGACGAGGTACTTGAAGAATCGGTCGATCTGGTGGTCCATCGCCTGGGGCTTACATTTCGAAGTGCTTCGCCATGTTCATCTTGTCGAAGCAGCGCGACATGGCCTCCTCCTGGGAGATCAGGCCGCGGTTGTAGAGGTCCTTGAGGGAGTCGTCCATGGTGATCATGCCGATCGACTTGCCGGTCTGCATGATCCCCGGGAGCATGTAGGTCTTGCCCTCGCGGATGCAGTTGGCGGTGGCCGGCGTGTTCATCAGCAGCTCGAGCGCCAGCACGCGCCCCTCGCCGTCCATGCGCGGGATGAGCTGCTGGGAGATGACGCCGCGCAGCGACTCGCTCACCATGATCCGGATCTGTTCGCGCTGGTCGTTCGGGAAGACGTCGAGCACCCTGTCGAGCGTCCGGGCGGCGTTGCCGGTGTGCAGGGTGGCGAGCACCAGGTGGCCGGTCTCGGCCGCGGTGATGGCGAGCGAGATCGTCTCCAGGTCGCGCATCTCCCCGACCATGATCACGTCCGGGTCCTCGCGCAGGGAGCCGCGCAGGGCGGCGGCGAACGACTCGGTGTGGGTGTGGACCTCGCGCTGGTTGACGTGGCAGTTCTGCGAGCTGAACACGTATTCGATCGGGTCCTCCAGCGTGATGATGTGGTCGGTGCGCTCCTTGTTGATGTGGTCGACCAGGGCGGCGAGGGTGGTCGATTTGCCGCTGCCCACCGATCCGGTCACCAGCACGATCCCGTTCTGGTATTGTGTCAGGGGTTTGATGGTCTCCGGCAGCCCCAGCTGGTCCATGGTGCGGACCTCGGTGTTGATGATGCGGAAACAGATGTCGTACCCGAGCCGCTGGTTGACGACCGAGGCGCGGAAGCGGCCGAAGTCGTTGGCGTATGCGAAGTCCACGTCCCCGCGCTCCAGGAGGCGGCGTTTCTCGCGCTCGCCGAGGAAGCCCATGGCGAGGCGCTCGGTGTCCTCGGCGGTGAGGATCTTGCCGTTCTCCCAGATCGGCTGCAGCGTCCCGTATCGGCGCCAGGTGGGTTTCGCTGAGGTGGCGAGGTGGACGTCGGAGCAGTCGTACTCCTGGCCCAGCTTCAGATATTCGTCGACGTGGGCGAGCACGTCGATGTCCTGTGAGTCTGCAGGTGGGGTCTCCGGCATAAGAGAAAGGGGGCGTTATTTTACGCACAGTGCTGGGGTGGCGTCCAGCTACTTAAAGGCCGCCGCGATGGCGCGGGCGACACGCTCGGCGGCGGAGGGCTTCCGCGCCGGGTCCGGGCCGGGGGTGCCAGGTCTCCGGTCCGCCCTGTTCAGGCGGCGCAGGGCCAGGTCGAGGCCGAACATCGCCGCCGGCCCCAGGAGCTTGCGCAGCTGTCCGACCCCGCGCGCCGTGCGCAGCGGGCGCCTGAGCAGCGCCGAGCCCGCCAGCCCCGCCACCGCGGCGCCGGCGGCGAACTTCAGCGGGCTGGAGGCGATGCTGCGGCGGATGCGCGACGGGACATCGACCGCCTCGACCACGCAGGCGACGTCGCCGGCCAGCTGCTCGCGGCTCGCCTCGATGCGCTCGATCAGCGCCTGCTTTTCAAGCTTTGTCGCGTCTCTTGAAGCCATTTCCGATCTTGTTCGAACTGGGCGATGGAGCTGTGGAAGAGCCTCGCCTTGCGGGCGCGGCTGCGCGCGGCGACCAGCAGCACCGCGCCGGCGAACAGGTGCGCGCCGGCGAGGGCGGCGGCGGGGATCCGCCAGTCGCCGTCCGCCAGTGTCGCCCCGAGCCAGCTGCAGGCGAGGGCGAGCGCCAGGGTGTAGCCGGCGATGCAGAGGGCGAGGCCGATGGCGGCCAGCGTCGATATGGTGCGGGCCTTGCCTTTCGCCTCCGCCGCCTCGATGGCGAACAGCTCGCCGCGCGCACGGGCGTATTCCAGCCCCGATCCGACGGCTGCCCTAGCAGCGTCGCGGATACCGCGGCGTTCGTTTTCCGGTTCGGGCATGGGGCCTGTCGCTCCGGCGGCGCGGCTAGCGCCTCAGCAGGAGCCCGAGGACCAGCCCGGCGCCGGCGGCGGTGAGCACCGCGGCGGTGGGGTTCTCCCTCGCCCAGGCTTCGCCCTCCCGGTGGAGCTCCTTCAGCTTGCCCCGCACCTCGTCCCAGGCAGGGCTCGCGGGTTCCTGGCCCTGCTGTCCTGCCTCGGGGTCGGTGGCTTCGCGGAAGGTGCGGAACCCGGCCTCGGCCGCGTCGCGGAGGCGGCGGACGTTGTCCCCGGCGGCGCGTTTGAGCCGCTCCGCCGCCTCCACGGCGGGGGAGGTGCGCGGCGGTGTCTCCTCGAAGGAGGAGGTGAAGGGGTTGGGTTCGATGTCTTGTTCGGCGTTCATGGTTGAAGGGTCGTTCGGTGTTCGGGGCGATTCTGGGCGGCGGGTGTGTCGCCGCCGGGCCGGATCCTGGCGCGGGAGAAATCGTATGGGTTGAGTTCGACGGTGACGAACTCGCCGGGCTGCGGGGCGGGGGAGCCGGCCGAGCGTTTCGGGACGTGGGCGTGGATCTCCTTCCCGTTGGGCAGCGCGGCGCGATAGGTCCTCCCGTCGACCGGCTCGAGGATCTCAGCCTGGGTGGTGATCGGGGGTTCGGGGGGCATCGTGTGGAGGGTTGCCGACGGGGTTCGGCCTTACTTCTAGACCCTATCGGGCGGCGGTGCTAGCTGGGGGTCGCGATATCGGATCTGGGCGTTGCTCCCGCCCGCGTAGGGGGCGCTGAACCGTTTGCGCGGTTCGTGTTCGGGGAAGTGCAGGGAGCGGTTGCCCAGCAGCCGAGGCAGGATGAGCATGCCGGCGATCAACAGGGTGATGCCGCCGACCGCCAGGGAGACGGCGCGGATCAGCGGCCAGTCGAGCTTGGCGGACAGGATGTCCCAGTGGCTGGTGGTGTTGGGCTTGCCCGGGGGGGCGGGTTTCGCTGCGTCGGCGCCCTGCGGGGATCCGGCCGCGCCGGCATCGGGCGTCGGGGTCGGTGCGATGATCGAATCGTGGTAGGCGGTGGCGAAGGTGGCCAGCGCCTCGGCCAGCCCGAGCGCAGTCGCTGCCGCGCCCTCGGCCGGGTCGCCCTTGGTCGCCGACAGCGCCAGGGCCGCGGCGCCCAGGTCACGCAGGCGCTGCCGGTCCGTCGAGTTCAGATCCCTTCCGGCGAGGACGACGTGGGTTGCTGGGAGCGGCTCGGAGACCGAGAGGACGAGGGCGCCGAGGCGCCCCCCGCCGGTGATCCAGCGGCGCAGCAATTCGTTGCCATAGGCGTCGGTGGAGGTGGGCAGTCCGCCGTCCTTGATGACCAGATAGGTCGGTGCGCCCGGCCTCCTCCGCAGCGCGGTCTCGGTCTTGAGCAGGAGTTCCGAGACGAGGCTGCCGGTCTCGTCGATGACGTGGCCGGTGCCGGAGCGCTCGGGGATATCGGCCACCGACAGCAGGCCGGCCGCTGGCGTTTTCTCGAAGTCGAGCACGTGAACCTCGGCTTCCGACGTACAGGCGAAGGCCAACGCGCAGCCGGCCGCCAGGATGTTCCCCGGCGATGGGAAGGGGCGTCTCATCGTTTGCTGGCGACTGCGGTTCGGCCGCTGATGGAGGTGGGGTTTGGTTTGGGCGCCGGCTCCTCCCTTTCGGTGTCGCGCGGGCTCTGGACGATCTCGCGTGGCCTGGTGGGCAAGGCCTCGCCCTGTGGAAACTGTCCCAGCATGGGGCTACCCCTGCGCTCCCAGCGCTCCTGGGCGAACTGGGCTTCGTCGAGGGCCGTGCCGAGGTTCCGTGTGAGAAGCTTTAGCCACTGGGCGATGCCCTCGACGTAGCCGCGGGTTTTGAAATGGTGTTCGGCCTCGTTGAGGCTGCGCGGCAGGAAGACGTCGTCGAGGATGCAGTCGAGCCCGTACCCCACCGTCACCGAGACCGAGTGGCTGGAGCGGTCGACGATCACCAGCATGTGGTGTTGCCGGCGCTTCCTCTCCTCAGGGTTGCGCGGCAGGCTGCGGTTGAGATACCAATAGCCGAACTCCCGCCCGTCCGTGCCCTCCGGGAGCTGCATCACACAGACGGTGACGGTGACCTGTGGGAAGCGCTTCTCGAACCGGTTGAGCGCCTTGTTCAACACCTTGCGCTCGCCCGGCTCGAGGGCGGAGTCGGGGTCGACGAAACGATCGAGGGGCGGCGGAACGAAGGGGTAGCGCTGGACGCAGGTCTGAGCCGTGAAGCCACAGAACCCACATCGCTCCACGAGCGAGTCCAAGGTCGCATTACATGAGGGACAATGGGTCTTCCCCGGGTCGAAAATTTCGGGCGGTGCACGCATCAAAAACAAACAAACCTCGTAAGCATTTAAGGTTTCTTAAACTCCCGGTAAAGCCTAAAATCGATGGATTCCGAAACATTCCCGTCCATTGACCAACCGGCGGCGATAGCGGCAATAACGACTAGAATTCCAGGAATTTGGTGGAAGATCGGGGGGTGCTCCGCTCAGGGGCGTGTTTACGCAAAGGCGGGGGTAGCCACGAGCGTGAGCGAGTGGGGGGCGGTTCCCGTCGACTCGCTCACGCTCTTCGCTACAGACATGAACACGCCGACCCGATGGGGATGAGGTCCCCTAACCCTAGTCGCAGGGATCGGGACGGATCGGCCGCTACCCGGGGATCATGGCGGTGCCTACCCAGCGGGCGGCAAGATGCCGCCCCTCCCCGGGGGGCCATGCCTATCGGAGGGGCGGCATCCTGCCGCCCGCACCCCACCCCCCGCCAGCGCCACGGGAGGCGGGCAGATCTCCCCCAGGCTCAAGGGCTTCGCCGAGTTCGATCTCATCTTCACCGCATCCATCCATTTCGCCCTCACTATCGAGACATGCCAACAAATTTGCGTGAATACGCCTAGGGCAAAAGCATGCCCTTTCGGATGGGTCTTCCCCTAATACCGGAAAGCCCTGACCCCGATGCGGCGGCAGTGTCGGGCGATCGGGCACTGGTCGCAGGCCGGTTTGCTGGCGGTGCAGATCTCGCGGCCGAAGGACACGAAGTTGACGTGTAGCGTGTATCGCAGGGCGGCGGGGATGCGGTTCTGCAAGCGGTCCATGTCGCGGTCGCTGCAATGGCCGTCGCCCGTCGTCGCCCGCACCCAACCGAGGCGGCGCGCGATGCGCCAGCAGTGGGTGTCGACTGGGAAGACCTCGCGGTCGAGCGAGTACATCATCACGCAGCGGGCGACCTTCTTCCCGACCCCGGGCAACGCGGTGAGGAACTCCTCGCAGGCGGCGTCGTCGTATTCCCTGAGCGGCGCCAGCGAGAGTTTGCCGAAGGTCTCCTCGATGGCGTCGAAGATCCGCCGCATCGATTTGGCCTTCTGGTTGCTGAGGCCGCCGGGCTCCAGCGGCTTGGCGAGGTACTCGGCGGGCGCCTCGGCGAGGCGGCTGAAGGTGGGGAACTCCCGGCGCAGCTCGCGGAAGGTGCGCCGGTAGCTGCTCTCGGTGGTCTGCGTGCTGCAGATGATGAACAGCAGCTCGTCGAGCGGGTTGCGGCGGTTGTAGTGGTCGTGGTCGCCGTACCGCCGGCGCAGGGCCACGGCGACCGCCTGGATCCCTTTCGGATAGCTGGCCATCTCTATCCGGCGTCGGTCCAGCGGACGAGCGGGGCGAGCGACCCGACGCCGTCCTGGTGCCAGAAGGGCGACGGGTTCTGGGCCTGCCCCAGCGGGCACAGGCGGTGGGCGCCGAGCGTCGACAGCTCCTCGGCGCGCTGCGGTGAAAACGGGTGGATCGCGATGCCGCCCAGTTGCTCACGGGCGAGGCGGAGCGCCCCTGCCAGGTCGTCGGGTAGCGGTTTGACGAAGACGAAGCGGCCGAGCGGCGAGGAGGCGAACTGGGCCTCCTCCTCGAAGACCACGGTCCAGTCGGTATTTCCATCGCTTTGCCAGATCTGCACGCTGGTGTCGCTGGCGGCGCGGAAGGTGTAGCCGCGGCGCAGGTGGTCGATCGCCGCCTCCTCCTCGGGGGTCCGGGGCGGGGGCGGATCGCAGCCGGCGAGGGCGCGGGCGAGCCCGGCGGCGAAGGAG
>JANQMB010000240.1 GCA_028280355.1 Verrucomicrobiales bacterium
ACTACGGCGCCGACGACAACGCCTCCGGCACCGCCGGCCTGATGGAGATCGCCGAGTACCTCGTCGCCCTCAAATCGAAGGGGAAGCTGCCCCTCGAGCGCGCCGCCGTGTTCGCCGCCTGGTCGGGCGAGGAGCTCGGCCTGCTCGGCTCCTCCCACTACGTGCGCCGCACCGCGAAGATGTTCTTCGGCGACGAGGACGCCAAGCTCGACAAGCTCTACGCCGCCGCCCTCAACATGGACATGATCGGCCGCTTCGAGAAGGCGCTGGTGCTGCAGGGCGTCGGCTCGAGCGCCGCCTGGCCGGCGGAGATCGAGCGCCGCAACGCCCCCCTCGGGTTGCCCATCGTCACCCAGGCCGACTCCTACCTCGCCACCGACGCCACCAGCTTCTACCTGCGCGGCGTCCCCGTCCTCAACGCCTTCACCGGCGCCCACGACGACTACCACACCCCGCTCGACACCCCCGACAAGCTGGACTACGGCGGCGCCGCGAAGGTGGCCAAGTTCATGGCGCTGGTGACCCGCGGCCTGCTGCTCTCACCCGAGGTGCCCGGGTATGTCGCCATGGAGAAGCCTGAGGAGAAAGGTGCCCGCGGCGGCCTGCGCGCCTATCTCGGCACCATCCCCGACTACTCGCAGGGCGACGTCGTCGGCGTCAAGCTCAGCGGCGTCACCAAGGGCGCCCCCGCCGACAAGGCCGGGGTGAAGGGCGGCGACATCGTCACCCGGCTGGCCGGAAAAGAGCTCAAAAACATCTACGACTACACCTACGTCCTCGGCGCCCTCAAGGTCGGCGAGGAGACCGAGATCGTCGTCCGCCGCAAGGGCGAGACCTTGGACCTGAAGATCACCCCCGGCTCGCGCGACTGACCCACTCCGCCCGAGATGGCACCACCGCCCCCGTAGCCACGAGCGTGGGCGAGTGGGGAGCCGGCCGCTGTCAACTCGCTCACGCTCGTCGCCACCCCCCACATCTACCGATGCGTTCGGGCACCCCGCCTTTGCGCGAGCACGCCCTAGGGCGTGTTCACGCAAACCTTGACGGTTGCCGGCAGTTGATCTAGTTAACGGATGGAACTATCAGAAAGCGATTACGAGCTGATCGAACACTGTTTCCCGAAGCACCGCGGCAACGTGGGCGCGAGCAACCTCGAGGTTCTCAACGCGCTGCTCTACCTCATCGAGAACGGCTGCAAGTGGCGCCGGCTCCCCCGGCGCTTCGGCAACTGGCACACCGTCTACATGCGGGTGAGCCGCTGGGCGAAGAGGGGCGTGCTTGCGGAAGTGTTCGCCGCGCTGCAGGCCCGCCAGCTGTTGACGCTCAACGTGGAAGCTGTGTCCCTGGACAGCACCTCGGTGAAGGTTCATCCCGACGGGACGGGCGCGCTAAAAAAAACGGGCCGCAGTGCATCGGCAAGAGCCGGGGCGGGTGGAACACCAAGATCCACCTCGTCGCCGCGGACGAGCGCACCGCGATAAGCCTGTCGCTCTCCGCCGGGCAGGCCGGCGACGGCCCGGCTGGCCGTGCCCTGCTGCGCGCCACGCCCAGGGAGCTGCTCCCTCGGGAGGGCGCGGTCATCATGGACTGCGCCTACGAGGGCGACGAGACCCGACAACTGGTCTTCGAGATGGATCTCGAGCCCGTCGTGCCGCCGAACCCAAGGCGCCTCTCGCCCTGGGAATACGACCGCGAGCTCTACAAGAGGCGCAACGAGGTCGAGCGCATCTTCCGCAGACTCAAGGGGTTCCGCAGGCTCTTCTCGCGCTTCGACAAGCTGGATGTCATGTTCACCGCCTACATCCACTTCGCTCTTGCCGTCGAGGCACCCCGCCTTTGCGCGAGCACGCCCTAGTCGACGCTGCGGAGCGGTTGACCGTCCTGCCGGATCTTGCTAGAAATACTGTATGGCATCGGTGTTCCAAGTTCGGTCTGACGGTGCCTTTGAAGTCGTCGACGGGGCCCCGGTTGCCAACGGGGACTCCTACAGCCTGGGTTTCGTCTTCGAGTTCGCCGCCGCGACGGCGACGGGGCTCCCCGTCACCATCACCACCTCCCCGATCCAGGTGGAGTCGACCCAGTTCGGCGTCAACCCGATCCCGGTCGACCCCTTTTCGGCCGAGATCACTTTTGGAACTTATATCGCCGGCACCGAAATCGCCTCCCCAGCGGTCGAACTGCTCGACGGCGGCAGCACGGTCGTCGGAACGGTCGGGTTCGATTTCTACTTCCAGCCGGGGTCGCTGCCTTTCGAGATCACCGCACTAACGACAGGAGAGGACCTCTTCCAGGCCGGGATGTTCGTCGACTTCGACCCCTCCTGGACCACGCCGGTGCTCGGCTACAGCGATGCGCTGGGCTTGAGCGATCTCGTCGTCGTGCCCGAACCCGGCGTTTCCGTATTCATGATCGCGGCCGCGGCGGTGGCGTTGCTGCAGAGGTTTCGTTGGCCGAGATGGGGTGGGGCACGGTGACCCCATCGGGTGATATGTGCAGCAATGTGCGCGATCTGCGCCGACTGGTGGAGGTCGGTCGGTGACCTGCGACCGGGTTGACGAACAAGAGATCGCCACGAACCTAGGGTCCGTATGATGAACCGGCGCGGCCATCTCTCCCTGCTGTTGGGTGGGCTCCCGACCTTGGGCGGAAGTCTGGCCGGGTGCAGGTTCGGCACAGGGTCTGCACGGGCGGCGAACCCGGACGAATCCATCATCATCGTCGGTGCCGGCGCCGCCGGCCTGGGCGCGGCGGAGTCCTTGCGGGAGGGCGGGCACCGGAAGATCACCATCCTCGAAGCCCGGGAGCGCGTCGGCGGCCGGGTCTGGACCAGCCGGGCCTGGGGGGACGCCCCGATGGACATGGGCGCCTCCTGGATCCACGGCACGCGGGGAAACCCGATCACCCGCCTGGCGCGGGAGGCGGGGGTCGAGACCCGGGCGACCGACTATGACGATATGACGCTCTTCGGCCGCGACGGTGCCCCGCTGGGCGAGGCCGAACAGCGGGAGCTCACACGCCTTGGGGCAAAGCTCTACCGGGTGATCAACAGCCGTCCGCGGAAGGGCGCGAAGACCCTCCGCGACTCCGTCGACGCCGCCTTCGCCGGCCGGCCGGCGAGGGAGCGGGCGCTAGTCGACCACCTCCTCTCCGCCATGGTCGAGGGCGACCTGGCCGAGGACGCGGACCGGCTGGCGCCGGATGCCTATCTGTTCGGCGAGTCTTTCGGCGGCGGCGACGTCCTCTTCCCGGGCGGATACGGGGCGGTGTTCGCACCGCGCTTCGAGAAATTCGACATCCTCACCGGCCATGTCGTGAAAGCGATCCAGTTGGAGGCGGCCGGAGTGACCGTGGTGACGGACCGCGGGGACTTCCGGGCGGACCGGGTGGTCGTGACCCTCCCGCTCGGCGTTCTCCAGCGGGGTTCGGTGAGATTCGACCCCGCCCTTCCCGAGGCGAAGCGCTCCGCCATCGCGGCGCTCGGGATGGGCTGCCTCAACAAGCTCTACCTCAGGTTCCCGGAACCCTTCTGGCAGAACGATGTCCAGGGCTTCGGCTACCTGGGGCCAGAGGCGGGCCAGTGGGGCGCCTGGCTCAACATGAGCTACCATATCGAACCGCCCATCCTGGTCGCGTTCAACTCCGGGTCTTTCGCCCGGGAGATCGAAGGGTGGTCAGACCGGGCGATCGTCGACGACGCCATGCGGGTCCTGCGCCGGATCCACGGCCGCAAGATCCCGGACCCGGAGGGCTTCCAGATCACCCGCTGGGCCTCCGACCCCTATGCCTTCGGTTCCTACTCCACACTTCGTCCGGGGGCGGGAAAGGCGACCGCCGAAGCCTTGGCGGAGCCGGTGGGGAGGCGGATCTTCTTCGCCGGCGAAGCCACATCGTCAGACTACCCGTCGACGGTCCACGGCGCCTATCTCTCCGGCCTCCGCGAGGCGGGGCGCGTCATGTCGACCGCCTAGAGCGTGTTCACGCAAAGGCGGGGTCGCCTGACGCATTGGTAGATGTGGGTGGTAGCGACGAGCGTGAGCGAGTCGACAGCGGCCGGCCCCCCACTCGCTCACGCTCGTGGCTACCACCGATCCGATGTATGGAGGGCGGCATATCCGTCGGAGGGGCGGCATCCTGCCGCCCATGGGTTAGAGATCACATCCCCATGAAGCC
>JANQMB010000275.1 GCA_028280355.1 Verrucomicrobiales bacterium
CCGCTATTGGGACGAGAGGGGGGAGGAGGTGGGGGGGGACCTGCGCGGCGACAACTCGCGCGTCATCATGGACCGCGCCGCCCCCTTCATCGAATCCGCCGCGAAGGCGGGCGACCCCTTCTTCGCCATCGTCTGGTTCCACACCCCCCACCTGCCGGTCGTCGCCGGCCCCGGGTACACCGCGCTGTACCCCGGCGTGGATGACTATCACAAACACTACTACGGCTGTATCACCGCCATGGACGAGCAGGTCGGCCGCCTGCGCAGAACGCTCCGCCGTGCGGGCGTCGCCGATGATACGATGGTCTGGTTTTGCTCGGACAACGGCCCCGAGGGGGGCGCCTCCGCCCCCGGCAAGACCGGCGGCTTCCGCGGCCGCAAGCGCAGCCTCTACGAGGGCGGCGTCCGCGTCCCCGGCCTGCTCGTCTGGCCGGGGAAGGCGAAACCCGGCACCAGCACCGACTTCCCCGCATCGACGCTCGACTACCTGCCCACCATCCTCGGCGCGGCCGGCATGGAGCCCCCCGCCCCCCGCCCCACCGATGGCATCGACCTGCGCCCCGCGATCGGGGGGGAGGTGGAAGAGCGGGCGAAGGGCCTGGGGTTCCAGACCCGCAGCGCGGCCGCCTACGTGACCCAACGGCACAAACTCTATGTCGGCAAGAACCAGAAAGCCGAGCTCTACGACCTGATCGACGACCCATACGAAAAGCGCGACGTCGCCGCCGACCACCCGGAGCTGGTCGACCGGCTCACGGACAAGCTCGAGGCCTGGGTGGTGTCCTGCGCGAAGAGCGACGCCGGGGCCGACTACGTGGCGCAGGCGGAAGGTGCAGGCGCCGATGCCGGGGCGGGGACTCTGCGGTTCGGGGCCATCGCCGACTGCCAGTTCGCCAACATCCCGCCGAGGGGGTCGCGCCACTACCGGCTGGCCAAGGAGAAACTCGCAGGCGCGGTGGAGTTCCTCAACACCCAACCCCTCGACTTCACCATCCACCTGGGCGACTTCATCGAGCGGGACTGGGACAGCTTCGACGTGGTCGGCCCGATTTTCAGGTCGCTCCGGGCGCCGGGCTACCACCTGCTCGGCAACCACGACTACTCGGTCGACGACACGCTGAAGGCCAAGGTCCCAGAACGCCTGGGGATGGGGGCCAGATACTACGACTTCGCCGTCAAAGGCTGGCGCTTCATCGTCCTCGATGGCAACGAGATCAGCACCTACGCCCACCCGGAGGGGTCCCCCGCACACCGGACCGCCGTCGCCTATCGGGCGAGGATCGAACCACCGCCGCCGACCTACAACGGCGCGATGGGCGCCGGGCAGATCGCCTGGATGAAGGCGAAGATCGGGGCGGCACGGGAGGCCGGCGAACGGGTCATCCTGTTCAACCACTTCCCCGTCCTGCCGCGCTCGCCAGCGCACAACCTGTGGAACGACGCCGAGGTCCTCGAAGCCATGAAACCCCACGCGGGCACGGTCGTCGCCTGGATCAACGGCCACAACCACTCCGGCGCCTACGCGGAGCGCGACGGCGTCCACTTCATCACCCTGCACGGGATGCTCGACACCAAGTCCAACGCCTACGCCGTCGTGGAGATCAGGGGGCAGTCCCTGCACCTGCGCGGCTTCGGCCGCCAGCCCAGCCTCGAGCTCGCCATCCCGAAACGATAACCAGCCCGGCCACCTCCACCCGATGTCACCGACGATCTGCACCCTCGCCGCCGTACCGGTGTTCGCCCTCGCGGCCGCCGGGGCGGACGGTTCGAACTATCAACTCCAAGCCGACAAAACCGGCTGGGGGGACGCCGGCCACGCCGACGTCGTCAAGGTGCTGCGCTCCGCCTGCGACTCGATCTACGCCCACTTCCCGGACGGCAGCCTGCGCGAGCCGATCCGCGTCCGCCGCGGCGACGGGGGCCCGATCACCCTGTTCCGGCGCAACCTGCGCGGCGAGGTCGTCGTGCTGCTGGACACCGGCGACCGCTTCTGGTGCCAGTACGCCTACCAGATGGCGCACGAGTTCTGCCACATCCTATGTGGCTTCCGAAAGGGTGGCCGCCGCAACCTCTGGTTCGAGGAGTCGCTATGCGAGATGGCCTCGCTGTTCGCCATGCGGTCGATGGCCGAGAGCTGGAAGACCGCCCCGCCCTACCCGAACTGGAAGGGTTACTCCAAGTCGATCCGCGATTACGTCTCCGAGGTCGAGGGCAGATACCACCTCCCCGCGGACACCACGCTCGCCGCGTATTACGCGGAGCACGCCCGCGCCCTCGCCGCCAACCCCACCGACCGCGACCGCAACGGCAGGGTCGCGCTCGCCCTGCTGCCGCTGTTCGAGAAAGAGCCCCACCACTGGCCCGCCGTCGCCTACCTCAACAGGGGCCGCGGCAAGGACGACCTGCCCTTCCCCGAACACCTGGAGAACTGGCACGGGCAGGCGCCGGCGGAACACCGCCCGTTCATCAAGAAGGTCGCGGCTCGGCTCGGCGTGGCCTTCTAGCCGAACGCCACCCCACCCGGGGGGGCACTTGAAACTTGAAACTTGGGCCTCCTCCTCCAATATCCCCTTCCACCCCACTCGCCCATCCGGCCCGACCCCACCGAACTCCCGAAAGAAATCACATGGCAACGAAAATAGGCATCATCGGCGCTGGCGGCATGGTCAGCTATCATATCGCGGGCTTCAGGCAGGCCGGCGCGGAGATCCTGGCCATCGCGGACCTCAACAAGGACGCCGCGCAGAAGGTCGCCGACGAGAACGACATCCCGCAGGTTTACGGCGACGTCGCCGAGATGCTGGCGATCGGCGAGATCGACGCCGTCACCGTCATCGTCCCGAACAAGTTCCACGCCCCGATCGCCACCCAGGCGCTGGAGGCGGGCAAACACGTCTTCTGCGAGAAGCCCCCGGCCCTCAACGCCGCCGAGGTGGAGGGGATGATCGCCGCCGCCGAGGCGGCGGGGCGGCGGCTGATGTTCAACTTCAACAACCGCGCCCGCCCCGAATCCTACGCCATGATGGGCTACGTCGAGGACGGCACGATCGGCCGCGTCAACTCCGCCCAGGCCAAGTGGATCCGCCGCACCGGCATCCCCGGCTTCGGCGGCTGGTTCACCACCAAGGCCCTCTCCGGCGGCGGCCCGACCATCGACCTGCTGCATATGCTCGACCTCGCCCTCTACCTCATGGGTTACCCGGAGCCGGCGCACGTGCTCGCCGGCACCTTCGACGACTTCATCACCGACAAGGACTTCAAGGGCCCGTGGGGGCTGCCCGACAACGACGAGGGGACCACCGACGTCGAGGCCGCCTCGCACGGCTTCGTCACCTTCAAGACCGGCCAGGTGTGCAGCTTCCAGATCAGCTGGGCGGAGATGGTCAAGCGCGAGGAGGTGTCCGTCGTCTTCCAGGGAACCGGGGCCGGCGGCAAGGTCGAACGCCTGTTCGGGGTCGACGGCATCGACCCCACCGCCATCGACACCTGCGAGCTCTACACCCAGGAGGGTGGCAACAGCGTCAACCGCGAGATCGTCGTCGAGGAGTGCGAGGACATGGGCCGCATCCGCTCGGCCGCCAACTTCGTCCTCGCCATCGAGGGCAAGGAGCCCCCGCTCAACACCCCCGACCAGGCGCTCAGCCTGATGAAGATCATCGACGCCGCGTACGAATCGGCCGCGTCGGGCAAACCCGTAAGCTGCTAGGGCTGCGGGGTAGAGTGATCAGTAATCAGTGATCAGTAGTCAGTGTTTGATGGCGGCGCCGGGTGCAAGAAAGCTCCAACACGCAGACTCGTTCCAGGATCTGGAGGTCTATAAGAAATCGCGTCTGCTCGCCCGCGAAATCTTTGCCCTGACGCAGAAGCTTCCGGCCGATGAGAGATTCGCCCTGGCCGATCAGATCCGGCGCTCGTCGGGTTCGGTTGGAGCCCAGATAGCAGAGTCCTGGGCGAAGCGGAGATATCCGAAACACTTCGTCGCAAAACTGACAGACGCCGATGGGGAACAGCTAGAAACCCAACACTGGCTGAACGTCGTCGGAGATCGAGGATACCTCGAACCCACCGATCTCGAAACCGTCCGCGACCTTTGCGTCCAAATCGGCCGCATGCTAGGATCGATGTCCCGGAAAGCCGACTCCTTCTCCGGAAACCTCAAAGAGAACCCCACCGACTACACCACCGATCACTGATCACTGATTACTAACAGGGCGCCCCCAGACGCACAACCCACTCTCAAACTACCGATACACATGAACCGCAAACTACGCATGGGAATGGTCGGCGGCGGCCGCGGCGCCTTCATCGGCGCCGTCCACCGCATGGCCGCGAACCTCGACGGGAAAATCGAACTGGTCGCCGGCGCCTTCTCGTCGGACCCGGAGAAGTCCAAGCTCTCCGGCGAGGACTTCTTCCTAGACCCGGAGCGCGTCTACGGGAGCTACGCGGAGATGGCGGAGAAGGAGGCCGCGCGCGAGGACAAGGTCGATTTCGTGTCGATCGTCGTCCAGAACCACCTCCACTTCGACGTCGCGAAGACGTTCCTGGAGGCCGGGTTCAACGTGATCT
This sequence comes from Verrucomicrobiales bacterium, assembly GCA_028280355.1. Lineage (GTDB taxonomy): Bacteria > Verrucomicrobiota > Verrucomicrobiia > Verrucomicrobiales > DEV007 > JANQMB01. The sequence goes on from JANQMB010000275.1 coordinate 4,570, forward strand.
GCGACAAGCCGATGACCCGCACCCTCGAGGAGGCGCGGCGGCTGCGCGAGATCGTCGACGAGACCGGCAAGGTCTTCTGCCTCACCCACAACTACACCGGGTACCCGATGGTCAAGGAGGCCAGGCGGATGGTCGCCGACGGTGAGCTCGGCCGGATCCTCAAGATCGTCGCCGAATACCCCCAGGGGTATGCGGTCGGGGACGTCGAGGGCGAGGGGCAGGGCGCCATCTCCAACTGGCGCGCCGACCCGCAGATCGCCGGGTCTTCCAACTGCATGGGCGACATCGGCACCCACGCCCACAACCTCGTCCGCTACATCACCGGGCTCGAGATCGACGAGATCTGCTCCGAGCTCACCGCCTTCATCCCCGGCCGGGAGCTCGACGACGACGGCAACAACCTGATCCGCTTCGAGGGTGGCGCCAAGGGCATCATCTACGCCTCGCAGATTTCGAACGGCGACGAGAACGCGCTCAACGTCCGTATCTACGGCACCAAGGCCTCCCTCGAGTGGCACCAGGAGGACCCCAACGAGCTGATCGTCAAATACGCCAACGCCCCGCGCAAGGTCTACCGCCGCGGCAACGACTACCTCGGCGACGCCGCCAAGGCCAACACCCGCACCCCCTTCGCCCACCCCGAGGGCTTCATCGAGGCCTTCGCCAACATCTACCTGGCCGCCGCGGGGGCGATCGCCGACCAGATCGAGGGGAAGGAGCCCCCGGCCGGCGGTTACGACTTCCCAGACGCCACCGACGGGGTCGCCGGGCTGGCCTTCATCGAGACGACGGTGAAGAGTTCCGCCAGCGACCAGAAGTGGCTGAAGTTCCCCGAACTTTAGGCGGCGCATCCAGAGCCGCTTGACGGCGCCGCCACCGCGGAGCAGTCTGACGAAGCCGCAGTGGACGACATCACCCCAGAGACACCGCCGCCGGGCGACCAGGGCGCAGGGCCGTGCCGGCTGGTCGTGGTCGGCGCCACCCTGCGCACGCTGCTGGCCGGACCGGGGGGGATCGGCAACTACGCCCACGTCGTCAGGGAGTTCGGTAACTGGGAGGAGTGGGGCGCCTGCCAGGACACCGTCGAGGCCGACCTGCTCGTCACCCACCTCCCGACGCTGTTCCCGGAGACCGTCGAGCAGATCCAGGAGAGGCTGCGGGCGACCGGCGCGGTACGGGCGGTGGTCGTCTACGAGTTTGCCCAGGAGGAGACCCTCAGGCAGATCGGCTCGGGCGACAGCCCGATCACCCTGCTGCGAGGGCCGGTCACGGCAGCGGCCCTGAAGGAGGCCTGCGAAGCCGACATCGCGCTGGCTACCATCCGCCAGCAGTGGACGGAGGCGCTCCCCGAACCGGCCCCCACAAAACGACCGATACCCGACCTGGGGGGCGGCGAGATCCCGCCCCGGCAGTTCGACGACCGCCAGTTGGCCAAGCTCTCGCAGATATCTACCGCCATCGACTGCGAGTGCCCGCACCACCTGTCGGCGCTGCTGGTCTCCCTCAACGCCTTCGAGGAATACAGCGCGCGCTGTGAGAACCGCAACGAGGAGGACGCCGTGCTACACGCCTACCTGCACAGCAACACCGCCCGGGCGCGGGCGATCATCGAGGACGCCCTCAGCGTCCTCGCCGAGACCGAGGGTTTCGACCTGGGCTGAGGCGTGCCCGGACAGGGGCTTCGCTACCTGGTGGGGCTGTTGCCCATGAACTCGCCACAGGGAGGACGACACCCTCGGCAGCTAGCCCGCCACCGCGACTCCCGGGGGGCGGCGCCCGCCCGGATCCCACAACCAAAAATCCTTGAACCCGGGGGAAGCTTCGCCCAACCTCCCAGTCCACGAATTCCTAGATCCACCAACCCACCCCCCAGACGACCAATGGCACGCCCAGTCACCCTATTCACCGGCCAGTGGGCCGACCTCGACACCGAAACCATCTGCGCCAAGGCGAAGTCCTTCGGTTACGACGGCGTCGAACTCGGCTGCTGGGGTGACCACTTCGAGGTCGACAAGGCCGACGCCGCCTACTGCAAGGCGAAGCGCGAGACCCTGGAGAAGCACGGCCTCGCCTGCTACGCCATCTCGACCCACCTGGTGGGCCAGGCGGTGTGCGACAACATCGACGCCCGCCACGAGCAGATCCTCCCCCCGTACGTCTACGGTGACGGCGACCCGGAGGGCGTGCGGCAGCGCGCCGCAGAGGAGCTTATCAAGACCGCCCACGCGGCCAAGGAGTTCGGCGTCAAGGTGATCAACGGCTTCACCGGCTCCTCCATCTGGCACCTGGTCTACTCATTCCCCCCGGTGCTGCCCGGCCAGATCGACGCCGGCTACGAGGATTTCGCGAAGCGGTGGAAGCCGATCCTCGACGAGTTCACCAAATGCGGCGTGAAATTCGGCCTCGAGGTCCACCCCACCGAGATCGCCTTCGACATCGCCTCCGCCCAGCGCGCGATCGACGCCCTCGACGGGCACCCCGCCTTCGGTTTCAACTACGACCCCTCCCACTTCGGCTACCAGGGGGTCGACTACGTCGAGTTTATCTACCGCTTCGCCGACCGCATCAACCACGTCCACATGAAGGACGTCAGCTGGTCGGACACCCCGAAGGACGCGGGCGTGTTCGGCGGCCACGTCGACTTCCACCAGCCGAACCGCTACTGGGACTTCAAATCTGTCGGCCGCGGCAACATCGACTTCGAGAAGATCATCCGCGCCCTCAACGACATCAGGTACACCGGCCCGCTCAGCGTCGAGTGGGAGGACGGGGCGATGGACCGCGAGTTCGGCGCCACGGAGAGCTGCGAGTTCGTCAAGAGGATCGATTTCCCGGCCAGCGACATCGTCTTCGACGCCCAGTTCGCCGAGTAGGCACAGCGCGCGGGGACACTGCCGCCCCGTGGGGGTCGCGGGAAGCCGCCCAGGTGGCGCGGGATTCGGGTTGCCCACCCTTCGCGGTCACGCGTAGGGTCGGGGATGTTCCCACGCGCGCTCGCCCTGCTCTGCGGCTCCCTGTCGGTCGCCCACGCCGAACTGCGGTTCAAAGACGGTGACCGCGTGTTGTGGCTCGGTGACAGCGTGACCGCAGCGGGCACGCATATCGCCTACATCGACGCCTACCTGCGCGCGCGCTGGCCGGGGCAGGACGTCCATTTCATGAACCTCGGCCTGGCCAGCGAGACCGCCTGCGGGCTGAGCGAACCCCACCACCCCTGGCCGCGCCCCGACGTCCACGAGCGGATCGGGCGCATCATCGACAAGCTCGAGTTCGACTGGGCGGTGGTCTGCTACGGCGTCAACGACGGCATCTACCACCCTTTCGACAAGGGGCGCTTCGAGGCCTTCAAGGGCGGTGTCACCCGCCTCGCCAACAAGCTCGCGGAGGGCGGGGCGAAGGTGATCCTCGTCAGCCCGATCCCCTTCGACGCCGGCTCGGTCGACCCGGCGCAGCTGCTGCCGGCGGGGGGCGGCGACTACGGATTCCGGACGCCCTACCGCGACTACAACCAGGTGATGCTGAGATACGCCGACTGGGTCGAGAGCTTCGGGGGGCCGGCGGAGATCAAGGTCAACATCACCCGCCCGGTGACCGACGCCATCGCCGACCGGCGCGCGCGGGAACCCGGGTTCAAGACCGGCGACGGCGTGCACCCGAACGCGGAGGGCTCGCTGCTGATCGCGAAAGTGCTGCTCGAGGCGTTCGGCGTCCCGCCCGAGGAGTTCGGCGAGGGGCTCGATATGGACAAGCTGCTGTCGCCCGAACTCCCGGCGGCCGGCAAGCAGATCGTCAAGCTGGCCCAGAACAAGAACCGCACGCTCTCGGTCAGCTACCGCGAACACGTCGGCCACAAACGGCCCGGCGCGCCGAAGGACCCGCTGCCGCTCGCCGAGGCGCTCTCCAGGTCGGCCGAGATCGATAGGGCGATGGAGACCCTCGCCACCGCGCTGGCCGGACAGTAGACCGGCCGAGACACAAGCGCCCGCCCCAGCTCCAGGTCGCCCCCGGGAACGGGTCTGCCAGAAATGAACTTCCACATCGTCTTCCGCTCCATCGGGATCCTGCTGCTGCTATTGGCGGTGTCGATGGGGGCATGCCTCGGGGTCGGGGCGATTCTGCCCGCGGGGCCCGGCCACAACTCCAGCCTCGAGCTCGGCGGGTGGCAGATCTCCATCGGCATCACCGTCGCCTCGGGCTGCCTGCTGCTGCTGCTGGCGCGGCTGCGCAAGCCCACCAACACCAGACCCGGTGTCATGCTGCGCAAGGAGGCGATCGCCCTGGTCGGCATCGCCTGGCTGGCCTGCAGCCTCCACGCCGCGCTGCCCTACCTGTTCTGCGAACCGTCGCTGCCGCCCGACAAGGCGCTGTTCGAGTCGGTCTCCGGGCTCACCACCACCGGGGCCAGCGCGGTGGGCGACCTGGAGGCCCTCCCGAAAACCATCCTGATGTGGCGCTCGACGACCCAGTGGCTCGGCGGCATGGGGATCCTGGCCATGTTCGTCCTGGTGCTGTCCGGCATCGGCGCCAGCGGGAGGATGATGTTCGGCGCCGAGTCCTCCCTACACAGCTCCGACCTGACGCTATCGAACATACGCCAGACCACGCGCTCGCTCTGGTCGCTCTATATCGCGCTGACCGTCGTCTGCGCGCTCGGGCTCGTCGCGCTCGGGCTGACCCCCTTCCAGGCGATCAACCACGCGCTCACCACCACCGCGACCGGCGGCTTCGGCACCGAGAACGACAGCATCGCCGGAGCGGAGTTCACCACCCCCATCAAGCTCTGGATCATCGTATTCATGCTGCTCTCGGGCGTCAGTTTCCCGCTGTACCTCGTCCTTCTAAAACGGCGCCGCTTCGACGACCTCAAGGGCCACGAGGAGACCTGGTGGTTCTTCGGCATCGTCGTGGTCGCATCGCTGACCCTGCTCCTCGGCCGCGGCTTCATGGATATCGGCGAGAGCACGGTCGACGTGATCTTCAACGTCGTATCCATCGCCACCACCACCGGCTACGCCGTCGGCGACTACAACTCCTGGTCTCTGCTTGGGAAGGAGGTGATCTTCGCGCTGATGGTGATCGGCGGCTGCGCCGGGTCGACCTCCGGCGGGCTGAAGGTGAGCCG
>JANQMB010000285.1 GCA_028280355.1 Verrucomicrobiales bacterium
GGCGATCTCGATCCCCGCGACCCGTTCGAAGGAGGCCGCCGAGGTGAGGGCGAAGAGACCGGCCCCGCAGTAGGCGTCGACGAGGAAGCGCGCCCCGCCTTCGCTGGCCTGCCCGCGGACGTAGTCTGTGAACGCGGCGAGGATCGCGGGGTTGTTTTGGAAGAAGTCGCCGGCCGGGTAGCGGAAGGTCAGGGAGCCGACGCGGTCGGTGGCGACCGAGTCCGCCGCGGTGTGGACCACCCCTTCGGAATCGGAGCGGACCAGCAGGGTGGCCCCCTTCTTGAAGGTCCCGGCGCGCCCCGTCACGTCCGCGCGGATCCCGGGCAGTGCCTCGTTGATCTGGCTGTCCGCGATCGGGCAGGCCGGCACATCGATCAGCGCGCGCCGGCCGGCGCGCTGGAAGCCGACCGGGCCGAGTTCGCCGCCGCGGGGGCGGTCGAAGTGGGGGGTGATCTTCGAGCGATAGCCGTAGGTCGCCGGCGACGGGACCACGGGGTCGACCGGGAAGTCGACCCGCGCCATGTGGTGGAGCAGTTCCTCTACCTGCCGGCGCTTCAGGTCGAGCTGGGCGGCGTAGCTGAGGTTCTGGTATTGGCAGCCCCCGCATTGGCCGAAGAGCGGGCAGCGCGCCGGGACCCGCTCCGGCGAGGGGTCGAGCACCTCGATGAGGTCGGCCTCCGAATAGTTTTTGTGGTTGCGGAACACGCGCGCCCTCACCCGCTCGCCAGGTAGGGAGAAGGGGACGAAGACCACCCAGCCGTCGGCGTTGCGGGCCAGGCCCTGGCCCATGTTGGTCACCGACGAGATCTCCAGCTCGACCTCCTGGTGATATTCGAAGGGGTCGGGCCGGAACCCGCGGGGCGGGGTGGACGGGGTGGTGTCTCGCATCGGGCGGTGTCTTTCGTATACGATCGGGCCTTCCGCCACGGGATTCTCCCCGGGGGGCTGGGGGTGGCGTCCGCGCGGGTTGGCGGGCGGGACTTGAAATCGTGCGGAAATCGTCAAGATTGATGGCGGAGACCAAGACTTTCCGCCCCCTCCCCGCATGGCGATCCCCGACTACTTCTACTTCATCCTCGGCGTCTGCCTGCTGGTGTCGTTCTGTGTCGTCGTGTTCTACGCCAAGCGCCACCCGAACCCGCATTTCCGGCCGAAGAAGAGCGACATCGGCCTGGTGTCCTTCCTCCTGCTGTTCGTCTCCGGGGGGGTCGCCTTCATGACGGCTTCGGCCTTCGATGTCGATTTCGACAAGGAGAAAATGGACAAGAAGATGAAGGACGCCAAGCGCGCTGCCGACATGAAGGGCACGAGCGTCGAGTCCGAGCTCGGCGTCGACCCAGGGAAGGGGAGGGGGGGCGACGGCTCTGCGGACGGTGGGGAAGGGGATGTCCCCGGCCTCCCGAGCGAGGTGCCCAAGGAGTTCCGCGAGATCATCGGCGGGGGCAAGTAGCCCGCTGCCCGCCTAGCGCATCCGCCTCTGGAAGAAAGCGTGGAGCGCGGGGGCGAGGCTCGCATCCGGGTCGGTGCTCAGCTCGATCTTGTCCACTCCGGCGCGCCGCAGGGTGGCGTCGAGCCTGGACTGCCAGGCCTGGTAGCTCTGCCTGTAGGCCGCCCGCGTGGCCTGGGACGAGGTGTTGACCACCCGGCGATGCCCCGTCTCGGGGTCGTGCAGGCGGACGCGGCCGATGGCGGGCAGCTCGGCCTCGGCGGGGTCGGTGATCTGCAGGGCGACGAGGTCGTGCTTCTTGCTGGCGACAGAGAGGGGCCGGGCGAAGTCGTCACAGAGGAAGTCGGAGACGAGCAGCACCAGCGCGTGGCGGTGGTGGCGGTCGAGCAGGAGATCCAGCGCGGCGCCGGGGTCGCTGCCGCCCGACCCCGGCTGCCGGAAGAGGATCTCCCGCAGGAGGCGCAGGGTGTGCGCGGTCCCCTTGCGGGGGGGGACGAAGAGCTCCACCTCGTCGCTGAAGAGGACGAGGCCGACCTTGTCGCCGTTCTGCACCGCGCTGAACGCGAACACCGCCGCCGCGTTTGCGGCGACCCGGCGCCTGCTGTGGCGCCTGCTCCCGTACTCGCCGGACGGGCTGATGTCGACCGCGAGATAGACGGTGAGCTCGCGCTCTTCGACGAACTGTTTCACGTGGGGTGTCCCGGTGCGCGCCGTCGTGTTCCAGTCGATCGAGCGCACCTCGTCCCCGTGCGAGTATTCCCGGATGTCTTGGAAGTCGATCCCCTGCCCCTTGAAGGAGCTGTGGTACTCACCGCCGAACTCCTCGCGCACCATGCCGCGGGTGCGGATCTCGATCTTGCGCACTTCGGCGAGAACTTCGGCGAGGTCGTCCATCGGTGGGAATGTGGGGGTTGCCCCCAGGCTATGGGACGGGGACGGCGTCGAGGATCCTCCCGATGAGGGCGTCCGAATCGACGTCCTCCGCCTCCGCCTCGTAGGTGACGAGCACCCGGTGCCTGAGGACGTCGGGGGCGATCGACTTGACGTCGGAGGGGACGACGTAACCCCGCCCGGAGAGGAAGGCCGCGGCGCGCGCCGCCAGCGCCAGGTTGATCGTCGCCCTGGGGGAGGCGCCGCAGCGGATCAGCGGCGCGAGTGAGCCGTCGACATCGGCGGGCTCCCGGGTGGCGAAGACTAACGAGATGATGTAGTCCTTGATGCTGTCGTCGATGTAGATCCCGTCGGTGGCCTCCCGCGCGGAGGCGACCGCGTCGCGGCCGGCGACCTGCCGGGTCTGCGGCTTGGCCGCGGAGGTCCCCATCAGGTCGAGGATGGACTTCTCCTCGGCGCGGCTCGGGTAGCCGACGGACACCTTGAGGAGGAAGCGGTCGAGCTGCGCTTCGGGCAGCTGGTAGGTGCCCTCCTGGTCGAGCGGGTTCTGCGTCGCCATCACCAGGAACGGCTCGGGCAGGGGGTAGGTCTCCTCGCCGATGGTGACCTGCCTCTCCTGCATCGCTTCGAGGAGGGCGCTCTGCACCTTCGCCGGGGCCCGGTTGATCTCGTCGGCGAGCAGGAGGTTGGAGAACACCGGCCCGAGCTTCGGCGAGAACTGGCCGTCCTGCGGGTTGTAGATCAGGGTGCCGACGACGTCGGCGGGCAGCAGGTCGGGCGTGAACTGGATGCGCCTGAAGTCGGCGTCGAGGCAGCCGGCCAGCGCGTTGACGGTCAGCGTTTTGGCCAGCCCGGGGACGCCCTCGAGCAGGAGGTGCCCGCCGGTCAGCAGGCCGATCAACATGCGGTCGACGAGCGCGCCCTGGCCGATGAGCACGCGGGACATCTCCTCGCGGAGCGGTGCGACCCAGGTGCCGGCGGCCTGGACTCTATCGGTGATCTGGTGGGTGTCGGTTGCCATCTGCGATATTGTATCGGGCGGGGTTCTGCGAGTTGGAGCGCCTGCGGCCGGCGGATTTGTCTGCCCGCCTTCCGGCCCCTATCACGCCGACGAGGGTTCTGGCGCCGGGGGGGGCGGTCCCTCGTCCAGGACGTTCGGGCGGATCCGCTGCTCCCAGATGTAGCGCCGGAACAGGACCTTCGCCGCCGCGGTGAGGGGCACGGCCAGCAGGGCGCCCAGGATACCACCGATGAGCAGCGACCAGAAAAGCACGGAGAAGATCACCGTCAGGGGGTGCAGGCCCACCGACTCGCCGACGATCTTCGGCTGCACGAAAATGCCGTCGATCTGCTGTACCCCGACGAACACCAGGGCGACCGCCAGCGGGTAGATGACCGGGTTCGCCGCCTCGTGCGACTGGGCGGCGGCGATCAGGACGGCCGGGACCGCGGTGAGGATAAACCCGACGAAGGGGATGATGCCCAGGACCGCGAGGCTGACGCCGATGACGACGGCGAAGTCGAGCCCCATCAGCGTGAGTATCAGCCCGGTCGCGACGCCGTCGATGATGCTGACCAGGACCTGTCCGCGGAAGTAGGCGATCAGGTAGCCGTTGACCTCGGAGAGGACGCTGACCACCTCGTCCTTCAGCCACGAGTTGCGCAACGGGACGTAGTTCGCCCAGCCCTCGCGGATGCTGGCGGAGTCCTTGAGGAAGAAGAACAGGTACACCGGCACGAGGAAGAAGCCGACGATGTAGCCGAGCGCGCCGAAGAAGCCATTGGCGGCCTTGCCGACGAAACCGAGGGCGGCCCGCCCGGTCTCGGGGCTCTGTAGCCATTTCATGAACTCCCCCCACAGCTGGCTCTCCGGTTCGTCCCCGGCGCCCCCGGCGGCGGCCACCGGCGCACCGCCCGCGGGGGGCGCCTCCGCCGGTTCGGATCCGTCTCCGGCGGGTGGCGGAGGGGGGGCGAACGGCGAGACCGTATCGCCGTCCACGTCGGGTTCCCCCGCCTCGGGTTCCTCCCCGTCCCCCGTCCCCTCGCCGCCCTTCGGAGGCTCGGCCTCGGACTCTTTGCCGATCCCGAACTGGCTTTCGAAGGAGACCAGCTTCCGGTTGATGCCGGTCATCCACGCCTCCGCCTTGGCGATGATGTCGGCCTTCTTGTCGAACAGCTCGGTGAGCTGCCTGGCCGCCGGGACGAACACCGCGAACCCGACGACCACGATCGCGGCGACGGCCAGGAAGAACACGATACCCATCGCCTGGAGGCGGTTCAGGTCGCGCCCGAAAAACTGTTTCGCGCCGACCCAGCGGACGACCGGGTCGAGGAGGTAGGCGAGGATGCCCGCGACCGCCAACGGCACCAGGACGGGCTGGAGGAAGCCGATGACCTTGCCGGCGACTACGATGGACGCGACGACCAGGATGGCGATGACGGCGAAGGAGAGCCCGGTGAGCGCCTTCCAGAGGGTGCGCCTCTGAAACGGCGACGGCGCAGCGGGGCGCCCGCCCCCTCCGCCGTCGTTGTCGTTCGCTTCGCTAGCCATGCTGCTATCGGGGGAGACGCTAGCGATGTCCGCGGGTATTGGAAGTTCAAAATCCGCCCGTCAGCCCCCTGCCGCGACCCGGATGATCTCGACGACCGCGCCCTCCCCGACGGTGCTCTCTCCGTAGTCGCGGGGCCGCAGGGCCGTGCCGTCGAGTTCGACGAGGACGGGGGCGCCGGCGCCGATGTCCAGGGACTCGATCAGCTCGGCGACGCTGAGCGGCGCCGCGTAGTCGGAGTTCGGGGTCCCGTTCAAGGTGATGGTCATGTCGTCGCGGCGAGGGGTGGGGCGGGGGTGGGGGCGACCGGCGCCGGCGGGTTCAGGATCGCCTCGTCCCAGTCCTTCCACACCGGTTCGAGCCCCATCTCGCGGAGCCTGCCGGCGACCTCCGCCGGCGGCCGTTCGTCGGCGATGCCAAACTGCCCGGTGGCGGTGGCGCGGTCGGGGTCCGCCCCCCCGCAGTCCCCGCCGAGCTCGACCCTGCGCCCCCTCACGGTG
>JANQMB010000291.1 GCA_028280355.1 Verrucomicrobiales bacterium
ATGTCATCCCCTTCCCCCGCACCCCGGGCAATGCCGAGTTCTAGCCACCCCAGACCACCATCCACCTGATCGCCCACATGGGCACCCGCACCTCCATCGCCTACATCGGGCTCGCCCTGGCCACCGCCGGCCCGGCGGGTCTCGCAGAGCCGCTCCGCAAGGGGGCGCTCGTCGCCGAGATCGTGCCCTCGCGGGCGGCGATCGCCCCCGGGGAGACCATCGACCTCGCCCTCCGCATCGCCCACGACCCCGGCTGGCACACCTATTGGATGAGCCCGGGGATCGTCGGGCTGGCGACCGGCATCGACTGGGGGCTCCCGGACGGCTTCGAGGCCGCGCCGATCCTCTGGCCGCAACCGGAGCGGGTCAAGATGGGCCCCTACCACGCCTACGGGTACCGGGACGAAGTGTTCCTGGTCGTGCCGCTCACCGCACCCGCGGACGCGCGACCTGGCGAGACGGCCGTCCTCAAGGCGCGCGCCAGCTGGATGTGCTGCTCCAAGACCTGCCACCCCGCCTTCGTCGACCTCCAGCTCGCCCTCCCGATCGCCGCCGCCCCCGCCCCGGCGACGAAGTGGCAAAAGGGGATCTCCGCCTCCCGCGCGACCTTCCCGAAACCGAACACCGCCTGGTCGGCCTCCGCCGAGATGGCCGGGGAGACTGTCCTCCTGAAACTCTCCCCGAAAGAGCGCGCCCGACCCTCACCGCCCGACCCGCCCTACTTCTTCTCCTACGACGGGCTCATCCATTCCGACGCCGAGCAGGATGTCACACGCGGCGAAGACGGGTCGCTGACCCTCGAGCTGACCACTTCGGAGTTCGGCCCCGAAAACCCAACCCGCCTGCGCGGTATCCTCTACACCCCGTCGGGCAAACCCGACGGGTCAGGCGCCGTGCCGGTCGAGCTCGATGTCCCCCTCTCCACCGGACCCTGAGCCGTTCCGCCGCGGGAGGCGGTTGATCGTCGGGATGGTACACGCCGGCGCCCTGCCCGGGACTCCCCGCTCGGCGAAGCCGGTCGGGAGACTGGCCGAAGACGCCGCCGCCGAGGCCGAGATCTACCGCCGGGCGGGCTTCGATGCGGTGCTGGTGGAGAACATGCACGACCTCCCGTACCCGAAGGCGGGCTCGGGTCCGGAGATCGTCGCCGCGATGACCCTCATCGGGCAAGCCGTGAAGTCCGCCGCCGGCCTGCCCTGCGGGATGCAGATCCTCGCCGCCGCCAACCGCGAGGCGCTCGCCGCCGCCTGCGCCGCCGGCCTCGACTTCATCCGTGTCGAGGGCTTCGTCTTCGCCCACGTGGCCGACGAGGGGCTGGTCGAGGGCTGCGCCGCCGAGCTCATGCGCTACCGGCGCCAGATCGGCGCCGGGCGGATCCAGGTGATCGCCGATATCAAAAAGAAACACAGCTCGCACAGCATCACCGCCGACACCGACATCGCCGAGACGGCGCGCGCCGCCGAGTTCTTCCTCGCCGACGGGCTGGTCGTCACCGGCCCCGCCACCGCCTCCGCCACCTCCCTCGACGACCTCCGGGAGACCCGGGCGGCGACCGAGCTCCCGGTCGCCGTCGGCTCCGGCGTCACCGCCGAGAACGCCGCCCGCTACCTCGAGGTCGCCGACGCCCTCATCGTGGGCTCCGACCTCAAGGAGGGCGGCGACTGGCGCAACCCCGTGTCGGCCGAGCGGGCTGCCCGCTTCATGGAGTCGGTCGCCCGCTAGCCGAGCGGCAAAGGGGGGGTGACACGGGACGGTCCGGACATCCCAGGCGGGGGGATCCGCGGGTGGAGCCGAAGGTCGGAATTGAATTTCCCCACCTGCGGTGGGCACTGCGGGCAGCGTGCCTCCGGCACGGGGCGGCGGCGCCCGGGCGGCGCGGCAGTGACGACCTCTGAGGTCGTCGGTCCGCCGGGGGTGATCTTATACGCCCTGGGTGACAGGAACCTGGGGGTGGAGCCGAAGGTCGGAATTGAACCGACGACCTATTCATTACGAGTGAATTGCTCTACCCCTGAGCTACTCCGGCTTGGCCTCCCCAGATAGCGGGGACAACGCTGCAACAGTAGCCCCGCGCCATGGCCTGTCAATCCCCCCACGCCCCGGTCACCCACCCGCGACACGCCCATAGCTACCCTCTTTTTTTGCCCCGCCAGGCGATTCGGTATTGACCCGGGTGCGGCGCCGCCCAAACAATCCCAGGCCTACGGGATGCGGTGCAGCAAATGCGGAGAACTCAAAGATAAGGTCGTCGATTCACGCGAGGCGAAAGGTGGGCTTTCGATCCGCCGCCGCCGCGAATGTCTGGCCTGCGGGCACCGGTTCACCACATACGAGCAGCTCGAACACAGCGACATGCGGGTGGTGAAACGCAACGGCGTCCGCGAACCCTTCAAACGGGACAAGCTGCTCGACGGGCTGGTGAAAGCCTGTGAAAAACGCCCCGTCAGTATCGATATCCTCGAAGGCGCTGCGGATAAGATCATCTCGGAGGTCCAGGGGGAAGGGCTGCGCGAGATCCCGACCCAGGTCATCGGCGCACGGGTGATGCGGGCGCTCGAGGCCATCGACCCGGTCGCCTACGTCCGCTACGCGTCGGTCTACCGACAGTTCCAGGAGGTCGGCGAGTTCATCGAGGAGATCGAGTCCCTCGAGCGCCGGCCCAGCCCCGATTCAAAACAACAAGACTTTTTCAGCCAATAGCTTGCACTCCCCACCCTGATCGGGCACAATCGCCCGCACCAACCAACCACCGACCGTAACAACCAACGATTGCTCGACAGATGGTCTGCCTCCAAGATCAATTACCCCTGCTGAAATTCGGGAACCAGGAAGCCGTCACTTACGAGGCGCGCTGGCTCTCAGACGAGATCACCAAGGCCGCCCGCAAGGCCGGCCACCCGGAGTGGTTCTTCGCCGGCGACATCACGCGCGCGGTCATCGAGTACCTCCGCCACCGCTTCCCCCGCAACACCATCACCATCGAGGAGCTCTACGGGAAGATCGAACGCGTGCTCGAGTTCCTCGGCTGCGACGACATCGCCCGCACGCTGGAGATCGCTCCCCCCCCGGTGCGCATCTCCCTAAGCGACATCGCGGTCGACGCGGGTTCCGGGTACGAGCTCGAGTTCTTCCGCCTGCTCAGGGAACGCCTCGCCGAGAGCGAGGGGAGCGGCGCCACGCAGATCTTGTGTGATGGCCTCCGCAGCGCCGTCAAACAGATCTGTAGCGCGTGCCGCTGGAACGGCGAATGTGAGCGGCTCGCCGCCGAGATCGGCGAGTTCCTCACCCGCGAGCTCGTCCGCCGCCGCGTCGGGGGGGAGCTCGGCATCATATTGAGGTAATGCCACCGACTTGTTAGGTGGCCGACGGCCTACCGCGATGGCAGAGAAGACCCTCTTCGAGCGCATCATCGACCGCGATATCCCGGCCGAGATCGTCCACGAGGACGACCTCTGTATCGCCTTCGACGACATCTCGCCGCAGGCGCCCCACCACGTCCTGGTCGTCCCCAAGAAGCCGCTCCCCCGCCTGGCCGAGGCCGGGGACGAGGACGCCCCCCTGCTCGGCCACCTGCTGATCGTGGCCCGCCAGATCGCCCGCGAACGCGGGCTTTCCGCCTCCGACCAGGGTTTCCGGATCATCATCAACAACGGCCCAAACGGCGGCGAGAGCGTGCCCCACCTCCACATCCACCTCCTCGCCGGGCGCCAACTAGACTGGCCACCGGGTTAGGCATACGACCGACCCGCACGCTCGAGCCGCCGTAGGCGGCGACTGCCCGGGCGCCCAGCCCACACCTCACCCGCCACAACGTGGCGGCACACCGCAGGGCGCGAGCCGAGCGAGCGACAAAGCGTGCCCCACCTCCACATCCACCTCCTCGCCGGGCGCCAACTAGGCTGGCCACCGGGTTAGGCATCTTGATGCGCGAGCCAAAACCGCGCCCCCTCAGTAGCTCACCTCACACCTCGGCAGCAGCCCGCGGAGCTTCTTCACCCCATCCACGGTCATCGCGCTATCGCGCAGATCGAGTTCCCGCAACCGCTTGAGCTTCCCTAACACGGCAACCGACGCGTCGCCCACCGCCGTGTCGTGCAACCATAACTTCTCCAGCTTCCCGAGTCCGGACAGCTGCCTGACCCCGGCGTCCGTCACCGCGGTCTCCCCGAGGTGGAGCCCTTTCAGGTTCCCCAAACCCGCGATCTTCCCGAGCCCCCGATCCGTGATGGCATTGCCGCGCAGGCCGAGGTACTCCAGCTGGACCATCTTCGCCGCATGCTCCAACCCGGCGTCCGTCACTTCGGTACCGCCGATCGGCAACATCTTGAGGCTCCCGATCTCCGACAGGTGGGCGAGCCCGGCATCCCCGACCTCGGTCTCGAATAAGTTCAGCCACTCGAGCTTCGGCATCGGCCGCAGGTGCGCCAGCCCGGCGTCGGTGATCGCCGTCCTCTCCAGTGAGAGGTCGGTGACCCACCGTAAACTCGCGACGGCCGCGAGGTGCGAGTCCCTGACCGCGTCGTTCCCGTTTGCCGACACCTCGACAACCTTCTCGCCGGCCCCGTCCCGATACACCCTCACCCCGATCGCCTCCAGAGCTGCTGCCGGGCCCACCCCCGGCTCCACCGCCACCACCGGCACGATACAAGCGAGGGCGAGGGCGGCGATCCGGCCAGTTCGGGGGGAGGGCATCGCGTGGAAGGGACAGCCGACCCGACCTGCCCGATGCGGGTCAGGATCGCTCGGCGGGAGCATCGCCCACCCCTGGGACGGGCGCAACCGGCCCGATGTCCGAGGTAGAAAACTGTTAACGCGTGGCTACCTGCGCGGATCTATCTAGTGCAGAGCGGTGTGCCGAGGGACTGCCCCCCCAATCCCTGGGGTATCGGCATGCCCCCCGGTTCGCTGCCGCGCCCCTCACAAACGAACCATGGCAAACGGTACCACGGCGACCGCCGTCCTCATTCTTGCCCTCTCGGCCACCCCGGCGACAGGCGCCATCACCATTTCCGACAACAGCGGCGGGGGCACGAGCTATCACAACGCGGTCCGCAACGACGGCACGTTGCTCGACGCCGTCAACCTCGGACACTCCGGTCCGGACGTGGCGATCAACGGGGTCACCTTCGCCAGCACACCCGGCGCGAACCCCTCCGGGGCAAACTGGAGCGCCACCGGGCCGAACGTCGACGACGGGCTCGGCAACGCCGGCATCGACGACATCTTCTTCAGCGAACTTTGGGGCGGCGCCAGCAACGTCCTCTCCTACACCGGGCTGGATGCGGGAACGACCTATGTCGTCCAGATCCTGCACGGCGAACCGCGCAGCTGCTGCCAGGGGACCTTCTCCAGCAACACCCTCACGACCGACGCAGGCACCCAGAACGTCCCCGCCTTCACGATCGGCAACGGCACGGGGGGGGAAGCCCCCCCGGCGGCCTCCGACGTCGCCATCGTCACCGCGGAGATCAGCGAGACCACCAGCTTCACCTACACGATGAATGGCGGTGTCGGCCGCGGCAGCTCCATCGCCGCGTTCCAGGTCCGCGCCCTCCAATCGGCCGACCCGGCGATCGCGGCGGCCCCTGGCCCCATCTTGCTTCAGCCGGTCGAGCTGCCCGCGCCCGCCACGGCGCGCTCGATCACCATCACCAACACCGGCGCGACCCAGACCCTGAACCTATCCGGCGTGAGCTTCGGCGGCACCGCCGGTTTCCAGTTCGGCAGCCCGACCTTCCCGGCGACCCTCGCACCGGGGGCCAGCGGCAACATCGGCTTCACCTTCACCCCGGGCACCCCCGGCCTCTCCTCGGCGACCATAACCATCGCCAGCGACGCCGAGGGGACACCGAACACCGAACTGTCCCTGCGGATCGAAACCCTGCCCCCGCTCATCGGTGGGGTCAGCTTCAGGGTGTACCAGGCCGACCGTCCGCTCACCGCGATGCCCACCCTGGGCAACGACCAGACCCCGAACATCGACGAGGCGCGCGCCACCCTGAACTACAAGGACGCCGACAAGGACGGCGCAGCCGACGCCGGGGCGGATGGCGGCTTCGGCACCATCCCTCCTCTCGAACGCCTGGAGCACCTCTATTGCGAGGCGATCGGCGTCCTCGACATCTCCACCGCTGGCGCATACGACTTCCGGCTCACCGCCGACGACGGCGCCCGGCTCTGGGTCGCCGGCAACCTCGTCGTCGACAACTCCGGGACGGAGCGGGCGAGCCCGGCGGCGGCGGAAAGCGGGCCGGTCCAGCTCGCGCAGGGTTTCCACAACCTGCTCATCAAGTTCTGGAACGGCACCGGCGGCCCCTGCCTGAAGCTGGAATGGAGAAAACCCGGTAGTGCGAACTGGGAGACCATCGCCGCCCACGACGCGGGCACCAACCCGGACGGTTTGAGAACCGAGACCTACACCCGGGTCGTCTCCCCGGGCGACAAGGTGACCTACTACCCGGAGCTCGGCCAGGTCTCGGGGCAGCTGACCAGCGTGCACCCCGGATACACGCTCCACACCATCGCCGGGGACTTCGGCGCCGCGGGCGGAGACGCCTCGCTCAACCCACCGGACATCATCATCGAGGGGACGAGTTCCCCCTACCGGCCCGAGACCGGCGCGATCGCCTTCCTCGCCGACGGCACGCTCCTACAATCGAGCTTTACCCCCACCAACCCGGGCGGCGGACCGGCGGCGCCCGACGGGAGTACTGATCACAAGATCTACGCGGTGAGCAACGCGACCGGGGGGGACGTCAGCGCCGTCACGGTACGCGAGGTCGCCAACGGTCTCAACGGGCCGATGGGGATCGCCGTGGTGGGCCAGGACGTCTACGTCGCCGAGCTGCACAAAATCATCCGCCTCCGCGACGAGAACTCGGACGGCGACTACCTGGACGCCGGCGAGGAGACGACGATCGCCCCGGTCACCGCCAACAATTTTCACAACTGGACCTTCGGCCTGATCCACCAGGGCGGCTGGCTCTACTGCACGCTGTCGGCAAACATCGGCGGGCCGGACGCGGTCGGGATCAACGGATACAGCCCCGCGACCCGCGGCAACTGGTTCCGCGTCAACATCGACCCCGCCAACGGGGCGGTCGGCGCCACCGAGCAGCTCGCCGGTGGCCTGCGGACCCCGAACGGGCTCGGGGTCGGGCCCGAGGGGAAGATGTTCGGGACCGACAACCAGGGCTCGTGGAACCCCGACAACAGCCTCTACGAGTTCACCCCCGGGCACTTCTACGGACACTACAACCTGTGGTTCCAGTCCGGCACCCAGCACCCGCTCACCAACCCCAACGGGGCCGCGGCCACCGGCCTCGGGGATCCCGACCGCCAGCCCAGCGACTTCTGGGACTCGGCGGTCTACTGGACCCCCGCTGAGACCGCGGTCTACGCCGACCCCTACCACGGCGGCACACGCCGCTTCACCCCCCCCGCGGTCTACCTGCGCCAGAACGAGATCTCCAACTCCCCCACCGATCCTGTTCTCATCGGCGACCAGCACCCCAGCTTCAAAGGGCAGATGTTCGTCGGCGAACACCGCAACGGGGGGATCCGCAGGGTCTTCCTCGAGAAGGTGGGCGGCCGCTTCCAGGGCGCGGTGTTCCGCTTCACCCAGGGGCTCTCCTGTGGTGCCAACAGCATGCGCTGGGGACCGGACGGCGCCCTCTACCTCGGCGGGATCGGCGGCGGTGGAAACTGGAAGTGGCGCAACACCACCTTCGGCCTCGAACGCCTCAAACCCAACGGCACCGACGCCTTCGAGATCCAGACCCTGCGGGCGACCAGCGACGGCTTCATCCTAACGATGACCAAACCGGTGGCCCCCGGAGTGCTCGGCAACACCGGCAACTACGAACCGGTCAAGACCTCCACCTATCCCAACCCCTCCTACCACTATGGCGCCGGACGGGTGGCCGGCGCCGACCTCACGGTCACCGGTGCCCAGGAGCTACCCGGCGGGCGCAGCGTCCGGCTCACCATCCCGGGGATCACCGCCGGGTCCGTCCTGCACCTCCGCCTCAAGAGCCCCGTCGTGTCGGCGGCCGGGGAACCCCTCTGGTCCGGCGAGGCCTACTACACCATGAACGCGATCCCAGACACCTTCGAGTCCGCCTGGGCAGAGTGGGTGACCCTCCACTTTCCTGGGAGCGCCGACCTCGAGGTGACCGGCCCAACCGCCAACCCCGACGGTGACGACTCCGCCAACCTCGGCGAGTTCCTCTCCGGGGGGAACCCGAAGGTCGGGGACGATTTCTTCGAGTTCACGCTCGGGGGTGGCAGCTCGAACATCTCCATCAAATCCCGCGAGCTGGACCCGGTCCCCGCGCCCCTCACGGTGGCCTGGAAGGGGTCTACCGATCTCGAGAGCTGGACAGACATCACCGCGGAGGTCGCCTTCGTCAGCAAGGCCTCGGTCGGCGGCGGATACGCGGACGTCTCCTACAGCTACACGCCCCCTGCCGGCGCCGGCCGGTACTTCGTGCGCCGGGTGCAGACGCTGCCGTAACCGGTACCCAGACACTCTCCCGTCGCACCCCATCCTGTCCAAACTACCACGGCAGCGCCGGATACATCTCCGTGCACTAAAAGGAGATCCACGCCGGCGTCGGGGGTGCGACGGAGGTCGACCTCACGATCCGATCACCTGGCCGGATGGTAAGGCACAGCGTGTCGAAGGGCTGCGGGCGAACCGCCGCCACACGGTCCGTTATCGGTAGCTACCGGTAGCTGCCCTGACGTGTCATCACCTCTTAAGCGCCGTCATGGAGCCCGCGCCCCTCCCCGCCGCACAGTATGGGGAGAAAGATAGGGGAGATTTCGATCGGGATCGGAAATCCGAGAGATTTGAGTTGGGCGCCCCCTGCCGCTTCCCCAATGCCGATTCGCCGTCAGTTCGCAACGGACGAATATTTAAGCCTCCAAACAAAAATTACTGTTCAGATGCACGCATGCGGTCTAGATAGAAAGTGATGAGATCGCTCAGGACAGCATCACTTTTCGCTGGCGTAGGCGGGGTAGAACTCGGCTTGAGCCGGGCTGGCCACGAGACCCATTTTTTTTGCGAGTTTGAACCGGGTGCTCAGGAAGTCCTAAAGCATCACTTCTCAGATGTCCCGCTCCACTCAGATGTGCGTAACCTCAGATATCTTCCGAAAGGAACGGAACTACTGACCGCCGGGTTCCCGTGCCAAGATCTCTCCCAAGCGGGCGAGACGAGAGGAATACGCGGAAGCCGATCAGGTTTGGTCGGCGAGGTGTTTCGACTTCTCCGTGCGCACGACATTCCGAACGTCCTCCTTGAAAACGTTCCATTCATGCTCCAACTCGAACGGGGCAAAGCGATGCGCATGATCGCAGCAGAATTTGAGAAACTCGGCTATAGGTGGGCTTACCGCGTACTCGACAGTCGAGCTTTTGGCCTACCGCAACGACGTCAGAGAGTATTCTTCTATGCGTCTAGAGAAGTCGATCCCTCCGAGCTTCTTTTTGGGGAAGACGCAGGTAAACCGGCTGACGCAAGCTACATTGGGAAAGCATGTGGTTTCTACTGGACCGAGGGTGTTCGCGGGCTTGGCTGGGCCGTCGATGCGGTGCCGACTTTGAAAGGCGGTTCAACGATCGGTATTCCTTCGCCTCCCGGCATCTGGTTTCCCGACGGCAGAATTGCCCGTCCCGATCTTCGCGATGCGGAACGGCTCCAAGGTTTCCGAATCGATTGGACAAAGCCTGCGGAAAAAGTCACACGACCCTCCCACCGATGGAAGCTCGTCGGCAACGCGGTTTCTGTCGCTACTGCCCGGTGGGTCGGCCAGAAGATCGGGGCAACCCCACGGTCTCTCGATTGCATCCCTCTCCCTTTCGACGAACAACGCTCATGGCCAATCGCCGCATTCGGCTCAGCGGAGGCCGGACGTTTCGAAGTTCCAGTGTCGATGTGGCCCAAAAACACAACCCGGAGACCCCTTGAAGAATTCTTGAAATTTGATCCCGAACCGCTTTCTCATCGCGCGGTCTCAGGGTTTCTGAATCGCCTGGATAAAGGGCGCCTCCGCTTTCCTGAAGAATTCTATGCCGATCTGGTGAGCCACCGGGACTCGTTCTCAGATCAGCTTCACACCGCCGCATCTATGCAGGCTCGCTAGCTCTTTCACGGGGATGATGAAGTGGAGCGAACTAAAACCAGAAGCGGGGATTCTTGCCGCTCTCGATCATGCTGGGGACAGACCCGAGACCGGCAACCAGAACGAAAAGAGACGTTGGAGCGAATGCTTTGCCAACGGTTGCGCAGTCGCTATCGCGGATGCTTTCCGAAATTCGGCGCTCCGGAATAAGACCGTCCTACCAACCTCCCTTGAGGGAGGCACCGAGCCTCTCACACCACTTGGATCCGGAACTCAAAAACGAATCGACGTCACCGTAACAGACACTGTCCTCGGCCTTGAAGTTGGAGTTTCGCTCAAAGGACTCAATTTTCGAGATCGGAGCAGCGGTAACTTTGATAAGAATCTCACAGGTCGCATGTATGAGCTGACGGACGAGGTTCGTCTCGTCCACGAACATTTACCCCACGCTTTCATGGTCGGTGTGTTCTTCCTCCCTCTCGCGAGCGTCGATGATAAGACCGAATCGGCGTCCTCCTTCGCCAGGACGAATATCAAGCTCAATGAGAGGACAGGCCGCCTGGATCCGGCCCTCGCCGGGCATGCTTCCCGTTGTGATTTGACCTATGTTGCGCTCTACGGCACCGGAGACCATGCCGGTGTCGCGAGGGGAGCCTGCAGATTTCAGAACACCGATACGCCGCCGCCGAAAATCGGCCGACCGAAGATAGGCCAAACACTCTCCCTTTCGGAAACGATCGACGAAATCGTCGCCAAGGCTACTTACACCGAGGATATTAGCTGGGCAGAACCTGAAGATGTATAGAGGCCCATCTATGTTCCGCGTCACATAGTACAGGGAACCAATTTCTGGGAGATGGTCGCTACGGTTGGATTGGCTGGCGCCTCTGCGGGCACCGGTCGCTTCGCGCCCAACTTATATGGAAGCCCCTTCGGGGCATCGCAGTCGAACTCCGTTCGAATCAACCTCGGGAAGCCAAAACGCCCGCACCCCTTCGGGGCGCGGGCGTTTTGGCTCCTGCGGTTGGATTCGAACCAACGACCTAGTGGTTAACAG
>JANQMB010000294.1 GCA_028280355.1 Verrucomicrobiales bacterium
GTGTCGGAACCCTGGCGGTAGACCTCCGAGGTGACCATCAGCTTGAACAGCGCCTTCACGTCCCAGCCCGAGTCGATGAAGCGCTTCGCCAGCCAGTCGAGCAACAGCGGGTGGGTCGGCAGCTGCCCCTGGCTGCCGAAGTCCTCGGGCGTGCGCACCAACCCCTCGCCGAAGCACATCTGCCAGAAGCGGTTCACCGCGACCCTCGCCGTCAGCGGGTGGTCCGGCCGGGTGAGCCAGGCCGCCAGCCCGCGCCGGTCGTCGCCCCCATCGCCGCGGAGGGCGGCGGGGACCGCGGCGGCCACCCGCTCGCCGCGCTGGTCGTAGGCGCCGCGCTCAAGGACGAAGGCCGGCTTCGGCTGCTCCATCTCGCTCATCACCATAATCTCGCGCAGGCCGTTCTGGAAGTTCGCCAGGGACTCGCGGGCCCTGCCCAACTCCGCCCTGGCGGCAGCCACCCCGGGGTCGACCGCCATCGCGTAGAACCTCAGGGACCCCGTGACCCCGGCGGTGCCACCCCCGCCCGCGAGCGCCAGCTTGAAACTCTTCCCATCGTGGAGGCCGGCGACCTCGAGCGGCGTCAGCTTGCGCTCGAACACGCGGAACTCGTCGACCTGCCCCCCCTTGAAACCCCGGTCCCGGAAACGCTCGCCGATGGTGATCGTGTCGCCGCCGCCACCGGTGATCTCCTTGCGGAGGTTGTCCCTGACGATCTCGCACTTCACCATGCGGCCGTCGACCCAGATCCTCAGGCCCCGCGCCGAACTGGAGCCGTCGTTGGTCACCGCCACGTGGACCCACTTCCCCACCGGGATCGGCTCGCGCGTGCGGATGCTGATCGCGTTGCCCGGCCAGAAGTGGATCAGCGACCAGCTCAGCTTGCCGTCCTCGATCAGCAGCTGGTAGCCGCGGCTGCCGGCGTCCGTCCAGGCGCGCGAGCGGTGGAAGACCACCGCGCGCTCTTTCACGTCCGGTGTCTTCATCCACAGCGACACGCTAAACGGCTGGTGGCGCTTGAAGTTACCGACCTTGGTGCCGACCGCGTCGTCGCCGGTCAGCTGCACCGCCTTCCCGACCACGCCTTCGACGCTCTGGTTCGCACCGCCCGGCGCCGCCTCGAAATCGAGGTGCAGGACCTCGCCCGGCACCACCGGCTCCGGCCTGCCCGCTATCCAGTCCCTGTACTCCTCGCTCCGCTCGGTCGCGGACAGCGCCTCCCGATATTTCGACTCCGCGGCCGAGGCCGCCCCCTCCAACGAGCGCAGCTTCGCCTTCGCCCCCTCGTCCATCAGCCGCAGGGTCGGGGTCGGGGTCGATTTGGTGAAGAAGGAATACAGACCGGCCTCGTCGATGTTCTGGAAGTAGGAGAACAGCTGGTAATACTCCCTCTGCGGCAACGGGTCGTATTTGTGGTCGTGGCAGCGGCTGCACTCCAACGTCAGACCGAGGAAGGCGGTGCCGAAGGTGTGCAGGCGGTCGGCCACGTACTCGACGCGGAACTCCTCAGGGGTGCTGCCGCCCTCGACCTTCTGCGGGTGCAGGCGGTTGAAGGTCGTCGCCAGGATCTGTTGGTCGTCCGCGCCCGGCAGCATATCGCCCGCCAGTTGCTCGGTGACGAACTCGTCGTATGGCTTGTTGTCGTTGAAGGCGCGGATCACCCAGTCGCGCCATGGCCAGACATAGCGATCGTTGTCACGCTGGTAGCCGAAGCTGTCCGAGTAGCGCGCCACGTCCAGCCAGTGCGAGGCCATGCGCTCGCCGAAGGCGGGCTTGGCCAGGAAGCGGTCGACCATCTTCTCGTACGCCTCGGGCGACCCGTCGGCGAGGAAGGCGTCGACCTCCTCCAAGGTCGGCGGCAGCCCCGTCAGGTCGAACGCCACCCGCCGTACCTGTTGTTCCTTGCTCGCGCGGGGCCGCATCGCCATCCCCGCCTCCCCCAGGCGCGCGCCGGCGAAGGCGTCGATCGGGTGCCCGCCCCCGACCCCCTGCGGGACGGGGACGTCGCGCAGCGCGATGAAAGACCAGTGCTCCTTGTAGGCGAAGCCCTCCCCGATCCAGCGCCGCAGGGTGGCGATCTCCTCCTCCGAGACAGCGAGTTTCGACTCCGGCGGCGGCATCCGCTCGTCGGGGTCGTGGCTGGTCAGCCTGGCCATCAGCTCGCCGCTCTCGATGACCTCGCGGGCGCCCTCGCGCGTGTCGAGGCGCAGCTTGGCCTTGCGGTTCTCCGCGTCGGGCCCGTGGCACAGGAAACAGCGGTCCGAGAGGATGGGCTTGACGTCGAAATTGTAGTCCTCCACCGCCCCGGCCCGAAGGGGGAGGCAGGTGGCGAAGAGGATGGCGGCTGAGAACGTCCGGTGCACTGATAGGGAGGGCTGCGGGTGTCGTTTCCCAAAAATACTCCCACCGGTCGAAATCTGCCCTACCGATTTTCCCCGGGGCCAGGCGATCGCCCCCCCCTGGCCGGCAGCCCGGATCTCACTTGATCGGAGGCCGCCGGTGCCGATGTTCGGCGCTCCCCCTGTGCACCCGACATCGATGGACCCAGAGAAACTCGCCAAGCTCGAATCGAACCTCGGCCTCCTCTATGGCGCGGAGGCGCCTGGGCTCCTCGCCCGCACCCGGGCCCTGCTGGAACGCTGGGCGGGGCGGATCCCCCCACGGCCGGCAGGCTGGAGCGAGCGCGACACCTTCCTCATCACCTACGGCGACTCCCTACAGGCCGACGGCGAGCCCGGCCTCGCGACGCTACGGCGGTTCCTCAGGGCGCGCGCCGGCGACCGGTTCTCCCTCGTCCACGTGCTGCCGTTCTACCCGTCCACCGGGGACGACGGGTTCTCGGTGGCGGACTTCCGCGCGGTCGACGGGGCGCTCGGCGACTGGCAAGATCTCGCGAAGCTCGGCGAACACTACCGCACCGTGTTCGACGGCGTCGTGAACCACGTCTCGAAATCCAGCGAGTACGTGCGCGGCCACCTGCGTGGTGACCCGCGCTACGCCGGGTTCTGCATCGAGGAGGACGAGGCGTTCGACGACTCCCAGGTCACCCGCCCGCGCACCAGCCCGCTGTTCCACGCCTACCCGGGGAAGGGCGGCGAGGTACGTCTGTGGACGACCTTCTCCGAGGACCAGGTCGACCTCAACTTCTCCAACCCGGAGGTGCTGCTCGAGCTCCTCGACGTGCTGCTGTTCTACGCCGCCAGGGGCGCCTCGATGATCCGCCTCGACGCGATCCCGTACATGTGGAAGGAGAGCGGCACCACCTGCGTGCACCGGCCGCAGACCCACGCCTTCATCCGCATCGTCCGGCTCGTCTTCGACCTCGCCGCGCCACACGTCATCCTCCTCTCCGAGACCAACGTGCCCCACGCCGAGAACTTGACCTACTTCGGCGAGCGCGGCGACGAGGCCCAGATCATCTACAATTTCACCCTCGCCCCGCTCATCCTCTACGGCCTCCACTCCGGCGACGCCGGGCCGCTGACCCGCTGGGCGGCGACCCTCGAGCCTCCGGCCGAGCGCTGCACCTTCCTCAACATCACCTCGACCCACGATGGCATCGGCATGCGCCCCGCTGAGGGAATCCTCTCGCCCGAACAGCAGCAGGCGCTCACCGACCTGGCGGTCGCCCACGGGGGCGCGGTCAGCTACCGTTCCAAACCCGACGGCACCCGGTCCCCCTACGAGCTGAACATCACCTACTTCGACGCGGTCAACGACCCCGGCGATGCGGCGCTCGACGTCGAGACCAAGATGCGCCGCTTCCTCGTCTCGCAGGCGATCCCGATGGCCCTGGTCGGCATCCCGGCCATCTACATCCACTGCCTGCTGGGCTCGCAGAACGACGTCGGGGGCGCGAGGGCCTCGGGCATCAAACGGCGCATCAACCGCGCCAAGCTCCAGCTCGCCGAGGTCGAGACCGAGCTCGAGGCGCCCGCCTCGCTCCGCGCCCGGGTCTTCGACGGGCTGACCCGCCTGCTCGAGGCGCGCCAGTCGGACAGCGCCTTCCACCCCGCCTCGGACAACGACGTCCTCGACCTCGGCCGCCATATCTTCGCCGTGCTGCGCCACAACCGGGAGACGGGCGCCAGGGTGCTCGCCCTGCACAACCTTTCGGGGGACGACTGCGCCTGTGCCGTCCCCGCCGACTTCCCCATCGGCGAAGCGCGCGACCTGCTCGACCCGGCGGCCGACCTGCGCCCCCCCCACGTGGTCCTCCCGGCATACGGCGTGCGCTGGCTAGCCGTCCCCGGCTAGAGCACTTTGAAACGAGTTGTACCCCCCCTTAGGCGAGGCCGGCATAACCCCCACGGCGCTCTTATCCTCGCTGCGCTCGGCTCTGCAGTTTGGCTCCGCCATGGAGATGCGCTTCGCGCTGGCAGTGGCGAGAGCGCCCTACCACGTCGCGGGTGCGCGGACGCCATGGGCGGAGGTAGGGCGGCCTCGATGTGTAAAGTCTGGAGACATGGTTTACACCCGTTCGGGGACATGGTTTACACTTCCGGTCGCCGCGGCCCCTATCTCGCCAGCGGCTCGTAGC
>JANQMB010000367.1 GCA_028280355.1 Verrucomicrobiales bacterium
GATGCGTATTCACGCAGTGGTGCCTATCCCATGGGCGGCAAGATGCAGCCCCTCCTGGGAAGGGCGGCATCTTGCCGCCCACACCCGACGCCCGGCGAGCCCAAGACTCTTGCCAAGCGCCCCGCCCCTGGCCGATAAAGCGGTCGGATGGCGACACCCCAACCGGCCCAGGACCGCGCCCCCAGCCGCATCGGCTGGCCGGCAGCAATGGCATTGGTGGTGGGCAACATGGTCGGCGTCGGCGTCTTCACCAGCCTCGGCTGGCAGCTCGCCTCGGTGCCGAGCGGTTTCGCCATCATCGTCCTGTGGGTGCTGGGCGGGATCTACGCGCTGTGCGGTGCGCTGTGTTATGCGGAACTGGGGTCAGCGCTGCCCCGCTGCGGGGGTGAATACCACCTGCTTTCGGCAACCTACCATCCGGCGGTGGGTTTCCTGAGCGGCTGGATCTCGCTGACGGTCGGTTTCGCCGCCCCGGTGGCGATCGCCGCCCGCCTGTTCGGACAGTACCTCGGCCAGGCCTCGGGTTTCGAGGGGGCGGCGGTCCCGCTGGCGGTGGCGATGCTGCTGGCGGTGACGGCGGCGCAGCTGTGGAAGCTGCGTTTCGGGGGCGGTTTCCAGATCGTGTTCACCGCCCTGAAGTTCGCGCTCGTGCTGGGGTTGGCGATCGCCGGCCTGGCGCATGCCGGTGGCGGGACGGTCTCGCTCGCCCCCGCCGCCGGGGAGTGGGACATCATCTTGAGCGGCGGTTTCGCGGTCTCCCTGTTCTACGTGAACTACGCCTACTCGGGCTGGAACGCGGCGAGCTATATCGGCGGCGAGGTCCGCAGGCCCGCGCGCTCCGTGCCCCTCGCCCTGGTGGGGGGCACCCTGCTGGTGACCGCCCTCTACCTGCTGGTGAACGTCGCCTTCCTGGTCAGCACCCCGGCCGACAAGATGGCGGGGCGCGAGGAGGTCGGCCTCATCGTCGCCGGGCATCTGTTCGGGGCGCAAGGCGGGGCGCTGGTCGGCGGCCTGATCGCCTTCGGGCTGATCTCCGCCGCCAGCGCGATGACCTGGGCCGGGCCGCGGGTGGGCCAGATGCTCGGCCAGGACTACCCGCGGCTGGCGGTGCTCGCGCGCACCAACCGCCACGGCATCCCGGTGGTGGCGATCCTCCTCCAGTCGGGCGTTGCACTCATCCTCCTGCTCGCCGTCTCGGAGCTCGAGCAGATCGTGCGTTACCTCGAGTTCGTCCTCAACCTCTCGCTCGCGGCGACCGTCGCCGGCGTCTTCTGGCTGCGCCGCCGGCGCCCCGACCTCCCCCGCCCCTACCGCTGCATCGGATATCCGATCACCCCCCTGCTGTTCCTGGCGATGGCCGCCTACCTAGAGTGGCGCCTGCTGCGCGAACACCCCTGGGAGTCCGCCTGCGGCGTCGCGACGGTGGCGCTCGGGGGGATGGTGTATCTCTGGATCCGCGGATCCCGGGACCGGGCGTGACGGGCGCCAGCCCCTACATGCGGCCGGTCATCAGCGCCCAGTGGGTACCGCCGCCGGGGTCGAGGCCCATGCGGTTGGGCCGGCTGGCGAACAGCACCTGGCGGTGTCGGTCGCTCGCCCACCACGAACGGAACACCCGCTCGAGCGCCTCCGGGCGCGCGGACTGGTAGAGGTTTTCGCCTTCGAAGGTCCCCACGAACTGCGCCGCCTGCGCCCGCTCGCCGGGGGTCTGGCGCCCCGGCCGGGGCGACTTGTGATCGAAATAGCCCAGCTGCCGCATCTCCTCGGTGTGCGAGGCGCAGGCCTCCCACAGCCGACGTTCGAGCCGCAGCGGCTCGAGCCCCAGCACCTGCCGGCGGCGGTTCAACAAGGTCGCAAACCGCTGCGCGGTGCTCGATGCCCAACGCTGTTCCCGGTTGTGCATGGCCGCCTCCACATGCGCGTCCCGGGTCCGGCGGGCGCGCAGCAAGGTCGCCTCCGCCGCCAGCAACGCCCGCCCGTCCGGGTCGGCAGACAGCCGCGCCTTGAAGCTCGGGACGGCCTCGGCATCACGCCCTTCGACGCCGGCGAGAACCCCCTCCAGCTCCACCAGGCCGACGCCCACTGCGGACAGCTGCTCGATCGCGGCGAGCGCCCGGGCGAGCCTGGCGTCCATCTCCACACGCGCCTTCTCCGCCTCCCCGAAACGCCGGTCGAGGGCGCCCAACATCTCGCCGGAACCCCCGAGCCCCGAGCGCACCGACACCATCGCGTCGTGCCCCAACGCCTGCCAGTTCCGGTGGCTGGACATGAACAGGCCGACGTCGTAGGCGCTCTCGCGCAGGGCCTTCGCAAACTGGGATTCGCGCCGCTCCCACGCCCCCCAAAGGATGCGCCGGAAATCCCCCGCACCCGCTGCGCCCCAAGAGCGGCCGACCGCATACGCCGCCTCGCGGGTCTCGGCCTGCGCGGAGACCATCATCGCCTCCAGCCGGTCGTGCCCGAGGCGCTTCGCCTCGTCCGCCCCCCTCGCCACATGGCCAGCGCCGAGCCCCACCAGCAGAGCCGGCACGGCGATGCCCAGCCAGGACGATCCACCAGACCGTCGCCGCAATGACATTCCCCAATACATTTGTGAGTACCGCAAACAAGGTATTCCAGACTCACCCCCTTTGACTAGCGGCAAATTCGCGGCGCCCGCCCGGCGACGATCCATTGTTTTGAATCCCCCCCAGCTGCCGCTATGGTGGGCGGTGGCGCCCACACGCCAGCCTTGCAACCACGCCGATGAGACTCCTCACCACCCTGATCGCCACGGCCAGTATCACGCTCCAGGCCGCCGAGGCACAAGATGACCCCGGGCTGCCACGCCTCCCGAAACCCGTCATCGTCGCCGAGGCGCTGGCCGGGAAACTCGTCCGCCTCGAGGGCGGGGAGTTCGCCGACCACAAGCTGAACCCGGAGCAGGCCATCGACTACTTCCTGCTCTATTTCTCCGCCGGCTGGAACCCGGCCTGCGTCAAGTTCACCCCGGCGCTGGTCAAGTTCTACAACGAGCAGAAGGCCGCCGGGGCGAATTTCGAAATCGTCCTGGTCAGCGCCGACGACAGCGAGGCCGAGATGAAGCGGTACATGGCCGAGGCCGACATGCCCTGGCCCGCCCTGCGGTTCGCCGACCGCGGCGGCGAGGGCCTCGAGTTCGTCGACGCGGCCGCCGGGCGCGGCGTGCCCTGCCTGGCGGTCCTCGACAGCCGCGGGCTCATCCTCGCCCACAGCTACCGGCGCCGGAAAGAGTACCTTGGCGCCGAGGAGCCGCTCGCCGAGTTTGCGAAACTGTTAGAGGAAGCGGCGGCCAAACGGGAGGCGGCGGGGGAGCGGGCGGAGTGAGCGCCGCCGAACCCGCAGCCCCCGCGGAGGCGCGCTGGACCGTCGCGCCGGCACCGCCGGCGACGGCCCTGCCCGAGGGCCTGCCGCGGGTGATCGGCGCCATCCTGGCGGGGCGCGGCATCGACACCGCGGAGAAGCGGCGGGCGTTCCTCGAACCCAAGCTCGCCGGCCTGGCGGACCCCTTCGAGCTGCCGGACATGGCGCCCGCCGTCGACCGCATTCTGGAGGCCGCCGACCGGGGCGAGAAGGTCGTCCTGTACGGCGACTACGACGTCGATGGCGTCACCTCGCTCGCCCTCCTCAAGACCGTGCTCGGCGCCTACGGGATCGCCGCCGGCACCTTCCTCCCCCACCGCGTCGACGAGGGGTACGGGCTCTCGCTCGACGGCCTCGAACGCTGCCTGGCGGAGCATTCCCCGAACCTGCTGATCGCCATCGACTGCGGGACCACCTCGGTCCCCGAGGCCGAGTGGCTGAAGGGGCGCGGGGTGGACGCGGTGATCCTCGACCACCACGAGACCCTGCCCGACGCACGCCCGGACTGCCGCGCCCTGGTGAACCCGAAGGCCGGCGCCGGGGGGGCCGGGTCCGAGTTCAGCTACCTGTGCAGCGCCGGGGTCGTCTTCAAGACCGCGCACGCGCTGTTGAAGACCCGCCCGGTGGCCGGCTTCGACCTGCGCGAATACCTGGACATCGTCGCCGTGGGCACGGTCGCCGACATCGTCCCGCTGGTCGGCGAGAACCGGGCCCTGGTCCGCCGCGGCCTGGAGGAGCTCGCCCGCACCCGCAACTACGGGCTCGGCGCCCTGGCCGAGGTGGCCGGGATCAACCCGCCCTACGGGGCGCTCGACATCGGGTTCCGCATCGGCCCCCGCCTCAACGCCGCCGGCAGGCTCGACACCGCCGGCGCGGCCCTCGACCTCCTGCTCAGCGATGACCCGGCGCGCGCCCGCGCCCTGGCCGAGGAGCTCGACGGCCGCAATCGCCAGCGGCAGGAGATCGAGCGGCGCACCTCGGACGAGGTGATGGCGATGATCGCCGACGGCTCGGCCGGCGAGTGTGGGCACGCCATCGTCGTCGGCCGGCGCGACTGGCACCCGGGGGTGGTGGGGATCGTGGCGGCGCGGGTGTCACGCAAGTTCCACCGCCCCACTTTCGTGGTCGCGGTCGATGACGACGGGGTCGGCAAGGGCAGCGGGCGCAGCATCGGGGGCATCTCGCTGGTCGATGCGATCAACGCCGGGCGCGGGCACCTGCTGTCGGGAGGGGGGCACAGCATGGCGGCGGGCATCAGCGTGCGGGAGGGGCAGATCGGGGAGTTCCGCAGCCACCTCAACACCTACGTCCGCGAACACGCCGACCCGGAGGACCTCAGGCCGCGGCTCGAGCTCGACGCCGAGTGCGAGCTGTCCGAGCTGCGGCTGCCGCTGCTCGACACCTACCGCCAGCTCGAGCCCTTCGGCGCCTCGAACCCCGAGCCGGTGCTGCTCGCGCGCGGCGTCGCCCCCACCTCCGAACCGCGCGTGTTGAAAGACAAGCACTACCGCCTCACGCTGCGGCAGGGCGGTTCGGTCTGCGACGCGATCTACTTCAACGGCGCCGAAGGCGAGCTGCCCCCGCCCCCGTGGGACGTCGCCTTCACCATCCTGCGCAACGACTTCCGCGGCCGGGTGAGCCTGCAGATGAACGTCAAGGCGGTCCGCCCGGCGGAACGCCCGCCGAGCTAGCCCCGTGCCCATCCGCCCCGACACCCCGCTCGCCGACATCCCGGCCCTGTCGAAAAAGCTCCTCGGCCAGCTCGACAAACTCGGCTACCGCGATGCCGGCGGGCTGCTCGCCCACTACCCGCGGCGCTACGAGGACCGCACCCAGTTCGACGCCTTCCCGGCCGACGAGACCGCGGTGCCGGTGTGCCTGCGCGGCGAGGTCGTCGACACCGCCAAGCGCTTCTTCGGCCGCCGCCGCATCTTCGAGGCCGCCATGGAGGACCCGGAGGGCGGCGGGCTGGGGCGGATCACCCTGCGCTGGTTCAACCTCGCCTACATCCACCGCCTGGTCGCCGTCGGCCAGGAGATCGTCGTCTACGGCAAGGTCAAGCTCAGCGGCCGGCGGCTGGTCATCGACCACCCAGAGTTCGAGGCCCTCGAACCCCCCGCCGTCGCGGCGCTGGACGGGCCGGCGGCCGCGCCCGAGCTGGTCCACCTCAGCCGGATCACCCCGATCTACCCCCTGGGCGAGGGCATCGGACAACGCCCGCTGCGCAACGCCCTCTATCAAATCACCGCCGACCTCGACGCCGACGCCTTCCCGGAGATCCTCCCTGCGCCGAGCGGCCGCGCCACCGCGGTGACCCGCGCCACCGCCCTGCACGACATCCATTTCCCGGGTTCGGAAGAGGAGCTCGACCGGGCGCGCCGCACCCTCGCGCTCGAGGAGTTCTTCGGCCTGCAGCTGAACGTCGCCCGCCGCCGGGCGCAGCACGACGCCCTGCCCGGCGCGGTCCACTGTGGCCCCGGCGAGCTGCTCGACCAGCTGCTGGGGTCGCTGCCCTTCGAGCCCACCGGCGCCCAGCGGCGCGCCATCGAAGAGGTCCGCGCCGACCTGGCGGCCGGCCGGCCGATGAACCGCCTGCTGCAGGGCGACGTCGGTTCCGGCAAGACGCTGGTCGCGGTCGCCGCCATCGCGCTGGCCGTCGAGTCGGGTTGCCAGGCCGCGCTGATGGCGCCCACCCAGATCCTCGCCGAACAGCACCACCTCGTGCTGAGCCGCTGGCTGGAGCCGCTCGGCATCCGGGTGGCGCTGCGCACCGCCAACACGCGCCGGGGCGCCGGCGGCGACGACCTGCCACTGTTCGAAAGCGACCCGCCGGAGGTGTTGGTGGGCACCCACGCCCTGTTCTACGGGTCGGTCGAGGTCGGCGACCTCGGGCTGGTGATCATCGACGAGCAACACAAGTTCGGGGTGGCCCAGCGCGGCAAACTGATCGGGCGCGGCCCCTGCCCCGACGTCCTGGTGATGACCGCCACCCCCATCCCGCGCACGCTGACCCTGACCGTATACGGCGACCTCGACGTCTCGGTGTTGGACGAGCTGCCGGCGGGGCGCGGCGAGGTGGTCACCGCCGTCCGCGACGCCCGCAAGAAGACCCGCGAGGCCACCGAGTTCCTCAAGGGGCAGCTCGAAAAAGGCCGGCAGGCGTACATCGTCTACCCGCTGGTCGACGACTCCGAGAAGCTGAAGGCGAAGTCGGTCGAGGGCGAGTTCGAACGCTGGGCCGAGCGGCTCGCCCCGTTCAAATGCGACCTCCTGCACGGCCGGATCGCCCCCGAGGAGAAGGAGGCGATCATGCGCGACTTCCGGGCCGCCAAGACCGACGTGCTGATCGCGACCACCGTCATCGAGGTCGGCGTCGACGTCCCCAACGCCAACATCATGTACATCTACAACGCCGAGCGCTTCGGCCTCTCCCAGCTGCACCAGCTGCGCGGCCGCATCGGCCGCGGCGCCCACAAGAGCTACTGTGTGCTGATGGCGGACAAGCCGGGCGCCGAGGCGGCCGAGAAGCTGCGGGTGCTGGCCGAGACCGACGACGGTTTCGAAATCGCCGAGGCCGACCTGCGGATCCGCGGCGCCGGCGAGATCTTGGGCACCGCACAGAGCGGCCTCACCGGCCTCAAGCTCGGCGACCTGGTGACCGAGACCGACCTCGTGCAGCAGGCGCGCGACCTCGCGGCGGCGGTCGTCGCCGACGACCCGGAGCTGGCCAAACCCGAACATCGCCACCTGCGCGGCCTGCTGGTCGACGAGGACGAGGCGGCGGGCGTGGTGGCGTGAGGCCGTCGAGACCCGATGGCGCAGGGTCCGGGGACATATCACGAAAGTGGCGGGTGACAAACCCGCGAAGCGGCCTTCCCTATGGCGTGATCCGCGCCGCTCTCGCCCTCGCCCTGCTCCCCCTGACCCAAGCCTCCACTGCAGAGCCGGCGTTACCACACGCCTCCGCCGCAGAGCCGGTGGTGTCCCGCCTCGCCTTCGGCTCCTGCTGCCGGCAGGCGCGCCCGATCCCGATCTTCGACGCGGTGGCGAGTTTCAAACCCGGGGTCTGGGTCTGGATGGGCGACAATATCTACGGCGACACCACCGACATGGAGGAGATGGCCGCAAAATACGCGACGCTCTCCTCCCACAAAACCTATGCCGCGCTGCGGCGGGAATGCACCGTGATCGGAACCTGGGACGACCACGATTACGGCGAGAACGACGCCGGCAAGGAGTATCCAAAACGGGCCGCCAGCCAGCAGTGTTTCCTCGACTTCCTCAAGGTGCCCGCCGACCACCCGCGCCGGGAGCAACAGGGCGTCTACACCAGCCACACCTTCGGCGCCGGCGACAGGCAGCTCAAAGTGCTCCTCCTCGACACCCGTTTCCACCGCGACCCGCCCGGCCCGGACGGGGACATTCTCGGCGAGGCCCAATGGCGATGGCTCAAGGGGGAGCTGCGGGGCTCCACCGCCCAGGTCCACCTCCTCGTCTCCTCCATCCAGCTCGTCGCCTCCGACCACCGTTTCGAGAAATGGGCGAACTTCCCGACCGCCAAGAAACGCCTCATGGCGCTCCTCGCCCAACCGGACGCCCCGCCGGTAACGGTCCTGAGCGGCGACCGCCACCGCGGCGAGATCTCCGTCGAGAAGTCGACCCTACCCTACCCGCTCTACGACATCACCTCGTCCAGCCTGAACCAGCCCCTGGGCGGAGGGGAGAAGGAGGTGAACCGGCACCGTGTCGGGGAAAACTTCGGCGGCGCCAACTTCGGCACGCTCGAGATCGACTGGGACACGGCCCCGCCGACCCTACAGTTCGCCCTGCGCGACGAGGCCGGTGCGGTGGTCCGGTCGGTCGAGATCCAGCAGGGACGGTAGCCCGCGCTACCTCTCGGCGAGCAGGTCGCCCCCCGGTTGCTCGGCTAGGTAAAGGTAGAGGATGGCCATCGCGTCGATCGGTCGATCGGTGGTGTTGTGGTATTCGGCGACCAGCTCGTAGCGCCCGCCCTTGCGGATCGCGACGCCCCGCTTCGACATGAAATCGCTCATCCGCGCCACGCCGATCCGGTCGTCGAAATCTTCCGACACGATCTCGAACAGCACCTCGCCCGAGTCGAGATCGAGCAACTTCAGCGATTTGGCATAGGGGTGGAGGTGCCCGGTCACATAGTGCGCGGTGGTCTCGAAGGGCAGTTCGAACTGGTTGGAGACGTCCGTCCGGTAGATGTGCCGCCCGGGCGGGACCATCCAGTGGATCGTGTTGTTTGACCCGAACTGGGGCATCACGCCGCCCGCCGACGCGTTGCGGACACAGCAGGTCGCCCCGGGATGGATCGACTCGCTCGCCGCGAAAGTGCTCGGGATCGTCCCCTTCTGGTCGCGCTCGCAGGCCTGGGCGCATTTCTCGCCGGCGTGTTCGCCCGGTTCGGCGACCGGCCGCGCGGCATCTTCCTCGTGCTGCTGGTAGACATACACCGCCCTGCGGAAGACCGGCCTCATCGCCTCCGACCCCTTCGCCCAGGAGACGTGCGTCTTGATCCTCACGTCCCCTGCCGCGGTGCCGCGGTTCTGGTTCAGGGTCATCGTGTAGTAGTCGAGCGGCGTGCCCGCCCTCACCGGGATCCCGAACCCGGGCGGCAGCTGGATATCGAGCTTGCCGGGGATGAGCGTAAACAGGCGCCAGTCCATGTGGGTCGGCGGGTCGAAACCGGCGTTGTGTTCGACCGGGGTGATGCGGTCGTTGGCGAAAGTGAGGTTGGCGTGGCAAAAGAACTCCGGCGAAACCGGTTCCGCCCCATCGGCATCGACGACCTCCGAACGCACACCGGTGACGTAGACCACGTCGGAGTCCGGCAGGTCAGGGTCGAGATGGATCGCCGCATGGTTGCTCGCCGGCCCCTCCATCGACTGGAAGTATTCGTCGAGCCGATAGCGATCCGAAAGCAACACCACCTCCCCGCCATCACCACCCGCTGATACACGCTTCAAAACGCGTGCCCCATCGCCGCCGATCAACCGGTCGTACGCCACGTACGCTCCGGCCGACGCCAACAATACTCCGTAAATGACAAAACGAATCGTGCGCACCATCCCGAATTTTATTCAGTATACAATAATTTCTATAATTATCAAACTGATTTCTGGGTGATATCTTTGTAGGAGGCTCGCTTGCGAACGATTCGGGCGGTCTCCGGGATCTCGATGGAATGTTCTCAAGGCGGACGGAAAGAAGGAGAGGAACGCATTGAAGGCACCCCAGAAAGCAAGAAGGGGCCGGGCGCGAACGCCCGACCCCCCCTTTGGCTCGTCAAAAGAGCACGCCAGCGAGATTCCCCGCTAGCCCTCGTCGTCGTCGTCTTCCTCCTCGTCCTTGTCCTCGTCCTCGTCATCCTCATCGTCGTCTGCGGGCGGGTGGACGGCGAAGATCAGGGTGCTGCCGCTGACCTCGTTGGTCACGACGAGAAGAGCCTCATCCGTGGGGCTGTCCTCCGGGTCGATGAACACCAGGCTCTCCGGGCCGAGGTCGTCTTCGACGGTGGTGGCGCCGGGCTGGTCGGCGAACAGGCGGGTGTTTTCATACTCGACGAACTCCGCACGCCAGGGTGTGGAGATATCGTAGACCATGATGCCACCGACCCGCTCGAGGGTGATGAAGGCGTAAGTCCTGCCTGCAAACTCGGCGACGATCACGCCCTCCGGCTCGGGCCCCTTGTCATCGCTACGGTCGTCGGCCTCCGGGGCATCGTTGCTCGCGTTGAAGATATCGGGGACGGCCTCGAGCGTGATGCGCTCGAAATCGTCCCCGCTGTCGAACACCTGCCAGCCCCGGGACGACCAGATGGAGAAGGAGCGCCCGCCGTATGCGACGACGTCGCGCAGGCGGGTGTTGCCTTTGCGGTCGACGCCGGCGGTGGCGGTCTCCGGCGGGGCGATGGTGGTCTTCAGGCGGCCGAGCTTGGCGTCGTCTCCGATCAGCTTCTTCGGGCCGAGGAACTTGAAACCCTCGTCGGGAAGGTCGGCGCCACGGATCTCCTCGCTGAAGACGTCGTAATCGCGCGAGTCGCCCTCGTTGGCGGTCACGAAATAGGTGCGGCCGAAGGCCTCGTAGGCGGCGATCGCGTCGGGCTGATACATG
This sequence comes from Verrucomicrobiales bacterium, assembly GCA_028280355.1. GTDB lineage: Bacteria > Verrucomicrobiota > Verrucomicrobiia > Verrucomicrobiales > DEV007 > JANQMB01. Next base: position 10,522 of record JANQMB010000367.1, read on the forward strand.
CCGACCACCCGCTGGCGGCGGAGATTGCCGACGATGCCGTCCTTGTTCGAGGCGTCCATCGCGTTGCCGTGGCGCCGGTGGCGCTTGAGGCCGAGGGGGAGGATCCGCTCCACCTCGGCGCTGTCGAGGTCGACCACCGCGACGGCGTTGTTCTCCTGCAGGGTCACGTAGGCCGTGGAGCCGTCCGGGCTGACCGCCGCGAACTCGGGCTCGAGGTCCTCGGCGACTGTAGTGTTGCGGACGAAGGCGTAGACCGGCTTGCCCTCCTCATCGACCTCGCCGGTGTCCTCGTGGATCTGGCCGAAGATCCGCACGCCGCGCCTCTCCAGCCGGCTGCGGTCGCCGTTGAGGTGGCCGAAGGTCGCCGTCTCGACGGTGGCGGCGGCGACGCCCGCGGAGATGTCGATGATGCTCACCGAACCTTCGGGGTCGATGGTGTTGTCGTCGTTCGGCTCGCCCTCGTTCGCGGTCACCAGGATGTCGCCGTCAGGGCTGACGGTGATCGCATCGGGCAGGGCGCCCACCTCGACCGGTGCGCCGACCGGGTTGCCGTCGGCGTCAAAGAAGGCCACCTGGCCGGGGTCGGTCTTCGGGTCGGCCGCCAGCGAGACCGCCAGGACACCGCCGGTGAACACGACGCTGGTCGGGCCGGCGATCCCATCGCCAGAAAGCGGGATCGAGCACAGCAGGACCGGGTCGGAGGGGTCAGCGATGCTGATGACGTCGACCGCCGCGGTGGCGGCGTTGGTGACGAACACGCGGCTGGTGGCCGGGTCGTAGGTCGGGATCTCGGCGGCGCTCTGGTCGAAGAGATCGACGTCATTGCCGGGGTCGTCGTCCTCGAGATCCTGTGGGACCTGGCCGTATCTGCCGAGCAGTTCGAGTTCGAGGCCGCGTGCCGCAGTCGCGGCGAGGGCGACGCCCGCGGCGATACCCGCCAATGCGAGCCTGGTTGTAAAACGTGTGCGTGTTTTCATTCTTTGGGTTGTCGGGTTTCTTCTGTTCTTGGTAGCCCGGAACTCGCACCACCTGATCGTGGCACCTCACCGGGGTGCCGCCTTCTTAACCGCCGCGGCGAGACCTCCGCCAGAAGTCGCCTGCAAAGATTCCGTCCACTAGGTGACGGCGGCGGCGGCTAGGTGACACCGCCGTCACCCCGCCGGACTTGAGGGGGAAGGTCGTCCGCGCCCCGGGCGACCGCGCGGTCGCCGGTGACCCCCAACACCGACCGGCCAGCCGGCCGCGTTACAGAAGCATGCTGGCCGGGTTCTCGATCAACTTGCGAAACTCGGCGAGGTACTGGGCGCCGACGGCGCCATCGACGACGCGGTGGTCGCCGCTGATGCCGATGTCCATACGCAGGCCGGCGACGATATCGCCGGCGGCATCGACGACCGGTCTCTTCGCCACCGACCCGACCGCGAGGATCATCGACTGTGGCGGGTTGATGATGGCGTCGAAACGGTCGATGCCATAGCCGCCGAGGTTCGAGACGGTGAGCGTACCGCCGGCGAACTCGTCGGGCGAGAGCCTCTTCGACTTGGCGCGGGCGGCCAGGTCTTTCACCGCCAGGCTGATCTCGAGCAGGCTCTTGGTCTGGGCGTCCCGGATCACCGGGGTGACTAAACCGTCCTCGATCGCGATCGCCACCGCCAGCTGGACGGATGAGTATTGGATGATCGCGTCGCCGTCGAAGGAGGCGTTGACCGCCGGGACTGCGGCTGCGGCATTGGCCGCCGCTTTGAGGACGAAGTCGTTGACTGTAAATTTGTTACCCCCATCCTCGACAGCCGCGTTGGCCTGTTTGCGCAAGGTCATCAGCGGCGCCGCGTCGACCTCGACATGCAGGTAGAAATGTGGGATCTGGGTCTTCGAGGCGAGCAGGCGCTCGGCGATCACCGCCCGCATGCCGCTCAGCGGGATCCGCTGGTCGCCCTCCGCCGCAGGGGCGGCAGGTACCGCAGCCGGGGGGGTCGGGGCGGACACGGCGGCACCCGCGGACCCGGAAACCGGGGGCGCACCACCGGCCGCGGAGGCCGGTGCGCCTTCGAGATCCCTCTTCACGATGCGCCCGCCCGGACCGCTGCCCGAGACCCTCGCCAGGTCGATCCCCTCGGCCGCCGCGATCTTCTTCGCCAGCGGCGACGCCTTGATGCGGCCGCCCGCGGGACCGGTGGCCGCCGGGGTCGGGGTCGGGGCTGGAGGGTTGGCGGGATCCGCCGCCGCAGCATCGTCCCCGGACGGGGTGGCGGTCGCCCCGCCCCCACCTGCTCCGGGTTGTTCCGGCAGGCTCTCCCCGTCATCTAACAGAACCGCCAAATTTTCACCGAGCGGCGCCTTGGTGCCCTCGTCCACATAGAGGGCGCCGACCGTGCCCTCGTCGAAGGCCACCATCTCCATGGTGGCCTTGTCGGTCTCGACCTCCGCCAGCGGGTCGCCGACATCGACCTTGTCCCCCACCCCGACCAACCACTTCACGAGGGTGCCCTCGGTCATGGTGTCGCTGAGTTTGGGCATGGTGACGAAATTCGGCATCGGCTGGGAAGTCTTTGACGGAATTGGAGGAATTGACAGCAATAGTTTGGCCGGCCTCGCCCCGCGGGAACGCCGGGCCGCCGGGGGCTGCCGGCCGCCTAGCCGAGCTGCATCACCCTCTCCACCACCCGGCGGACGTTGGGGATCTGCTCTTTCTCGACCGGTGGGCTGTACATCGCCGGGGCGTCGACCGAGGTCACGCGCAGCACCGGTGCGTCGAGGTCGTCGAAGGCCTTCTCCTGGATGGTCGCCGCGATCTGTGCGCTGACGCCGCAGAACGGTTTGTTCTCGTCCACCAGAACCGCCCGGTTGGTCTTGGCCACCGAGGCGAGGACCGTCTCCTCGTCGAGCGGCCGGATCGAGCGCAGGTCGACCACCTCGGCGCTGACCCCCTTCTCCTCCCGGAGCTGCTCGGCGGCCTGCAGGGCGACGATCACCGAGCGGCCGTGCGCGATCAGGCTGACGTCGGAGCCCTCGCGCTTGACCTCGGCGACGCCGATCGGGACCGTGAACTCCGCCTCCGGGATCTCCGAGCCCGCGGCCGGGTCGCCGTAGAGCAGGGTGTTCTCCATGAAGTAGACGGGGTCGTTGTCGCGGATCGCCGACTTCATCAAGCCGTAGGCATCGTAGGCGGTAGCGGGGCAGACCACCTTGAGGCCCGGGACGTTGGCGAAGATGTTCTCGGGCGTGTGCGAGTGGGTGGCGCCGACGTTGGTGCCGCCGTTGGCCGGCCCGCGGACGACGATCGGGGCGTTGATCAGGCCGCCCGACATGTAGCGCACGCAGGCGGCGTTGTTGACCATCTGGTCGAAGGCGACGTAGGCGAAGCTGAAGAACATCAGCTCCATCACCGGCCGCACCCCCAACATCGAGGCGCCGATGCCCATGCCGATGAAGCCGGCCTCCGAGATGGGGGCGTCGACGACCCGCTTGTCGCCCCACTTCTTCCAGAGCCCCTCGGTGACCTTGTAGGCGCCGTTGTACTCGGCGACCTCCTCGCCGATGATCACGACGTTCTCGTCGCGCGCGAGTTCCTCGTCGAGCGCGCGGTTCAGCGCATTGCGGTAGAGCATCTGTGGCATCGGCGGGCGGGCGGTCAATCGTGGAAAAAGTGGCGGCCGGTCTTGCCGGCCTCGGTGCCCTCGTCGACCTCCCAGTAGACGTCGTCGGTGAGCTCCGAGGGGTTCGGGTAGGGGCTGTTTTCGGCGAAGTCCACCGAGGCTTTGGCCTCCTCCTTCGCCTCCGTGTCGAGCTCTTTGTAGACCCCCTCGTCGAGGATCCCCTCGGCGGCCAGCTGGTTCTTCCAGACGTTGATCGGGTCGTAGTTCTGCTTGTAATGCTCGATCTCCTCCGGGGTCCGGTACTTCTTCGCGTTGGCGTCGGCCACCGAGTGCCCCTGGTAGCGGTAGGTGTCGAACTCGAGGATGGTCGGGCGGCACTCGCCGTGGGCGCGCTCGAGCGCGACCTGGGTCTTGGCGCGCACCTCGTAGAGGTCGTGGCCCTTGCCCACATCCCACTCGATCCCGTAGGCGTCGCCGCGCTGCGCCAGGCAGTTCTGGAAGGCCGACGACCGCTCCTGGCTGGTGCCCATCGAGTAGCCGTTGTTCTCGATCACATAGACCACCGGCAGATCCCACAGCTCGGCGAGGTTGAGCGATTCGTGGAACGCGCCCTGGTTCACCGCCCCGTCGCCGAGATAGCACAGGGCGGCGCCTTTGATCCCTTTATACTTAAGCCCATACGCCAATCCGAGCCCGAGCGGCGTCTGGCCGGCGACGATGCCGTGCCCGCCCCAGAAATTCTTGTCCGGAGCGAAGAAGTGCATCGAGCCCCCCTTGCCCTTCGAACAGCCGGTGCGCTTGCCGTAGAGCTCGGCCATGCACTCGTCCATGCCCATGCCCACCGCCAGCGCGTGGCCGTGGTCGCGGTAGGCGGTGATGATGTGGTCGTTCTCGCCGCAGAGCGAGATCGAGCCCACCGCCACCGACTCCTGGCCGATGTAGAGGTGGAGGAAACCGCCCATCTTGCCGGCGTTGTAATACTTGAGCGAGGCCTCCTCGAAACGGCGGATCCGCACCATCTGCCGCAACAGGGCGACCTTGTCGTCGGCGGAGAGGGCGCGGTTGACCTCTGCGTCCGCATGTGGGTGTCCGGCTAGCTGGTCGAGCATGTCTGGTCGGCGGCGGTGATGGGAATTTGTTAGGCCGCGGGGGCGGGGGCGAGCCCCGGCCGCGCGGCGGGGACCGGGCGCAGCGCGAGGAAGAAGGCGGCCCCGAACACCAGGTTCCCGGCCAGCGACCTGAGCCCGAACACCGGAGGCGACGGGTACCCCGGCAGACCGACGGTCATGGCCTGCCACCAGCCGCCGAGGCTCTTCGCGTACCCCGGGTCGTAGAACATCGAGGCCGTGTTGGTCACCAGGTAGAACAGCAGGGTCCCCGCCACCGTTCCCCCTAACACTGCCCCTAACGAGGCGCGCCGGCGCAGCGCCCAACCGCCGGCGAAGATCGCGGCGAAGGCGACGAGCAGGGCGAGGGAATACGCGTTCAGCGGCGGCTGCCCGTAGTGCAGGTTGAGGATCACGTCGCTGGCCAGGAAGGTGCCGAAGGTGACGCCGGCGGCCAGCGGCCGCGGCAACAGCATCGCGCCGCAGAGCGCCAGGGCGGCCAGCGGCGAGATGTTGGCCAACGCCAGCGCGACCTCCTCGCTGGCGAACACCGGCAGAAGCCGGAACGCCATCACGGCGGCGACCAGGAACAGGGCGGCGATCAATCGTTTGGACATCGGGTTCCGAACTTATCCGATTTCGTGCCGGGTTCTAGGGAAAGCCGCAACCGGCCAACGCCCCCGGGCACGCGAAAGGTATACCTCAGTTTTTCAGGAAGGGTTTGATGCGTTTGCGCAGCGCCTTCTGGATACCGAAGACGTGCCGGTTGGCGTCGATGACATCGAAGCCATACTCCTCGGCCATTTTTTGGAACTCGTTCTTCATCAACGACTGATAACGATTAAAACTGTCGAACATGTCGTCGGATAGGCCGAGGTCGAGCCCGCTCTCCCAGTAGTCGAGCGAGCGGCTCTTATTCAGGTAGCGCTCGAACAGCAGGGCGCCGTCGAGCTCGAAATAGAACACCGCGTCCGGCACCACCGCGGTGCTGTAGATGTTCCGCAACCAGGCATCGTCCGCCCCGCGCACCCGCGACCGCGCCATGAGGGTGTAGATGTAGCGATCGGCGAGCACGATCGAGCCCGCCGCCAGCGCCGGGATGATCTGGGTCACCAGCTGGTCGAAGAAGTCGGTCGCGTAGAACAGGGACATCGTGGTGTTGGTCAACACGTTGCTCTGCTGGGCGAGCGTCAGCTGCTCGCCGGCGAGGTTCGAACGCTTGATGCCCATGTGCTTCACCGCGTGCCCCTTGGCCTCCAGCCAGCGGCTGAGCAAGCGGATCTGGGTCGACCGGCCGGAGCCGTCGGAGCCCTCGATGACGAACAGCTTGCCGGTCAAGGGCTGGTCGAGCTCGACCACCTCCGGCAACGGCAGCGAGAAAAAACGTCTCCTGGTCTCTTCGCTGATCATGATTTCGAATCCCTACGCCCGCCTCAAAGGTCGGCCATGTCCTCGACGCGATCCTCGTCGAAGGCCAGCTCGAGGGGCAGGCGCGGCATGTAGGGGAGCTTGTAGCCGTCGAGTTCGATATGGTTCTTGATGTGTTTGCGGACGATCTTCTGCTGCGCGGGGATCGCCCCCTCGGCGTCGATCACCGTGAAGTTCTCACGTTCGATCAGGCTCTCGTAGACCTCGAAAACCTTGCCCTGGAAGATGCGGAAGCTCTCGTAGGGGTCGAAGGTCCAGCCCATGTCGAGCCCGGCCTCGAAATAGCCCAGCTCCGGGCGACCGCTGAGGATACGGTTCAGCGACACCTCCAGCGGCACCCGGAAATAGAAGGTGATGTCCGGCTTGATCGCGTAGTCATACAATCCGGCCACCCAGTCGGCATCGACGCCACGCGCCCGGTCGCGGGCGTAGGCGGTGAACACGTAACGGTCGCAAAGAACCACATACCCCGCCCGCAACAGCGGTCGGATCTGGCGCTCGTAGCGGTCGGCAAAGTCGGTGGCGTGGATCAGCGAGAACGTCGTCGGCCGCAAGGTGTGCTCCGTCTTGCCCCGCTTGGTCGCCGCTTTGACCAGCGCCGACGAGTTCCATTCGGTAAAGAACACCTTCACCCGTTTCGACTGCAGCCAACGTTTGACGAGGTAGATCTGGGTCGACTTGCCAGAACCATCGAGACCTTCGACGGCAATGAGTTTGCCGGGATAGCTGTCGGTCGAATCGGAAGCCATGATCGGGCGCGAACTATCGATGATCGACAGGGAAAATCAACGGGCGTGGATAATGTTAAGAAAGATTGGTTATTCGGGGTTGTTCCACGTGGAACAGTCCGGGTCGATTGATCCCGTGCTTCGACGAAGTCCCCCGATCGCGTAAATCCCGTTGCGGCAGGGGCTGGTTGCGAGAGATTCCCCTCCCCCGCCACCTGGGGAGACGACACAGCTGATCTCGATGTCCACTTTCGCCTATCCCAAACCTTACGATGTGATCGTCGTCGGCGCCGGCCATGCTGGGGTGGAGGCCGCCCTCGCCGCCGCACGCTTGGGTTGCGATGTGGCGATGCTGACCCAGAATCTCGACACCATCGCCGCGATGTCCTGCAACCCCGCCATTGGCGGCCTCGCCAAAGGGCACATGGTGCGTGAGATCGATGCACTCGGTGGGGCGATGGCATTGAATACTGATGCCACCGGAATCCAGTTCCGGATGCTCAACGCCGCCAAGGGTCCGAGCGTTCGAGCCCCACGAGCCCAGTGCGACAAGAAGGCCTATCAGTTTCGCATGAAACATGTCGTCGAGCGGCAAGAGCGACTCGACCTCCATCAGGGCAACGTCGCGACCCTCCTGGTCGAAAACGACCAGATCACCGGAATCCGCACCCAACTCGGGGTGGAGTTTCGCAGCAAGGCGGTCGTGATCAGCTCCGGAACCTTCATGCGTGGTCTGATGCACGTTGGCAAACAGAACCAGGCTGGCGGTCGCATGGGTGATGGCGCATCGACTTTGTCCGACGCACTGATCGAACTGGGCTTCGAAGTCGAACGGTTCAAAACAGGCACGCCCTGTCGTCTCAACGGCCGTTCGATCGATTTCGATCGCTGTGAACGCCAGGAAGGTGACGATCCCCCGCCCCATTTTAGCTTTCTCGCCGACACGATCGGAGTCGATGACACCGCCGATTCCGACGACGCGATCTTCACCCTCAATCGATGGTCCGATCCATTGTTCCACGTGGAACAACTCCCTTGTTGGATCACGTATACCAACCGATCCACGCACGATGTGATCCGATCCAATTTGGATCAATCACCGATGTACAGTGGAATGATCGAAGGGATCGGCCCGCGTTATTGCCCATCGATCGAAGACAAAGTCGTCAAATTCGCCGATCGAGATCGCCATCAAGTCTTCCTCGAACCCGAGGGGCGCCATACCCACGAATATTACGTCAATGGGGTCTCCACCTCCCTCCCCCACTCCGTCCAATACGATTTTATCCGTTCGATCCATGGCCTCGAAAATGCCGAGATCATCCGTCCCGGATATGCAGTCGAATACGACTACTGTCCCCCGACCCAGCTCTCCACCACCCTTGAGACAAAACAGGTCGGCGGTCTGTATTTCGCTGGGCAGATTAATGGAACTTCCGGCTATGAGGAGGCTGCCGGGCAAGGTCTGGTCGCAGGCGCCAACGCGGCTCTCAAAATTCTCGATCGACCGGCTTTCACCCTCGCGCGCTCCGATTCCTACATCGGCGTGATGATCGACGATCTGGTCACCAAAGGGGTGACCGAGCCCTATCGGATGTTCACCAGCCGCGCCGAGTACCGGCTGCTGTTGCGACAAGACAACGCCGATCTACGGCTGACGCCGAACGCCGAAACCTATGGCCTCGTCGACGGTGAGCGCGCCGAGCGTGCCCGAGTCAAAACACAACAACTCGAGGCAATCCTGAAGTTCGGCAAACAGGCCGTCCACGAGGGATTGAAGCTCGATGCGTGGTTCCGTCGACCCGAGCATTCGGTCGCCTCGTTGCCGGCCGAGCTGCGTCGAGAGTTCCCCGACGAGATATGGGATCTGGCGGAGATCGAGTTCAAGTACGCCGGGTATATCGAACGCCAGGCCGACATGATCAGCCGCACCCAGCGGATGGAGACCCAGCCGATCCCCGCCACGATCGACTATGCCGCCATACGTGGCCTAAAAAACGAAGCCCGGATGAAACTCGACGCCGTCCGCCCTTCCACCCTCGGCCAGGCAGGTCGTATCAGCGGCATCACCCCCGCCGACATCGCCATCCTAACAGTATGGCTAGATCGCGAAATGAAATCTGTAATTGATTGAATATCAACTAATTATATATAAAATTTCGCGTGCATCGCCCGTTTTACCCGCGGTTGTCATGGGGCGATCTCCAGCCACGCACCCTCCGGCGGCACGGATCATCGACCGAGGCCAAGCCGGGTTTCCCACCCTTGGGAGCCCCGCCCACCTATCTTCCCATCGCCGCTTTCGTTGCTTCCAAAATATCGTTAGGTCGCGGCCGCAGACGGTAGTTGTCGGTATAGTGCGACCACAGCACCCCCCCATCGCGCGAGACTAAAACGGTCGCCGACCGCGCGATATCGCCACCGGCCGGGTTGCCACCTGGGTGCCGCAGGCCGAACTGGTCGGCCAATTTCAACTGCTGATCCGAGACCAGGCCGAACTCGATGCCGACCTTGTCCTGCACCTCCCGCAACCGATCCGGCGGATCGACAGAGACGCCGAGGAGTTCGATTCCGGCCTCCCCGAAGGCGGCGCGATGTTTTTGGAGCTGACCTAGCTCGCCGAGACAAAAAGGTCACCAGTAGCCTCGATAAAACACCAACAGGGTCACATCGGATCGATCCAGCACCGATCGGATGTCGATCGGTTCGTCGTTCGAATCCACCAGACCGTCGATCGATAACCGATCCGTGAGGTCGTCACCGACCGCCAAGCTCGGATCCACCTCTGGATAGGCCGAATAGACTTGAATCCACCACAAGAAAAATCCCACCAGTATCCAGGCGGCGATATTGAGGCCGATCCGCCATTTTTTGATCGGTCGAATCCGGATCCACTGTCGCAGCAAGACGATCACCGCCGCCGCCATGACGACAAGTTCTGGAATTGGCCATCTCTGGAACCACCCGAAGTGCTGCGCGACCAATACATGCGCCAGCATGGCGGCAGGGATCAACGCGAAAGCGACCAATGCACGGGCGGTATCCATATCGTTTCTCTAGTTGCCGATACTCTGCTTTCGATGATGATATCGATCCGTCCCCTCCAATCGATGTCGTTCGTCATTCACGGCAACCATCGTTGCACGATCTCGACAACCTCGTCCATCGATCGAGCTGTCTGATCAGCTTCGGTCTCTTTGGGATCATCATCGATCCATAATCGGATCGATCTCCCGATCTTTGCGCGTTGAGCCATCTCGATATCTCGATCACGATCTCCGATCATTATCGATCGATCACGATCGATTAAATGATCAATACATGCTTGATCGATCATTCCCGGATTGGGTTTCTGCCACCCAGCAGTGCCGGGAAGATCGGTAAAAGCATATATCGCATCAAAGACCGATCCATAACGATCCATGAGTATCTTTTGCATCGATTGATGGATCATTTCCAATCCTTCGATATCGATCAGACCCTTTCCGACACAGCGTTGCGAAGTGACAATGATGGCCAACCAGCCGGCGTTGTGGATGGATCGCAGCAGCTCCCCTACCCCGTCGTTGAGCTGGAAAGCATCGATGGACAGAACATAGCCTGCACCAGGAGATCGATTCACCACTCCATCGCGATCGAAAAAGACGCAAGGTCGCGGTGTCGATGGGTTGGGCTCCGATGCCACCCCGCGAACATCCGTTTCTGCGGCCGGATCGTCAACGGATCGATGACGGTTAATTAACCGAGTGGGCTCGAACGGCGACGTGATTTCCGGGGTCGAAAATAGAACAGAACCACTCGCCGAGATGACGCTCCCCCCACCCCACCCCCACCCCCCCAATGCATCTGATCCCGCCGTCGCTCGACACCAAAATTGGCCGTTCACTCGCTAGCCGACACTTCCCTCCCCCAACCGCCAGCGACCTCTCCTTCGACCCGCATGCGGAGGGTCTGAAAGATGAGGAGCTGCGTTTCTTCGCCCGCAACGGATACCTCGTGCGGCGCGATGTGATCCCCGCCGAACTGGCCGATTTCGCACGCCGTTTCGCCCGCACGCTCTGTCCTCGCCATTTCCAGCGCGCCGGACGGAACACTTGGCGCGGGCGGATACGGGATCGCCTGAGCATGCTGGGCATGCGCCGCCGGAGCGGCCATCTCAAGTTCCGGGAGAACGTCCGCGACCAGCGCTGGCTGTATGAACTGGTTGCAAACAACCGCAGTGTGACGGCCACCGCCAGGGCGCTGCTCGGCGGGGGTGTGCAGAAACCCGAAGGGGTGCGCGGGCTGTACTCGGTGTTCCCCAGCGGGGTCTCCTGTGACAAGCGACCTCGACCCGACACCGATAGCCACCCGTTCTTGCTCGGCACCGCCACCTACCTGAGCGACGTCGAGCCGCAGGGGGGGGGCTTCACGGTATGGCCGGGTAGCCATCTGACCATGCGCTGGGGATACCGAACCACCGCCGGCTCCCAGCGCACCGGCGACTACCACCGGCGCCTGTACAAGATGGCGCAGATGCAGCCGGCGGTGGAAATCACCGGCTCGGCGGGAACGACGATCTTCTGGCACCACCGGCTCGCCCACGGATCCAGCTTCAACCTGCAGAACCACCCTCGCCATGCGCTGGTGGTCGATTTCAGCACCGAAGGGATCGACCGCCTAATCCGGCAACCCACCACCACCGACCCATGGCGCGAGTGGGCGATCCAAGGCGAACCCTGCATCGACTGATCCCCTCGATCCCCCCCATCGAGAAAAGAGAGACCCCGCCCCCAGGCATTCGCCGGGGGACGGGGTCTTCCATGGGATACGGGGTGTTTGCCGGCACCACCAACCAACCAACCATGAAGAGAGGCGGTGACCGGTCTCGTTCGCGGCACCTAGGCGCGAACCCCCAGCTGACCGGGGGGTTCCCGACCGGTCAGGCGAGTGGTATTGAGAGAGGATGGAGTCGCCCCCCGCCCGACCTCGATCGGGATCGCGGATAGTTGACCGGGTCGGGTCGGGGAGCTTTTCGCTACCAAGATTCGTCGCATATGCCGCGCGATCGGATCGAGTGCGACCAGCCTCTTCGCAGAACTTTGGAGCTCACTGAAGACCCGAGACGGAGCTACCCTGCTTCGGAGACTGGCGCACTCGGATCCGTTCTCGCCGCGTCCATAGCCTCGGAGGCGAGCGGCAGGATGAGATGCGTTTCTATATGGCTTCGGATTTGTGGCATCTACCTGAGCCACCGGACGCTGGATCGTCGATGTCGCCCTGGGAAGCTCGAGGGCGGTTCCCCCCGCGGCGACGAAATTGGGTCGATGAGAGGTCGCCGACCACCCGAACACCGCCCCGAAACCCAGGGCAGAGAGATGGAAAAAATGGCGACCGGCTTTCATCAGATCTTCGATTTGTTTAATTTCAGTTTAGTTTCTTAAACTTGATAAAAGATATCATCATTAATAGTGAAGTAAAGCTAAATTTTAATTTTTTCTCAACTTTTTGCTCCCGTTTTTGATATTTTCTTGGGTCTGCAATGATTTCTTGTGCGCAGAGCTGGTCGATCGGGGTGGTGACGGACGTTCAGTATGCCGATCGGGAACCCGAAGGATCCTGTCGGTATCGCGATGCGCTGGATCACCTGGCGGCTGCCATCCGCGAGTTCAACCAGCGTGATCTGGTGGCGGTGGTGAACCTCGGCGACCTCGTCGATTCGAACGAGGCCGCGCACGTCGAGGCCGTTGGCGAGGTGTTGGTAGCGTGTCGGCATCCATGGATCCATCTGGCCGGCAACCACGATCACCTCGGCCCTTCGAATGGCGAGGCGCTCGTCGCCCAGTTGGGGATAGCGGGGTGGGGGAGGGGGGAGGTTCTCCATCATGCGGGCTGGCGGCTGTTCGCCCTCGACTCGACTGAGGTCTCGGTGGAATCGACCCCCATCGGCAGCCCGGCTCACCGCGGTGCGGAACGGGAGCTGCAGGCACTGCGGGAGGCGGCAGAGCCGAGCGGCCAGCATTGGAACGGCAGGGCGGCGGAGCGACAGATGGCCGATCTCGCTTCCTGTCTCGGGCGGGCGGATCGCAGCGGCGAAAGGGTGATCGTGCTCAACCACATGGGCGCCCACCCCTCCGCCGCCAGCCCGCGCCATCTCTGTTGGAACCACCGGGAGCTGCGTTCCCTGTTGGCGGGACACCGGTCATCGACCCTCCACCTCAACGGGCACGACCACGCTGGCGGATATGCCCTCGACGGGGGTTCCGGTGTCCACTACCTGACCTTGCCGGCGGTGTGCGACAGCGTCGACGGTCGCGGGGCGGCGGCCATCTTGCATCTCTCGGAACACCACATCGAAACCGAGGGGTGGGGGAGGGCACCGTCTCGAACCCTGTCGCTAGATCCCGGGTAGGCACCGCGGATCTCTACTCCTCGATCCCGAAATAGGTGAGGTGCAGATCTTCGTCCGGCGAGGCGTTCTGCAGCGAGTGTGCCTCGCCGGGCTCGACGACGAGACAGTCCCCGGCCTTCAGCCTCAACTCCTCGCCATCGACCACGGCCACGCCGAGGCCGGATTCGACCAGGAAGATTTCATGCATGTCCGGGTGGGCATGCGAGGGGGACAGCTGCCCGGGTCGCAAAACCGACTGGCTGAAATTGGTGAGCTTGGGCACCACTCCGTTGGGGACATACAGGCGCTTGCGGATCGCCGGGTCGTGGGAGACCCCGGTCTCGGGGATCTCGTCGCGGTGGATCAGGCGCATCGTCCGACAACGTTCGTGCCCGAAGCTAGATCGCCCACTCCGAGTCGGCCCGGTGCTGTAGCACATTGCCCTCCTCGTCGCAGTGGTACTCCTCGCCGTCCCAGTGGAAGACGTAATGGCCGCTCTCCCGCCAGTCGTTGATCTGCACCGCGATCTTGCCGCGCTCGCTGACGTCGTAGTCCCATGTGTTCTCGAGGAACTCGCGGTATTCCTTCGGCAGCTCGTAGAGGCCGACGTCGAACTCCGGCACCTCGAACTCGCAGACCCGCACCGGTTTCTCGACCTCGACCGCATCCTGCGGTTCACCCTCGAGGGCGAGCGTGTCCTTGAGCTCGCCCTCCTTGGTGAACCGCAACAGGAACGCCTTGTCGCCGTGACGGCCACAGAGGACGCGCTTCCCCTCCACCGTCTTGCCGGTCACCCAGCCGAGCCGGAGGTTGGATCGTAGAATATGTCTCGGTGTGTCCTCCATCGGTCGTCTGTCGGAGCCCGGTCTGCCACGGGGCGACCCCTCGGGCTGTTTCCCCTATAAAACAGAACCCCCGTCCCCCCGGCAAGTCCAGAAGGTGTCAGTTCCGTCACATGCGCGCGCTCGGCAGGCGCCAGTCCCAGCGCAACGCCGCCAGCCGCGACAGCGCGATCACCGAGATCCCCGCCCACAGTGCGACCAGCTCCGACACCCCGATCAGCCCGATGTAGACCCAGGCGCCGACAAACGCACAGGTGGCCTGCAGCGGCGCCGGCCGGAACAGGCTGGGGATCTCGTTGCAGATCACCTCGGCGATGACACCCCCGAAGGTACCGGTGACGACGGCCATCAACGAGGCCACCACCGGGGACATCCCCGCCTCCAGGGCGTAGGCCGCGCCGGTGAGGCTGAACAGCGCGATCCCCAACGCATCGGGGACGGGCAGCGCCTTCTCGAAACGCGCCACCAGCCGCGGAAACACCGAGCCGAACATCGCCAGGCCGAACACCACCAGGACGTAATGTTCGTTGGCGGTCCAGAACAGCGGCCGCCGGTCGAGCAGCAGATCCCGCAGAGTACCCCCCCCAAAAGCCACCGCGAAGGCGATGGTGAACACCCCCACTGCGTCCAGCCCCTTGCGGCACGCCATCAAGACTCCGTAGAGCGCCGATGCGACGACGGCGAAGATCTCGATGGTGTGGAGCATGGCTCAGTTTGCAGACGCAGATGCGCATCCGAGCCGGAGCCGCGGGGCGGCCGCCGCCCTGACAGCGGTCAGGGTTTTGGCGGGGCGGATCCGAAGCCGTTCGGGTGCAGAACCTCATAGCCATCGCCCGACTTCCGGAGGAAAACCTTGATCCGGTCACCCTTGCCGGGGACGTCGGAATGTCCCTGCAGGCCGGGTGGCCGAGGTCCCAAGCCTGCCGCCGGCTGCCAGGCGCGGACGACGATCCGGGCGCCCGCTTTCAGATCATCCCCCTTCGCGACCGATTCGACCTCGACGGTGATCTCGTAGTGCCTGTTGCGGACGGTGATGCCCTTCACTTTCGACTCGACCTCGACCACCTCGCCAATGACCACATGGGTGGCCTGTTCCTCGAGATCCTCCGGGCTCAACGGCGGCACTGCAGAGAGGGCGACACCCGTGGTGGCGACAAGGGAAACAGCCGCGATTTTCATCCCATCTCTCTCATGCGCCGACCTTTGCTTGTCAACTGGTTAGAGAACCAGCTGGGGTCGCCACCCGCACCAACTTACCCCTGATCACCCGTCCCCCTCGCCCGGGCGATGATCGCCTTTGCCGCCTCTGCGTCGGCCTCGGCCACCTGCAGCCGCACGCCCGACTTGGTGGCGAACAGGTGGGGGGCGGCGGTCGCGACGTTTTCGTCAGGGACAAACGACTCGATCCCGCGGGCGTCGAGGGCGATCTGCAGGCTCTGCGCCTCGGCGATGTTGAAACAGTTGGCGACCGTGACCATGGCCACTACCATCGGCGGTGGGCGGACAGTGGTCAAAAAGGGAAGGCGAGTAGCGAAGGGGGCGCCGGCGACCATATCGCAATAGAAAACGAGCCCACCCGCGGGTCACTTCCCTTTGACGGGCGCCCCCGCCCCCCTGAAGCTCCCGCCCCCCCAAATCACGCCATGCAGA